>JBLHKS010000224.1:0-11153 GCA_047620505.1 Verrucomicrobiales bacterium | reverse complement strand
TGTTGTGATTCCGACTCTTTTCGAGACTGATTCGAAGCCTGTAGATTCCGTCTTCTCAGCGTTGGGCTGCCGACCTCCTAGACCCCACTCGGCATCAAAAAATCCAGAAAGTTTTCCACACCGTTGGTCTCGAACCCAAGGGCCGGGACTGACGTAGTCGGTCTTCATTTGGGTGGCGAGGTAGAACTGGCCCTCTGCGAAAGCAATGTCAGGATCAGGGTGGCCGTTTCCGATGTTGTCGCACCACGTAAATTGCTGATCGATCGATGGCGAGGTGAACCAGCCAACACTCATCTGGTGGCCGCCAGCCGGATCGTAGTCGCCAAAGAGATAATATTGACCTCCTATACAGATAGCAGCCCAGTCGCCGTAGGCTTCCTGTTCCGGCTCGTGGATTTCGTATTCGGCCACGCTGGTTTTGTAATTGTCTGGATCTTCCTTTGCCCAGTGAGGGTGATTGTAGGTCGCGATCTTTCCGGTCGGCTTGGTGCGGTTGTCGACGGCTGGCTTCCCAAATACAAAATCACCGATCCCATTTGAACTGACGGCGTGTCCGGCGAGCGGCGAATCCCAGGAGCGCTTGTTAGCAGAGATCGGACTCCAGTCTTCGATAATGACGTGCATGTTGCCGTCGAGGTCGCAAATAAATCCAGCGTCGGATCCATGCGACGGGTCTTTGACCGCGATACCTTTGTTTTCGCCTGGCTCGCCATCAGTTAGATCGCTATCAACATAAACATGCGGGTCTTGATCGTTGGGAAAATCATAATAGATCAGCGCCTTGCCGTCGATCATTTCCGCGCTGGTCACCCACCTGGAAAAACCTTCGGTAACAGGTCCGTGGTGGACCCAGTTTTTCATATCGCGGCTCTGCCAGGCGTGGTAGCCGCCTTTTCCAGGTTTGAGTCCGCCGGTGGCGTTGAATTGATTGGAAAATCGGGTGGTCTGAAGCGGAATATCAAATCCTTCGAGGCTAGCAGCTGCTGGCTCGAACTTGGGAACCTGCTTGGCTTTCTCGCCCTTCTTCCTGCGCGGCTGACCACTGCCGTAACGTCCGAACATCCAGTAATTATCCGGCCCCATCGTTAAAAGAACTGGCGCATCCTGAAGATTGGTGGGTCCGAGATTCTCGGTAGGAATCCAGTTTTGCCAGACTGGGGACTGTGCAATCGTCAGCGCTGTTGCCGATCGCTTGCTGTCGAAAGCTTGAATCTTTGTCAGGAGCGTTCCGGACTTCTCCGTGGGGAATGCGCCCCCCTTGTCTAAAGTGATGCCATCGGAGGATTCGATGGCGGTGGCCCATTCGGCAGACGTTTCGATTGATATTGGTTCAGCGGAGACGCCAGCGGTTACGGCACCAAGCGCTATCGAAGTTACGGTGAATTTGAGGATGTTTTTCATCTTAGGGAAATTGAGAATCGCAATGTAGATCTTTGTTAGATCGAAAAATCTATTTCGTCTTCTTTTTTCTGGGGGCGTTCGTTACTCGGTTCACAAATTCATCGCGGGTCACTTTTCCGTCACCATCACGGTCGAAATTCTTGAATCGTTGTTCGAGGCTAATCCCGTCCGTCTGGCCGGTTTTGTATTCTTCCAACGAGAGAAATCCACTCTTGTCGGTATCCCAGCGGTCAAAGGGGCGATTCAAATCTAGGTTTCCATTTTTTGGGACGCTTTCAGTTCGCGCCTGTTTTTTTCCCGGGTTCCCTTCTGTCGCTGAGATCGCAAATCCAGCGAAAGATTTCTTCTCCGAATTGGCCAGTGGATAGCTGCGAAGGAACTGGTTCTCATCAATCAGATTGAGGAAGTAGTGCGTGGTCCCGTCTGGTAGCATCGCCACAACTTTTCCGTCTTCGCCCAAATCCGCTACCCCGCGGAACCATTCTTCGTAGCGGTCACCGCCGTTGAGCGTATAGATGAGGTCAGCTCGAACGACTTTTGCGCCCATTTCCTCGAAAGTGAATTCGACCCTCTGCCCTTTTTGGTTATGCGAGTCGACCATGCAGACTTCGTCCTTGTGCGGCAACGCCGCCGCCGTGTCAGGATTGTAATATGGGTAACTCGCATCCATTTCAATCAGCATCTCGGTGAGACGCTGATTCAATTTCGCAGTCTTCTCCGGCATAGTTTCGGCCAGGTTTTTGGCTTCCTCGAAGTCGACTCGTTGCGCGGTTCCCGATTTCGTGTCGTAGAGCCGGAAAAGTTCGAGAGCGGGAGTCTCTGGGTTTTCCATGTGGTCGTAGTTTCGAATCAGCTTGTAGTCGCCGGTCCGGATGGTGCTTTCCAGCGCTCCACCATGGGGGAAATGCCAAACCATCGTGTCACGCGACGAGCCATCGGCTTGGGCGACAAGTTTGGGATCTGTAGGATCGGTGCGAAGAAGCGGGAGCAGATTACATCCATCGAGCTGCTTGTCTTCCGGTTGTGATGTTCCAGTCATGGCCAATATCGTGGGATAAAAATCGAGCCCATTTGCCATCACTTCGGTTTGCACTCCTGCCGGAATCTCCGGGCCGGTGATAATCAGCGGAACGCGTGTGCCACCCTCTTTTGCAGAGATCTTCCCGCGATCAAGAGGGTTGTTGTCGGTGTAGCGCTCCGTGGGCCCGCCTTCCATCCCTCCGTTGTCCGAAGTGAAAATCAGGTAGGTGTTCTCGCTCAGCTTGTGCCCCGGCCAACGCGGGTCATCGGTCTCGTCAAGGTAGGCGAAAATCTGTCCCACGTAGTAATCCAGTTCCTCGACCATGGCGCAGTAGAAAGGATTCAACTGACCCGGCGTATCCTTCTTTGGGGTACTCGAAGGATCGATTCCCAGACGTTTGGCATACTTCTCGAGGCGTTCCTCCGAGCGAGTGTGAATCGGCGCATGAACTAGCCAGGTCGCGTAGTACAGAAAGAAAGGCTTGTCCTTGTTCTCGCGGAGAAAGGTGAGCGCATCCTCGTTCGTCTGATGATAAGGATAGCCATTTTCATCGAGTCGAAAGGGATCGTCATTCGCATCCGAAGCGAATCCTGTAAGACGATCTTTCATTCCACTGCGGGATCCTCGATCAGATCGGGTGAAGTCAAACCCGACGTCTTTGGGCTGAGGAAACGCGTTGTGATCAATCGCAATATGCCACTTCCCGGAATGCCCAGTGGTATAACCATTCTCACCAAGAACCTTTGCGATCGTCAGCTCGTCGGCTGGCATCCGTCCGCTGTACCAAGGATCCATCATGCGACTATTTTTGTTGAGCGGGCGCGGCGGCGACCCGCCGACAACGTGGGTCTTTTGCGCTCGCGCCGGATGATTTCCGCTCAGAATTGCGCAGCGGGAAGGCGCACAGGTTGGAGCTGGCGAATATCCCTGCCAGAACATCACGCCCTTCTTCGCTAAGGTATCAATGTTAGGCATCTCCATCGGCGACGGCTCGTCGATATCATAGCATTTCACATCCTGCCAGCCCAGATCGTCGGTGAGGAGCAGGACGACGTTCGGCTTGGCGGGGCGATCTTGAGAATAGGCCGCGCCTAGAGACGCAGAAAAGCAGAGGAGGAGAATGAAGAGTGGCTTCATGGTTTGGATTCTATGCAAATTAGCTCTTTCAACGTGCGGTGGTAGAGACAGCCTCGGCTGAAGCTCGGCGTATTGACGGACCAGGTTTCGCCGAATTTCCCGAGATCGTTCAAGGCGACAAGCGCGGATTCATCGAAATTCTTCGCTTGGCCATCGATCACCTGAACTCTGCCGCACATGAAAGTGAAATAGAGGTATTGATTCACCGCGATCGTGTTCCCGTTGAAGCACCACCACCATCCGGTCCGGCCAGATCGCTTGTCTTCGGCGACGTCGATGCCTCGGCTGTTGATCGTCATGTTCGGGTAAAACACATCGCCGTTCTTCGCGGTTTCACCTTCGACCGTTGGAATCGGGAACGGCAGCTGTAAGAACTCAACCTTCCCGGTTTCCACGTTAATGCGGGCGATGCTGTGCCTCGGCCCGAAGTTTTTCATTTCGCGCATCCGTAACCCTTGGAAATCGAAGCACGGGAAGTAGACGAACGGGTAGATACTGATGTTGGAGTGCCAAGCTGGAAAGACGGTGATCGCTGGAGTTTCCTGGCCCAGATCGACTCCTGTGCGGGTCCTGAAAGCCTGGGTTCCTTCGTCATAGGAAGTCACGCTGACAGAATTGATCCATGAAATTCGTTTTGCCTCGCTGCCGTCTTTCGTGTTTAGAACGACGAGGTCCGTGCGTGATTCATCGAGCCAATAGGCATACTTTTCGTCCCAAAACTGCGTGACGAGGCACTTCCCTTCTGGTTCGGCATTCCAATTCCAAAGCGCTTTCCCGGCATCGGGTCCATCGACTCGAGTCAGCGTCATTCCGGCGGGCGCTTCCGGGGTTCCGTGATGGGCTCCGCGACCAGACAGCACGGCATGACCACCTCCGGGTAAGGAATCGAGCACGGGAGTGTTGTAGTGAGTCAATCCCTCCGGAGCAACCCACAAGGGTTCGCCGGTCGTCGCACTGAAGCCGCGCAGGAAACTCCACGCATCCTCGCGGCGCTCCGGATCGTCTGGATCGCGAGGCTCGACGTTGAGTATCGTGCCTCCAATCTTGATCGGCTCGAATTGCTTGTTGAAGGGGCGTCCCAAAGTAGGCGTCCAGCGGCGCGTCCATACTTTCTCACCGTCCATCGTCCAGCATCCCATTTGGCCGCTGGCGTTCCAAAACCAGACGTGTTTGCCATCGGTGATCGGCGTCGGACTGCTACTACTGCTGAAGCCATAGGCGTAAATGCTCTTGGCTTGGGGATCACCGACCAGATCCTGCTGCCAGAGAATCTCGCCGTTCTTTGCGCTGATGCAGTAGAGGACGATATCGGTTCCCTGTTTCTCCGTCGCGTCGGCCGCCAGCGGCTTCATCGTCGTCAGGAAAAGCCGATCTTCCCAAACCGCGATCCCGCTCTGGCCGGTTTCGGGTAAGCTAATCCGCCACCGGATGTTCTCATTCTTCTCCGCGCTCCAAGTGAGCGGCACGTGATCTTCGGTTTTGACAGTCCAATTGTTGTCTGGGCCAGCAGCTTGCGGCCAATTGAGGGCTGAATGATCTTGCGATGACGAAAAAGCAGGCAACAAGACGGCAAGGAGCAGGAATTTGGAGAGAATTGGCATCTGAAGAAAACCGGCAAGGGCAAATCTGTATTTACCACCAAATGGGAAAGGATTGCAGCCCGTCGGCAACCGCCTCTTTTTCATATCGACTGTTTCCCTTTTCTTGATTTGCATTCTGCTGCCTGATACTACCACGTTTCTCACCTATCTGAAAAATTGACGCTGAAAATCCCTGAGATGGAATCGGAAATCGAAAACCTCCGCAAATACGCAAGCGACAGCGAGAAGCCCGCAGAATGGGATTGGGATGATCTGAGTCAAACGCTCAAAAAGGTCGGGGGCGACCCAACTCTTATCCCCGATGATCTCCGCGCCTATCTTACCGGAGGCCTGTTCAGTGAGCCGCTCGATCTGATGCTCTCCCTCTATTCCCGAAGCGAGCTGGAGTCGTTTATTACCAAGGATGAGTGGTTTACCAAAGCCTTAGCCGCCGGCTACTTCATTATCGGTGATCGTAACTTAGACTTCGTCTGCGTTCAGCTGGAAGATCTCGTGACTTTCCTGATCCCTGCCTGGAGCATCACCGAAGGCCTTTATACCAAAGAGAAGCGCTACAAAGATTTGCGTTCGTTTTTGAAGCGGATGGTTAAAGATCTGAAAGAGTCCCGGAAGTGGGCCGCCGAAGAGGCGGAAGAAAGACGGCTCGCGATCGAATCCCTGGATGCTTCCGAACCAAATTCGGTGGACAGCAAAGGACGCACTCGCCTGATTCTAGCGATCCTGGATAGCGATATCGAGACCGTCCGCGCCGAGATTGCTCGCGGGGCCGACCCCAACCTCGCCCCCATAAAGCGCCATCCGCCGCTGCACTACGCAGTTGATGAACGAAGCGTCGAAACGATTCAGCTCCTGCTCGAAGCGGGGGCGGATCCCGAGTTCGGAAAAGATGAAAAGCCGCTCCATGTCGCGGCGAGACGCGGGCACATCGAATTGGTTCGCACGCTTATTGAAGGTGGAGCGAAAGTAGATTCGATTCGCCGCAACTCCTGTACTCCGCTTCAAGATGCAATACCTAGTCGCGATCCGGATCTCATACGCTATTTGATCGATCAGGGAGCCGACCCGAATCTGGAAACTGGCAGTGACCGTTCTGAAGGCCGCAGGGTATTCGTTGAGGCCGGCGCCTACCCTGAAATGATGGAACTCCTGCTAGAGTGCGAAGCTGACGCGAAACTTTGCACGCCCACTTTTCTTTGGAACATCGTCAATGGGCCACGGCAACGTCAGTTAAGAATGCTGATCGACGCTGGCGCTGATATTACGAATCTTGCCCGATTTGCGAATGACTTGGAGACTGTCGAGATGCTCTTCGAGGCAGGGGCAGCCCCTGACGCGACTTGCAATATCGGGCGCACCTGGATCGGCTGGGTCGTTGGAACCATTGGCAGTGCATCCAAAAAAGAGCGCGCCGAGAACCTCTCCATGATGCGAGTTTTCCTGGAGAATGGGGCTGATCCGAACCTGAGCCGAGTCGACAGTCAGGAGGTTCCGCTGGTTGATGCCTCCTACTGGGAATGGTTTGAAGGCTTTCAACTTCTCCTCGAATTCGGCGCTGATCCGAAATTGGCGACTGAAAACGGAAAAACCGCGCTCGATTTCGTCGATGAATTCCGACCGAAGAAAAATGCCGTGAAAGCGCGGAAGCTTCTGGAGGAAGCGTAGAAAAATAGGATGAACTCACGGCTTGGTCGGCGTCGCGACCTCAACGGCTAGTTCCTGGAACGCGGTATTTTCATCCAAACTCGTCACCGGCGAAACTTGCCAGATGATCCATCGAAACTCACCGAGTGGCTTGTCTTTCTGGGACCGGAGAGAGAGAGCCGTGAAAGCGTCGAGTTTCTGTCCCTCGGTGCTAATGGTTCCAAGGGGAGTAAAACGGGAAGTGTCAGCGACGTTCCATCCCGGATCATCGGCTTTTGCGCTTCCGTAAATAGTGACGGTCTGGGCACCGCGTTTGCCTCCCTGAGCGTGCGACCAACTGGTGATTGCAGAAACGGTCTGCGGCTTGCCTAGATTCATTTTGTAAGCGCCGTCTTTGATGCCATTGCCGAAGATCGGGCCAAAGCCTCTGGCCAGTTTTCCATCTGTCAGGGTTTCGATTGGATCGTTGTTCGTCCTCTTGTCTGCTACGACATTCCCAGTCGATTTGGCGGGCGGGATGAGAGTTCGAAAGCCTTCAGGTGATGAAGTTGTTTCAAAGACGACTCCCTCACCGATTGCCTTCGTCACCGTCTTGCTTGGATTGGAGTTGGGCTGCGGAGTTACTTTTGGCGCTTTGCGTTCGCCCACTGTCAAGACGCCTTGCATGATGCGCCAGTGACCGGGAAACGTGCAGATATAGGGATATTCGCCGGGCTGTGTGGGTGCATCGAAAACGAGTTCCTCGGTAGCCTTCGGGCCGAGGAGTTTCGATGCTTGAAGGATCTTGTCAGAACTCGGGAGGTAGCCGCGCTCATAGCCATCAGGCTGGGCGGCGAGT
This sequence comes from Verrucomicrobiales bacterium, assembly GCA_047620505.1. Lineage (GTDB taxonomy): Bacteria > Verrucomicrobiota > Verrucomicrobiia > Verrucomicrobiales > DEV007 > JBLHKS01. The sequence continues at coordinate 3,514 of JBLHKS010000224.1, read as the reverse complement.
TGGTCGGCGAGGGCCCCAATTTCGTCCACGCTGCCGGGCGCAAGGAGCACCCAGTTGTGGATCATGATGTCGGGATTCTCGAAGACGAGGCGAACTTTGCTCCCCGGAGTGACGCGAAGGCGAGTGGGCGCGAACTGGAGACCGGCAGCTGCTTGGACGTGGATCACGTTGCCACGCTCGGCGACCAATTTGTCATGCTGCGCGGCGGAAGCTCGCAGGCTGCCCGTGTCGTTCGCATACTTTGCTCTCGTGAGCGCCTGACCGACGGGATCGTAGAGAAAAACAGGCGGCATGGTCTTCGAAGCGCGCCGCCCTTTCATCAGAAGAATCTCTATTACATTAAGCCCCGGCGTGAGTTCGACATTCACCTGCTGATCGCCGCTCCAGAGTGAATTCTGACTAAACGCCAGTGAATCGTTGAGTCGAATCTCAAGACTCTTGTGGTTGATGGCGATGATGGCTGGCTGCGGTTGATCCGAATGAATGAAGGCGCGAAAGAGGCCAACTCCCGGCAGGTTGCCTTTGCCGATCTGATATTCGGTGGAAGCGCTTTCGCCATTCTCGCCGAGCCAGAGCCAGCGCGTCAGTTGCGATTCCGGGGCCACCTCGAGAACAGGCACGCTACGGCCTTTCACCGGTTCCACTCCGTAGTCGAGGTAGGCGAGAGCTTTCTGAACAGCCTCGTCAGTCGTCGCAATGTTAACAAGAATGTTCTCAATCTCAGGATACGTCGGACGCAGATGAGCGACGGCATCAACGACCTCTACCTGAACTCGCGGGTGAGGATCGTTCAAGACTGACGCCAGAAGCTCAGCCACGTTAATGAATCGGTCGGCTTGAATGCGAATCGCGTGAACGGCGGCACCACGATACAATTCCGAATTGGACTTCAGCAGTTGCTGGATCAGTTCAGGACGAGTTTCGCCAAGTCCTTCGCAGACGAAGATCGTTTCGAGCGCGGCTTGATCAAAATCGGGGTCGGCGCGATCAAACGCGGCAATCCACCGGTCCACCGCCTTCAAGCCTTCGGCTCCGTGCTTGCGAAGCTCGATCCGAGCGTGATGACGAACCAAGTCTTGTGCATGTGTCAGGAGAGCGCAGAGAGAATCCATCCCGTACTCGACATCGGCCGGCCGAAAGGCTGCATTGGGAGATTCGAGGATCGTGAGCGAATCGGCCAGCTTCACCATGCCACCTTCACGATTGAGCTGCGACAGCGTAATCGCATAGCGCCCAAGCAAGGAAGCGGAAACAAATCCGTTTTGATACTTGTCAGGGAAATTCGGACTCGATGTCATCGCATTTCCCGAGCCCTTTCCGTAACTTGTAATCCGCCCATAAGCATAGGGCTGATAGGCGCCGAGAGGAGTCCACGTTAAAGCGCTGCCGTCATAGACGTCGCCATCGCCATACATCTGAAACACGTTGCCCCAACGGTCGAAGGTGACGTTCCAAGGATTCGGCGTCGTGTGCTGCCATTCGGTTACGATCTTTCCGGTGCGCGGATCGAGCCGGTAGGTGGTCGCATCAATCCCGCGATGCACGCCAAACGGAGTTTCCAGCTGAGAGCGATGAAACACGCCGTCGCTGAAGATCACCGCGCCAAAGGGATCGCTCGCGATCATCCCGCCGTGGTGTGAGTCGGTCACATCGATACCGCGAAGGAGTTCACGCTGAGTGTCAGCGCGGTCATCGCCGTCGGTGTCCTCCATCATCCAAAGGCGCGGTTGTTCGGAAATGATGACGCCTTCATGATGGAAAGCGACGCCGTCGAGCGCATCGAGCCCTTCGGCAAACGTCGTCATTTTGTCGGCTTTGCCATCGCGGTCGGTGTCCTCGAAGATGAGAATTTTGTCTGGCGGCGTTAGACCGGGAACGGTGTGAGGAAAGGATGGCATCGTAACGACCCAGAGCCGGCCGCGGGCGTCGAACGCGATCTGAACCGGGTTCCGAAGCTCCGGGAATTGCTCTTCGGAAGCGAACAAGTTTACTTCGAAGTCTTCCGCCGTCTTGAACTCCGCAATCGACTCCGCGACGGTCTTTAGGATGCCGGTGCGATTGCCGTCATCTCGGCCCTTCCCTTCGGGTATAGGAGGAAGAGAGGGCTTCGTCTGCTCGGCAAAAGTGAGCTTCGGATCGCGCGCCAGCTGATAAACCACACCTTCAGTGAGACGGATCATCTCGTGGTATCGCGGCATTTCTGCGGCGTATTCATCAGGCCGAGCCCGCACTCCAAAATAGACAACCGCATTCTTCGGACGAACCACTTCGGCAACGCGGCGATGCTTTGCAGAGGCCGCTAGGGCGACCTCATGAAGGTGAGCTGGCTCTGGCTTTGTTAGAGTCGAGACGTGGATGCTTTCAGCCAGCGCCTTCGCGACAAGACTATTGCCCTTCTCGTTCAGATGAATACCATTGTTCGTCAGCGGTTCTTCCGAGTTTTTATAAGCCTGCCGCGTCAGAGAATAGAGATCAACGAACTCTGCGCCGCCAGCAGCTGCTAGCTCTGAGATGGCTCTACTATATAATTCCACCTCGCTCTGCCGAGATACGGAAGCACCTTCAATTGCGACCGGCGACAGCAGCACCAAGCGCGCGCCCGGATGGATGCGGGAAAACTGGTTAAGGTGGTCGGAATAATGTTTACGGAAATCGGCAAGCCCCGCTTCTCCCGCGAATGATTCATTCAACCCGTAGCCGAGGACGATGGTATTTGCCGGCCACTCGTCGAGCAGGTTCTTCATGTGCTTCGCGTAGCCCTCAAGGCGAAGACGATTGCCCACCTCGTCGCCCGTCCACGCCAAACTGCGAACCTGAAGTCCGTCATCCGGGTGGGCGATCTGCAGGCGCGCCTCCAGCTCACCTTGTTCGAGCAGGCGCTCTACCATCGAGTTTCCGTAGAATAGAATCGTGCTGTCGCGTTTCGCGAGTTGAGCGAGCCCCTGATTGAGAGCCTCCTCCGGCTTCACGCCCCGTTTGAAAGGGTTAGGCTGAAGCACCGGAGTCACATCCGCCTTCGTCGGGATTTGATCCTCCATCTCCAGAGTCCAGAAGCAGGCGTTCACAAACATCCGCCGCATTCCTTCGTTAGCCCAGTCGTCTTTGCCAGCCATCGCTCCGCCGATCGTGCTTGCGAAAACCCGACCCTTCGCACCCACAGGACGGCGATAGGTCCACGCGATCGGCATCATCGGAGCGTTCTTGTTGATCGCAGCGCGACCCTTCGCGTTAGCTGGAGGGGCAGCTGCCGGACCAGAATCGGGCTCCATGCTCTCGCAGACCTCGCCTAACAAGATCGCCGTGCATCCATCAAGTTGAGGCAGAGTCGCTTCATAAACATCAGTCGGACCCCAGATCTCGCCGTCCGCGATACCGCGAAGAATGGGATGATCGGCAACGGTGTGGAAAACTTTCTGGATTTTTTGATGCCGAGTGGGGTCTAGGAGGTCGGCAGCCCAACGCTGAGAAGACGGAATCTACAGGCTTCGAATCAGTCTCGAAAAGAGTCGGAATC
>JBLHKS010000223.1:0-11194 GCA_047620505.1 Verrucomicrobiales bacterium | reverse complement strand
ATCTTGGAAACGCGGGAATCGAGAACGGAATCGCAGAGCGCAGTTTTGAGATCGCCAACACCGGCGGCGGGGCGCTCTGGATTTCTGATTTGTCGATCGAAGCCGGGAAGCCGTTCGCGATCGTGACGAGCAACAAGTCGGTGATTCCGGTCGGCGGCAAAGCGATCGTCAAAGTGCGATTTCAGCCGACGGCGGTGCAGACCGATACGGCCACACTGACAATCACCAGCAACGACGCGGCGAACAACCCGTTCACGTTCACAATTGAGGGAACTGGAGAAGCGGGTGCCGCCGACGGAGCGAGACCGACCCAGGATTTCTGGGCGAGAACATCGCCGGCAGCCCGGTTTCCGCCGTTCACGACCGCGGCGATCGGCGCTGGAACCTACGATCAGGTGGCGCATGGCGGCAGTTTCGAGGGCTTCGTGCGCCAGGACGCGCCGGGCGATCCGTTGGCCGGGCAGATGACTTTGCGAGTGACGCGCGGGAATTTCTCCGGCACGGCCACGGTGGGCGGCAAACGCCACAGCATCCGCGGGAGCTTCGACACAGATGGCAATGCCATCGGGACGACCAGAACAGGCGAAGTTTTCGTTCTGGCAGTCCACGAGGTGACGGACGGCTCCGGCGGTGTGAAGATTGTCGGAACGTTCGACGGCGATGTGGTCGAGCTGGTGCGCGGTTCCTTTGACCGAAAAACCAATCCGTCTCCGTTCGCCGGCGCGTACACGACGCTCCTCCCGTTGAACGAAGACCTCGGTGCCGGATTTCCAGGAGGCGACGGCTACGGAGCGGTTACGATCGGTACGGATGGCCGAATCAGGGCCACGTTGGTTCTGGGCGATGGCACGCGTGTCACCCAGACCGGGCTCGTCTCGGAGGAAGGCGAATGGCTCTTTTACAAGGCGGTTTATCGGACCGGAATGCTCGCGGGATCGATCTTCTTTGATGACATTCCAAACCTGAGCGATTTCGACGGCCTCATGCAGTGGATCAAGCCGGCGAACAGGCGGGATCGGCTTTACCCGAGTGGTTTCCAGATTCAGCAGACGTTGATCGGCTCGGCATACCGGGTGCATTCGCTTGGAACGCCTATTCTGCCCGCAATTGATCCGACTTCGAACGACAACGCGACCTGGCTGGCTCAGTTCGGGAACGTGACCTTGCCTGGGGCGCTTGATTTGGACTGGTCAGGCATTAACCGAGTGACTCCGCCTGCGCTTCCCGTCGGCGAGAGGCTGCAGATCAGTGCGGTTTCGAGAACGGGTGCCGTGAGAGGCAGTTATTCGAATCGCGCAACGGGAGCGAGAATCTCCTTCAACGGCGTCGCGTTTCAGAAGCAGGAGGTGATCTCCGGGATGTTTTTGGGGAAAGGCGCGACCGGTCGGCTGACGATTCAGCCCGCCGATTTGCCGACGTTGACAGTGACCGATCTGACAGCAGCTGCTGGGGTCAGCGATGGCGATACGGCTGATCTTGGAAACGCGGGAATCAATGGCGGAATCGCGGAGCGCAATTTTGAGATCACCAACACCGGCGGCGGGGCGCTCTGGATTTCTGATTTGTCGATCGAAGACGGGAAACCGTTCGCGATCGTGTCCAGCACCAAGTCGGTGATTCCGGTCGGCGGCAAAGCGATCGTCAAAGTGCGTTTCCAGCCGACGGCGGTGCAGACCGACACGGCGGAGATCACGATTTCAAGCAACGATGCGGCGAACAATCCGTTCACGTTCACGGTTCAGGGAACTGGAGAGGCGGGCTCCAACGATGGGTCGAGGCCAACGCAGGATTTCTGGGCAGGTGATTCGCCTGTAAACCAGGCTGCGCCTTTCACGACTGCTGCGATCGTTGGCGGAGCCTACAACGAATTGGCCCATGGCGGCAGTTTCGAAGGCTTCGTGCGCCAGGACGCGCCCGGCGATCCCCTGGTGGGTCTGATGACGCTTCGTGTGACTCGAAGCAATTTCTCAGGCACGGCGACGGTCGACGGCAGACGCCACAGTATTCGCGGCAGCTTCGATGTGAACGGCACCGCGAACGGCGTGTCGAGTCGCGGCACCGCTTTCACCCTCGCAGTCCACGTCGTGACGGACGGAAGCGGTGGCGTGAAGATTATCGGGACTTTTGGCGACGATGAGGTCGAGTTAGTGCAAGGAGCTTTCAACCGACTGACCAATCCGTCTCCTTTCGCAGGCACGTTCACGATGCTCTTGCCTTTGAATGAGGATCTCGGCGCAGGCTTTCCCGGCGGCGACGGATATGGACCGGTTTCGATCACTACAGACGGTCGAATTCGTGCTCTGTTGGTGCTGGGCGACGGCACGCGGGTAACCCAGACCGGGCTCGTCTCCGAAGATGGCGAATGGCTCTTTTACAAGGCGGTCTATCGGACCGGGATGCTCGCGGGATCGCTTATTTTCGGCGAAATCTTTGACGTCAGCGATTTTAACGGTCTGCTGCAATGGCTTAAGCCAGCAAACTCGCGCGACCGGCTTTATCCGAACGGTTTCCAGATCCAGCAGACTGCAGTTGGTGCAGTTTACGACAAACCTGATCGGGGCGAATTCGCGATGGATAGCCTGACCGTAGCGACCGATAACCTGGCCGTTTTCCTGACCGGCGGAGGTGTCGAAAATTTACCAGCCGTAATTCCCGCGACCTGGGCAAAAACCAATCGCGTGACCTACGTCAAAAGTGCTCGCGAAGCGTTTTCATTCGTCGTGACTTCGAAGACCGGCGCAGTGAGAGGCTCGTTCAGCGACCCGGTTACAAAAGTTCGGGTCAGTTTTGGAGGAGTGATCTACCAGAAGCAGAATCTCATCAGCGGGGCCTTCGTCGGCAAAGGAGAGACCGGGCGATTAGCCGCGCAGGCCCAGCAGCTGCTGGTCGTTGCAGAGCGTCTAATGGCTGCGCCTCCCACCACGGGAGCTGGTTATGAAGTCGAAACCGTCACGATCGCCAATGGCAATATCGAGCATCGGCTGAAGCGACATGGACACCACTTCGGCAGCGTGTTCGTCGATCAAACGAACCGAAACGGAACCTGGGTATTCCGCCCCCACCCCGGTGTCGACCCGAACGGCTGGGGGTCCTCGCTTCACCTTCAACCGTTCTTGCCGAATGCTACGCTAACCGGATCGCAGGTTGATTCCGTAACGCCAACTGCTGGCACCAATATCGTTGTCGATTCTTCGGGGCACGTCGCCAACGGCCCAACCGGCAGCTTCGGAACTTGGAATTCTTCCCTGACATTCACCTATGACCCAGTGATGAAAAAGGTTGCGGCGACCGGAAGCTACAACATTAACCTGCCGGGTGTCCTCGCCACTGCGCCGAGCTCCAGCAAAGAGCTGAACTTATACAAACTCGCCAGCAACCGGCTCGAAAATGTTCCCTTGCTTGACGGAACGACCGGAAATACCGGCGACACCAGCGCCCTGACCCATCAGCGGGATGGCGGAACAGTCGTGCCGTGGAATTTCGTCAGCACCTTCCCTCAAGACATCGCCGATGTGCTCATCGTGGATTCGATTGGCGGTTATTACAATGTCGACACGATCGCGCAAGGAATCAACAGCACAGGAATCAAGCCAGCTTACAAGCCGGGTTTGAAAGTTACTTTGACCAACACCGCAGCCGGCGGCGTCGAGATGATCTTCGGAGCGATTTACGTTGAAAAGGAGTCACAGCTGTTCTTCAAGGATAATATCGCCATCACTCCTTTGATCCTCGCCAACTCTCCCAGAACCGTGTTCACCTACAACGTTGCGATCGAATCCGTTGCCCCAGCAAACGATGGCGCGGGCAAGGAGTTTGACCTGCGGAAACCATCAAACCGCGCCATCTCAAATGTCTACCACGACACGAATGCTGCTAACTCGTTTAACGCGTTGATCGGCGAGTTGTTGCCAAACGGTTTTGGTCAAGTTGAAGGAACGGTTTCAGTTCCGTTTGATGAACTTGATACTACGAATCTCTTCAAAACCCGCTAACGGATTTCTCGACGGCGGCCCGTGGCTGGGCGGTCTGCCGCTCAGAACGTTCAAATAGCATCGTCAAGTCAGTTTGAAAATTCCTCTCATTCGGCTTCATCGGGTGTGAATGGAAGTGATGGCATCGACACAAAACGTGGAACGAATTTGCAATCCGTCGGCGGCAGACCTGCCCGATTTCGCCGGGCCGACGCCGACGGATTACAAATCCGTTCCACGGCTGACCATCACTTTCATTCACGCTCGGCTTCATCTCAGAACTTGACGTTTCAATTCCAGTCTGCATTGCTCACAACATGGCAACGGATTACGACACCGAATTCCAGATTCCACTTTCGCGAAAACTCTATTTTCGCGCCCAACTTCCTAAGCTTATTTCGGCTTGGCGAAGAATGGCGCGGAACCTTGATTCCAAAAAAGGCCACATACCTTTAGAGGATCTACCAACAGATGAATCCATTTTTGGCTTCAATCGAGATGAAGTAATCTCGCATTATCACGAAAATGGCTGGGCTTTTGCACCTTCATTTTTCAATCCTGAATTTCACCAGAAATTAGCCGCCAACTGGCCTTCCAAGAAATATTTCGATCCACCACGCAAACCCACCAAGTGGTACAACACCGGGTTCAATTGGATTTATCCTGCGGAGCCTTCACCATTTTTCACGTTACACTCCGACCTTGCCAAGCTCTTCCTCGGCCTTGGGTCCAGCGACTTCCTGGAATACGTTTCCGAGTTGACCCAAACTCCCAGCGTATTCCACCAGTTTATCATGACGGACTCCGGCCCCGGAGCCGAAGTTCCAATCCATTTGGATGGACTCAATCGCAGCCCAAAAAACAAGGGGGCTCTTGGAATTGCGATCTTCCTTGAAGGCACCGGTGGCGACAATGGCGGTGGGCTTGCGATTTCCGAATCTAACAGCTGGGATGACATGATCTTTGAGCCAAAGGATCTTACCAATACAGCTCTCTTCTATGATAAGAAGATTTTCCACGGGTTCCGGCAAATAGCCGAAGGAAAATTCCGACATTCAATCAACACGCTATTCATTCCAACTCTGTCTCGCGAGGACGACTGATTTGGATAAGTCTTGATTCCGGTTGCTTCCCTTTTTCCTATGCGAAGAAAAATGAATCCATCAGCAGCTGCTGGCGTCGTTTGGGCGCTGATCGGCGTTTTTGCTAACGCCGCTGAGGTCAAAGACGTCGGCTTCACGGCTGAGCATGACGGGACTACGCAGAAGTTCGTTGAGGTCTTGCCAACAGGGTTCGATGCCGAGACCCCGACCGACGCTTTGATCGCGCTGCACGGCCACGGCAGCGATCGTTGGCAGTTTGTCAGGCAGGATCGCGGGGAGTGCCGCGCGGTCAGGGACGTTGCCGAGCGTCATGGGATGATTCTGATTTCGCCGGACTACCGGGCGGCCACATCTTGGATGGGGCCAAGCGCGGAGGCCGATCTGGTTCAGATCATCGCGGAGTTGAAGGAGAGGCGATCGGTCAGGCGAGTTTTTCTGACTGGCGCGTCGATGGGCGGGGCTTCGTGCCTGACTTTTGCTGCGCTTCACCCGGATTTGATCGATGGCGTCGCGTCGATGAACGGGACGGCGAATCATGTCGAATATGAGCGCTTCCAGGACGCGATCGCGGCGTCTTTCGGCGGCTCGAAGACCGAAATACCGGACGAATATAAAAAGCGTAGCGCGGAATTCTGGCCAGAGCGTTTTACGATGCCGGTTGCCTTCGCGGTTGGTGGGAAAGATCAGAGCGTGCCGCCTGACAGCGTACTTCGGCTGGCTGAGAACATTGAAAACGCCAAACTGATCCACCGCGAGAATGGCGGGCACTCGACGACCTACGAAGACGCGATCGAAATCCTCGAGTTCGTGATCGATCGCGCGTCAACGCCCGCTGAGCCGAAATAGCGCTCAGGTCGAGCGAGCTTTGTGAATATTTTGAGCTTTTTCACAAAATAAGACAACAAATGAGCGTGCAGAACGTCTGATTGTATGACACTTTGACTGGTCACTGAATTCCACCCGGAATCTCAAAAACCACAAAACCACGGCGGCTCAGCTGCCTGACATTCGAAAAACACGCAGACCAGACCGAGACGAAGCAGGCCCAAAACCTGATTTCATCCCGAAAAATCCCGCGCGCAGCGCATGCCAGGCCGCAAAGCCGCCTCCAACCGAAACACCAATCGATTAGGAGGAGGCCAAGAATGCCTGCAACCGAAAACATCCCCGCCGGCGGTTTCGCCGACTTTTCCCCGAGCTTGATTCCGCTCAATTCGCGGCGCAACCACCGTTCACGCCCGAAAATCGGGCTCGCTCTTTCCAGCGGCGGCGCGAAGGGACTCGCCCACATCGGCGTGATCCAGGTTCTGGAAGAATACGGCGTGAAAATCGACGCAATCGCTGGCTCGAGCATGGGCGCTTACGTCGGCAGCTGCTGGGCGGCAGGCTGCGATGGGTTCGAGCTCGAGGAACTCGCGGCGCGGATGAGCAGCTCGCGCGATCGACTGAAATTGCTCGATCCGATTCTGCCGCCGCGAACCGGTTTTATCCGCGGTTTAAAGGTCAAAAACCGCCTGATGCGGACCGTCGGCGAGCGCACTTTCGACGAGCTCAAGCGCAAGCTGATCGTCGTCGCTTCCGTCCTCGAAACACACGAAACAAAGGTCTTCAGCGGGGATTCGCTCGTCGCCGACGCGGTTCACGCGAGCCTCGCGATTCCGGGAATCTGCGCGCCAGTCGAGATCGACGGAACGACCTACGTCGACGGCGGAGTGACCGAGCCGCTGCCCGTCCAACCGCTGCTCGATCTCGGGATGGACCGAGTGATCGCGGTCAGCGTCGTCCCGAGCGTCGAAGATCTGAAGGCGTGCCGGGATCGGCGATTCGATCGACCGAAAAAGCGCGGATTCTGGTCTTCGATCGGCCGATTTCTGAACAAGCACCTGAACTATTTCGCCGAGGGAAACATTCTCGACATCCTGCGCCGAAGTTCGACCTGCGGGCAGATTCGAATGGCCGAATTCAGCGCGGAAATCGCCGATCTCTGCCTGCACCCGGCCGTCTGCGCCGACTCCTGGCAGGATTATCATCACTACCGGGCCTACGTCGAGCAAGGCCGCATCGCCGCCGAGGCTAACATCGATAGAATTCTCGCTCTGACCTCCCCCACCCTTCCAGCAGCTGCTGGCCGCAAAAACCTCCACCTCAACACCTCACGACCATGAATTTCACGCTCTCAACTCACACAAGCGACAAATCGATCCGCGCAAATTGGGATTCGACCGATCCCGAACGTCTGCGCGAATGGCAGGGGGGAAAGCTTCGGCGTTACCTCAAAGAAACCGTGCTTCCCTTCTCCGCTCACTACGGAAAACTCGGGATCGAGCCGGACGAAATCCGCACTCTCGACGACCTGCAGCACCTGCCGTTCACGTCTAAGAATGATCTGCTGCCAACGGAAGAAAATCCGAAACGCGCGCGCGATTTCGTGCTGATTCCGGATGAAGCCGTGCTGCGCCGACGTCCCAGCACGATCGCCAAAGCCATCGTCATGGGCCGCGATCGAGTCAAAGCCGCTTTCGAGCGAGAATTCCGACCGATTTTACTAACGAGCACGACTGGACGTTCGACCGAATCGATCCCGTTTCTGTTTTCGCAGCACGACGTCCGAAATCTGACGATCGCGGGTCGGCGAATGATGGAAATCGGCAAGTCGAAGCCCGATTACAAGCACCTAAACCTCTTTCCATTCGCGCCGCACCTCGCCTTTTGGCTAACCCACTACGCGGGGACTGGATTCAACGTTTTCAACCTCAGCACCGGCGGCGGCAAGGTCATGGGAACGGTCGGAAACGTGGCGCTGATGGGCAAAATCCAGCCCGATGTCGTCATCGGAATGCCGACCTTCATTTATCACGTTCTTCAAGAGGCAGTCTGCGAAAAACTGCGCTGGTCCAACCTCCGAACGATCGTTCTCGGCGGCGAAAAAGTGCCCGAGGGCATGCGCAGAAAACTCCGCGCGCTAGCTGGCGAGATCGGCAGCGAGGAAGTCGAAATTATCTCAACTTACGGCTTCACGGAGGCCAAAATGGCCTGGCCCGAATGCGCGGTTGCTCCCGGGGAGCCCCTGACCGGCTACCACCTTTCTCCAGACCTCGGAATCGTCGAAGTGGTCGATCCTGAGACTGGAAAATCGGTCGGCGAGGGGCACCCCGGCGAGATCGTTTTCACGCCGCTCGACGCCCGAGGCACGGTCGTTCTCCGCTACCGAACGGGCGATGAAATCAGCGGCGGGCTCGTCCACGAGACCTGCCCGAATTGCGGACGTCGCGTTCCTCGGCTGCTGGGCAGGATTTCGAGAGTCAGCGACGTTCGGCGCCTGAAACTGGACAAACTCAAGGGCACGCTCGTGAACTTCAACGAATTGGAGCACGTCCTCGATGACATTGATGATGTCGGCGCTTGGCAGATCGAAATCCGCAAGCGCAACGACGATCCGCTCGACGTGGACGAGCTGATCGTCCACGCGCACGACACCGGCTCAAACCGTGAGCAGCTGCTGGCGCGAATCCAGGATCGATTCCAGGTTTCGGCGGAAATTCGGCCGAATCGGATCGAGTTTCACGACGCGGCGAAAATGCGGCGAAAACACGGCGTCGGCGAGCAGCTCAAAGAGGAAAAAATCGTCGATCACCGGCCGAAATGATCACGGATTTTTCATCAAGGAAGCGTTGACGCCGGTCCTCTGCCTCCTAGTCTCCGCGCCGTATGAATTCCAAAGTAATTTCACTTCACTCACTCATTTTCGGCTTGTTGCTGCTCCCGTTTTTGACCGCATCGGCTCAGACAGTCAGAGTCAAGCCAACCGAAGGCGCAAAGTTCGATGGCTACAAAATCGCGTTTCTCGCGATCACGGCCGATTCAGCTCAGGGACAGCCAATCATCCAAGGGCTCCTCGATGCGCTCGCGGCCAAGGGCGTCACGGCTCATCTCGGCTTTCCGCAAACCGACGCAGCTCGTGTAGGCGCGATGACCCTGATCCTGCGCGGATTCAACGAAAACGAAGTCGAAATCGCCGTCATCGATTCCAAGAGCGACAAGTTTTTGGCCAAAATCAACACGAGCGCCCCAGGCGATGCAGCGTCGCAGGCAAAACTGGCTCCCAAGATTATCGGCGATTTGATCGGCGAAGAATAAACCGAAACTGATCGATTTATTCAGGCTTCCGACCCACGCAGATCACGCACTGGGTCAGAAGCTCTTCTTCCGTGAATCCTGGCGACCGGGCCAGGATTTCCGGCGTCAGGCGTTCGCCGCCTTCGTTGGGCCAGGATTTCCTGGTTTGCCAGAGCTCGAGTTCGAAATGCTGCTCGACGAGCGCTTTCAATTCGCCGAGGCGGATTCGATTCTGCTTTTTCCGGATTTTATCCGGCCAATCCGCCCTTTCGTTCAGGTGATTCCAGTCGGAATATTTCGCCTGTTCCTCGTCGCCATCGACGATCTCGTTCAGCGTCCTCGGCTTCATGTGATGCCCGCCCCAAGCGTGAAAACTCGGGTGCCGAAAAATGATTCGACCGCCTGGCCGGATCCGCGTCGCAAACTCAGCAAACGCGTCTTCGATCTCCATGAGATGCTCAGTCACGTTGTGCATCGCGAGCACATCGAACTGCTCGCCATCGGGCAAATCGGAAGTCAGGCCGGACACGAAATTCACGTTCGGCAAACGCGACTCGATCGATTTCGGCGTCCAGTCGCTCTCTTTGTACTGCCCGTGAAGTCCGCTCGAATCCTTGATCACGTTCGACTCAAGATCGAGCGTCGGATCGACTCCGGTGTAGCTTTTCGCGCCTGAGAACAAAAAGCCGACTGCATAGAGACTGCGACCGCAGCCAACATCGAGAACGTCTTTCCCGCGGACGTAGCGACCGATTTTCCGCGGCCAATGCATATTTTTATGCGCGATCGCCGACGCCAGCAGCTGCTGATCGAGATTTCTGAACGCAAGCGGGTTGAAGCGGTTGCGAATCAGGAAATCACGCAGCCACTTATCGATCCGTTTGATCGATTTCAGGTTAATCGGCTCGGGTAGGTCGCGGTGCATCGTTTGGGGCGTCGATCTTCGAGGAATCGAGAGTCCAGGCAAGCGGAATTGCGTTTGCTGCGTTTTTTGCGAAGCTGAGCAGATGAAGACCCTCCTCCTCCTCGCCTTGCTTTCGTTCTCGTTCGGCTGCGCGACCTCTCAACCGCCAGTCATCAAAACCGCCGAAGATCCCAACGGCAATTTCACCGCTCCGGAAGACAAAAGCATCGAAGACAAACTTCAGGACATCCAGCGGCAGACTCTCGCGCCTTACTATTAATCGTCAACCCAACTTCGCCAGCTCAGCAAGCCGCGCGTCGCCAGTTGGAACGTAGACATGGGCCATCCCAGCGGCCGTTGCCGCGTCGATTCCCGATTGGCCGTCTTCGTAAACGAGGCATTTCTCGGGCGCGACGCCCATTTTTTCTGCGGCGAGTAAAAACATGTCCGGAAACGGCTTTCCGCGTTCGACAAACTCGGGCGTAATGATGATTTCGAACAAATCGCGCAGGCCGACGACTTCCAGCTCGGGCTCGACGATTCTCAACTTGCTGCCTGAAGCCACCGCGATCGGCACTCCTTCAGCGGCGAGTTTGCGGACGATCGCCTCGACCGCCGGCACCGATTTCATCTCCGGAATGTGAGCGACGAGCCACTCGTTCTTGCTTTTGACGATGCCCTCCGGATCGAGATTCGCCCCGTGTTCGGCGTTCAGCCGACGAGTCACATCCGCCTCGGCCAAGCCCGCCGCAGCGTAGAAATATTGCTCGGTGAACTCGAAAGGCGCGTCGTGAGCTTCCAACGCGGCGATCCAGGCGTGAAAATGCAGAGGCATCGAATCAACGACCGTGCCGTCGCAATCAAAAATGTGGCCAGCGAAGTCGCCAGGAGGGAAATCGAGTTTCATCGCGCGCCACGCTGGCGGGGCCGAGGGCCGAGTCAAGGGGAACGGGCAGCGGAGTTCAACGCGAACCGCTTCAGTTCAGAGCGACAGTCTCGTACTCGGCCCGGATGCTTTTGACCGCATCCCACTCTCTGACCATGCGTGTTAGATTCCTGAGGTCGTCGTCCCCGAATTCGTCACCGGCAAGAATTGCGTT
>JBLHKS010000222.1:0-11219 GCA_047620505.1 Verrucomicrobiales bacterium | reverse complement strand
ATCATCGTTGACGAGCTGGCGAAAATCCTGATGCGTTTCAGGCCGACTGCCGCCCTGAGATGCACCGATTTCTTCGACGGCTCGGGCGAAATTCTTCGTGTCAACGTCAGCGATCGACACGACGTCGACCTCCGGGTTTTTCGCGAAGATCTGATAGAGCGAACGGGCTCGACCGCTGGCTCCGATCACTCCGACTCGAATCGGGGCGTCTGAGGCGGCCAGGGCGGGCGCTAGAGGTATGGCGAGTCCAGCAGCTGCTGGAGTAGATTGCAGGAATGCGCGGCGATTAATCATTTTTAGCGATTAGTTAGTGTGGGCTTTTTCTGGGAAATTTGGTTGCTTCGTTTCTTAATATTTAGGGATTCAACAAAAACAGCGCCATTGAAGCAAGTCATTTCTGGTAATTAACTCCGCATATTTTGCGGGGTGGCCCTTCCATTGATCACCTCAATCGCCTGGTCTGGAGCATCGATTGACAAAAAATGCCCGGCTCCAGCGATATCGATGCGCTTGGCGTTCGGGATCTCGCTCTCGTTGGCCAGACGCTCAGCGGCAGTCGACCAATCGTGCTCGCCGTAGACGAGCGTGACCGGAATCTCAATATTTGCGTAAACAGAGCGGTCCGTTTCCCAATCCGGAAAATGGCGAATGAGCGAGATGAACGCTTTGAGATGTCCCGGGCGAGATCCGACGTGATACATTTCCTTCATCAAGGAATCGGGGATCGCCCCGCGATTTGAGATGCCGCCGTTCATAACCGAAACGTGAGCCGGGAAAAACCGCAGGCGCCAGGTCGTGATTCCGATGACAGGGACGTTTGCGATTCCCATGAAGACTTTGGCCGCCAGGGAGGAGCGCATCACCCCTCGGCCGCGTCCATAATCGTAGGGATTGATCGCGATGACTCGAGAGATTCGCGGATTCTTCTCGCCCGCGAGTTGCAGGCCGATTGACGCCCCGATGGATTCGCCGACGACGGTTACCTCGGTCAGATCGAGAGCATCGAGAAAACCGGCGACGTACTTCCGGAACAGCTCAGGCGTGTAGGCGGCATCTGGAATGTCCGAAAAGCCGTGCCCTGGGTAGTCGACAGCGATCACATCGGCGTGCTCCGCCAACCGGTCGAAGACCTTCTGAAACATGTCGAGCTGGGTTCGCAACGTGTGAAGCAGGAAGAGCGTTGGGCCGGATCCAGCCCGAACGTAACGCAAATCGGCCCCGTGCACGTTTACGTAAGAAGCTGGGGTTTCAGTCCAGGAAAAGCCGCTCGGCCGCTCGGTCGGACGTTTGCGCAAGGCTTCGATCAGCAGCCCGATAAACGGCAGCAAAAGCAGCGGAGCGATCGCCAGAATCAGAATGCAGAGTTGGCTATCGGTCATGGCTGCTTAATTTCGTGAAACTTGAGCTTCAGTGCTTCCCTTTATCAACCTGGCTGCCCATCACCTTGCCCATCAGCGAAACTCTCGCCCATCTGGGCAGAAACGATGTCGTGTTCAGGATGACCTTCGTCATCAGCCCCGGCTTGGAAGTCTGGCGATGCCCCAGCTTGTTTAAGGCTTCCCTCGCGACGTCAGCCGGCTTGAGGGCCATGCCCGATTTCATTCCAGCTTCACTGGCGAATTCGGTATTCGTCGGCCCGGGTGCGACCGCGAGGACGTCGACGCCCTTGGGTTTCAACTCGACGTTGAGCGCTTCGGCCAGCATCTGGACCCAGCCCTTCGTCGCGGCGTAGTGGGCTGCGTTTGGAGCGCCGTTGAAACCGATGATCGACCCGAAAAGAACGATCCCGCCGCGACCGCGTTTTGCAAAGCGTTTGGCAAACTGGTGACTCTGGATCAGGACAGCTCGGCAATTGAGATCGAGCATCGCCAATTCTCTATCCAACGACGAATCGAGGAAGGCACCGAGCTGACCGAACCCTGCCGCCGCGACTATCAAACCGACATCGAGGTCCTCCGTGCCCGAATCAATTGAACCAGCAGCTGCTGCATCGCCGAGGTCGGCATCGAGCACGCGGGTCGAGATTTTGTGCTTCTCAGTCAGATCCGCAGAGATTTCTTCGAGCACTTCGCGCCGCCTGGCAACGAGGACGAGATTCAGCCCGCGCTCAGCGAGTTGAGCAGCAATTTCGCGGCCAATCCCGGATGAGGCACCGGTGACAATTGCCCATGGGCCATATCGTTTTTGAAACTCCTGAGTATCCATGCGGCTGAAAGACTTGTTTTAGATTAATGCTAGTGCGGGCCACGAACTCTGTGCTTCCTGAAAGAGACGCAAGCAAAAAATGGCAGAAATTGAACATTCAAAATCAAGCCGCATGCGGTCGAGGCACTCACGGAGTTCCCAAATTGCTGGAAAAAAAATGGAGAATTCGCAGAAAAAGGATTGTCACACTGTCCCATTTCCTCTATTTCATCGTGCGGAACAAGTTAGCGGGGCGCACCTCGCCGATTCTGAGCCACCAACGACACAAACTAAACCAGTAACACTCTGAAGCCTTAATTTGAGACTTCGATTCAACCAGAAATCTTACAATGAGAATGAAAAAAATCGCAATTTGCGTTGGCCTTGCTGCCATCGCCGCCTCTTCGGCATACGCCGGAAACGGGCACATGCTCCACGGGTTTGGCCCCGTTAACAGCTCCATGGGCGGTGCCGGTGCCGCTCTCTGGGTCGATGATCCAGCAGCCGCGTTGATGTTCAACCCCGCTCTAATGGGAGAAGGAGAAGGAACATACATCACCTTCGGAACGGAGTTCTTTGAAGATGGATTCGAAGTCGAGGTTACCCTCGCCGACGGCACCAAAGGATTTCCGAAAAACTCGAATCAGTTTGGCGTTCTCCCGACCTTCGCGTTCAGCACTCGAATCGAAAATACCCCGGTTTCCTGGGGCTTCGGTTTGGTCGGCATGGCTGGATTCCGCACCGATTTCCGCGAAGATCCCGCTGGCATCCTTTTTGCGCGTTCAGGTCTTGGCGGCTTCGGCCGGCTTTACACGGACTTCCGCGTAATCAAAATCCCACTCGCTCTTGCATACGAAGTCAACGACCGCCTGACCATCGGCGTCGCTCTCAACAACTACGTCGGTGAACTCTCCATTTCGCCTAACCCCGGCGAAAGAGCGGATGTCGGCCCCAACGGAGAATTATTCTTTGCTGAAGCTGATGGTCTTGATCAATCCTGGGCGTGGTCAATTCAGCCAGGCTTCCTCTACAAGATCAATGACAAGTTGGCATTAGGCGGCTCCCTCACGACTAAGCAGGACTTCGACAACTACTCTTGGAATTCCCGCAATCCGAATCCCCACGACCCGAATTTCGGAGCTCACCGTAAGCTCAGCTTCGGCCTCGATGGTCCTCTGATGATCACTCTTGGACTCGGTTATGAAATGAACGAGCGCACGAGATTCGCGCTCGATGGCCAGTGGATCCAGTACAGTGGTGTTGACGGCTTCGGTAGCCCGGGCGGCATTGTTGGTGGCCGGATCTTTTCATTCGGCTGGAACGATGTCTACGTCGCCAAATTCGGCTTCGAACACGACGTCAATGATCGGCTCTCAATTCGCGCAGGTTACAACTTCAACACGCAGGTTGTTCCTGAAAAGAATGTCCTGACCAGTTCAGGTGCGCCGTCCTATTTCCGGCACCACTTTGCGGCTGGTCTCAGCTACGACCTTACTGACAACCTCAGAGCCGATCTCGGTGCCTACTTCGTTCCGCGAGACGGAGTTAAAGGACCGCTTCCAACCACTGATGGCTTCCAGAACGGACCAACTATCGGCACGGTTGAAGAATCCAACACCCTTACTTCGGTTCAGGTCGGCTTGACTTGGACGTTCGGCGGAGAGGCACTGCCACCAGTTGGCGGAGGCGGAAAAATGCCAGTGTTTTCCGGCAAATCCGGTCGCACACTTTCGGGCGGATCCGGCGGCGGCGGCGGCATGAGCCTCGAGGACGAGAATGCAGCACTGCGCAAGCGGGTTGCAGAACTCGAAGCCCAAGCAAAGAACTGATCTTCCAAATCGAGATCAAAAAAGCCCTATTCGCACACACATAAATCGCTAAATACAATTCTATGAGCACGTTCGACGTTAAATCTTTCGTGACTCTCGGAGAGGGGCTCGCCGCTGGGGTGGGCCACTTTTCGTTGAGTGAAGAAATCCAACCCTGGAGTTTTCCTGCACTTGTCGCCGGGAAGATCAGTCCATCCAATCCGGACGAAGATTCAGGGTTCTTTCGGCAGCCTGTGATTCAGGCTCCCGGAGTCGGCAACGTCGGTTTCGCGCATCAACCGGCGATCGTGCCGGAGCTGCTGCAGACCACCGTGCTCAATGATTTTCCGCGAAATGTAGCAGATCTCGGAAATATTTCGGTCCCTGGATTGAGCGTTGCCGACGCGCTCAACCGGCGGCCCAGCGCCCCGATGGTTCAGCCGGATGACCCGAATCAGACTCTCGTGAATCTGGTTCTCGGCGTTCCGGGATTGACTCAGGAGGGAGGCGATCTTCCGACCCAGGTCGAATACGCAAATTCGCGCAATCCGGACTTGGTCCTGGTCGCGCTTGGCTATCAGGAATTGCTGGAGCCGCTGGTGGACAGTCACATCCACGGCGGTCGCCAGGCTGACATCTCCAATTTTGCCAAGGACTACGAGAAGCTTCTCGGTTCCGTTACTTCAGAAGGACGAAAAGTCGTCGCCTGCACCGTGCCGAATCCTCTGGATACGGCTTACTTCTCGAATATCAAGACAGCCGCCCACATTCTGCGCACCGAGGAAGATTTCCTCATGGAGCAGTACGGCTTGGCCGCCGATGATTTGATCGACCTCCGCGGGTTGACCGATATCGGATATGAATTCACGGCTCGCCAACTTTCGGGTGAAGTTCCTGAAGGAACCGTAGTCACCGCAGATCGCGCCAAGCTGATCCGCAAAGGGGTCGATGCGATGAATCGCTCGATTCTCGAGACAGCAGTTGCTGGCGGCGCAGTCGTATTTGATCTCCACGGCTTGTTCGCTGAAATCGCTCGCGACGGAGCTCAAGTCGGCGACAAACACCTCACCGGCGATTACCTCGGCGGATTTTATCTCCTCAACGGAGTTTTCCCCGGCCGGACCGGACACGCGATCATCGCCAATCGGCTGATCGATACACTTAATCGCGAATTTCACGCCGGGCTCGGCCATGTGAGCACGGAAGAGATCGCTGCGGACGACGCCAATACGATGTCCAAAGTGGCCGACGGCCCGACCTACACAAAAGAATACCTCGTTCCGCGGACCGAAGATGAAGTGCCTCCGCCGCCTCCAGGCGACCCATCGATGATCAACGTTTACCCACCTTTCGTGCCTGGTAAGCTGAATATCATCCCGATCCAGACAACTTACATCGATCCTCCCTTCGACATCGGCGGAAGGAAAGCCGCAAACGACTGCGTGCCGAAAGCTGGCGTTCCCGCAGGCGGAATGTCCAATCCTCATCTCAAAGCGCCGCTCAAACTGCCCGCGAGTCGCGAGCAGACTTTGACGATCAACAAGGAACTCAGCTACTTTGGAGATGCGCTCCGCCCGGTCGACGCGCCGAACGAAGTGCCCTTCCTCCCAGGCCTGCCAACTTTCGGTGCCGATGGAAACACCTTCTTTGGTGGTCTGGCGATGACCGACAGCCACCTCTCCGGTCAAATCACAATCCGATTCGGCGAGCCGGATGAGAACGACGATTGCCGCTTTGAAGTCACCCACCCGGGTGGTCTCCGCGGTGAAGACGGCGTTTTGTCCGCTCCGAAGTTCTTCAAGCTTCCGAACCAGTGCCAACGCGTCACCGACGTTCCCGGCCTGCTTTCAACCGGTCAGGTCAACCTCAAAACCGGGGTCGTAATCGACATCAACTACTCGACCTTCTTCATCAACAGCGCCACGGCCACTCTCGGTGGAGTGAATCCGAATCTGCCCGGAATCCCAATCATGTTTCCGGGTGCCCCGAACGGTGGATCCACTTGGGCTCGCTTCGATCAGCGAGAAGACGGCCAGCTGGACTTCACCTTTGCTGGAAACACGTTCCTCCCTCTCGGAATGGAATTCGGCGGCGATCCGATCCGGTTTCCGCTCCCGTTCGGCAACCCGAAACTGCAGTGCGCCAGTATCGTAACCCGAGGCACCGTGCTTCACCCGCACCTTCACATCAGCACCAAAGCTTCTCCTCCTCCGATTGATCCAGATCTGGTTCCGGAGATTCCGATCAACAAAGTCGTCGAATTCACGCCTTTTGTCCGCCAGAACAACTTCGGTGATATTTTCGGCCTCGAAATCGACGAAATGGGAGGCAAGGGCACTGGGCGCTCGCACCTCATGGGTCGCCTGCGCATCCAGTTTGGCCCTCGTTCAGGCGACACGGTCGCCATGGCCCTGAGCTACCTGCCTCCGGGCGGACTCATGAGCGAAGATCCGGTACCCCTCCCCTACCTGCCGCCAGGCACCTCGCGAGGGATGATCGGCTTCAACGAGCAACTCAAGTTCCCGCTGGGCGTGACTTACAACCAGCAGGGCCTGTCCTCCGCGATGGACCCCAACAACTTGTGCATCTCCGCCGTCAACGTTAAGACCGGCCAGATCCTCGACGAATTTCTTTGCCGCTCTTACGTGGTCCAGAAGCTTTTCGTCAACCTGATCGACGTCGAGCCCTGCACCCCGGGAGACTCCTTCCTCTATCAGGGCCCCGCACGGCTTGTCCGCGGCCATGACGGCGAATTGGTATTCTCTTTCAACGGGGAAGTTTTCATCCCCTATCCGAAAGGCTTCAAATTCCCGCGCCCAACGGCGGATGGCCGAGACGAAAACGGAGATGCCTTCGATGTCGTCAGACCTTCCATTCTCGATCCGTTCCTTCGAATCCAAGCCAACCACCGCGCTGCGCCGGCCACCGGTCGCATCAGTAGTGGAGGCCGTGGAGACGCTCCCAATTGGATTGAAGAGACTTCCTCGATTGGCCACGATTTTACCTATCGCTTCAATGCGGATCTGGATTCCTCACAGGTCTTCTTTGAATACACGAAGCGCCACGCTGAAGGCGGTGGCACTTTCAAACTTCATCACCTTGCCTGGCTCTCCGCCACCAACTCGCCTAACTCCACCAAAGGTTCAGGCACAGCTGACACCGTTACTTTCACAGGTTTCGGCGAATGGATTCCGACCGACGGCTCCGCAAACGGTGACAAGCCTCATCTCGTGTCAGTCCACATCTCAACGTCCGAGACAGAACCTTACGTCGGCATCATGGTCGACGGAGGAACGACCTCGAACGTAAACACCAAACCGCCAGTCATTGAGGACTCAATTCCTGATACGGGCGAATAATCAAGAATCTGACTGTTCATCGAAGAAAATTCACACGAATCCAGTTATGAGTATCAAAGAAAATGCCAGCAAGTTCGCCCAGAGTATCCTGACTCTCGACGACATGGTTCTGGGGCAAAGCCTCATGCAGGGAGGATGGGGCGGACTTGGGAAAGTCGGCCTCAGCAAATCAGGACCCGCGATCGCCTTGAATGTGGGCGCGCGCATGATTTTCCTGAGTGCCCAGGTTGCTACCAAAGCCGCAGAGCTTCCGCTCCGTGGTGATGCAAAAACGCTCGTCGGCAAGGTCGGCGACAAGGCCAAGTCCATGGGCGAACGCTGTTCGGGTCTGGCGATTCAAGGAATCGAGCTTGCCGGTGGCAAAAAGGCTCAGAATCCGATCACCAAGCAAGAATGGTTAGCCAAGCAGGCTCTTCCCGGCTACACGGCGGGCGAGCTGACGGCTGATTCGACCCTCGGGACGCTCGAAACGTTCGTCGTCGAGGCTTTCGCCCTTGGGATGGATGCGCTCAGCCTCACGACGGAAACGATCGCAACGGAAACCGTTCTCAAGGCCGTTGACGCCTCGCTGGACAAAGTTCCGGGCCGCACAGCCAACGCCGACAGCAGTGCGCTCAAGGGCGGGCTCTACACGGTTGCTTGGGAATCCGGAGTCCCTCTGGCGGCAACGTCGGCGACTCTCGCAGTCGCAGCTGGCCGTCTCGCTTTTGCCGATGCACGCGCTCTCCACACCGAGCTGTCACGCGGAGTTGAGCGGGCCAAACTTCTAGCAGCTGCTAACACCGAGGAAGGTGCACCCGGCATGCGGGTCAACGCCAAGGTTTACGAAGGTGCCAAAAAACTGGCCGAACACCCGCCGCAAAACCTGATCGATGCGCTCGAAAGATCCGCTTCCGGCGAAGCTCCCAAGCCACTGGCGATCTTGACCGCAATGATCAAAGACGGTCGTGCGTTGGTTCAATTCTTCAGCCTCTATCCGCAGATTCTCAGCATGCTCGGTGCCGACCTGATGCAACTTGTCGGAACGCCTCCTGCTTTGCAGGATATGATGGGCAAGAAGGACAAGAAGAGCAAAGGCAAGAAGAGCAAAGGCACTGAGCCGGACTTCGATCTGCTTGATTCTCTCGTCGGATCAGCCGTGACCGAGGATGGCGAGACGCCTCTTTTCCCTCGCGCGATCGTCAATCTCGCTCAGGACGTTTCCTACCGGGCAGCGTTTGAAAAAGAAGGCCGAAGCGCGGCTCTCAAGCACGTTGCGGAGAATTTTGGGGCAGAAGCCGCAGAGCGGATCGCCAACGATATTTCTCTCGACCCCGAAATCATCGATGCGGAAGCATCCGATCGACCGGGAAAAATCCGCGCCTACATCGACAGCGTGTCCGACGACAACGCGCTTGCGACCCAAATCGAGCTGTGCAGCCAACGCCTCGCACAGCTGGAGAGTTCGGAGACCGTTGCCGTTGTCATGCTGGCGACCCGCTTGACCGATCGGATCAAGGCCCTCCGGAGTTTCACTTCGCTGGCCAACGGCGATCTGGGAATCCGCGGAATTGAGAACGACGATCCGACTCCGTCCAGGGACGCATTCCTCGGATGGGCATCCAGCCAGGCGTAGGAAAATTCTCCTATCCATTTTGATCAGCAGCCGGTTGGACACATCCCAACCGGCTGTTTTTTTTGCACGACGCCTTCAGCAGCTGCTGACGCTCTCGGGAGTTGGAGTTGACGGCGAGTTTGTTTGGTGGAAGTCGTCTGCTCCATTTTAATCTGGAGAGAGTTGGGTGCCTGGTGGCCCCCGCGGTCTTCAAAACCGTTGTCGACAAGTGATCCTTGCCGAGGTTGGTTCGATTCCTTCCCTCTCCGCCACTTTTTCCCGGTAGAGTTCCAATATAGCTTCGCCTCCCTTCCGCCCAGTTCGTTCCTATACGGCGTTTGGATCGGCACAAAAATGGCACAAGCGCTCTCCACAAAGGGAACTGCGTGAGAGGCTGAAACGCGATTTTGGCGAGAATGCAGAAAAGATCCTCTGAGGAAATCACCAGGCCGCGGAAAAAGGAAAAAGTTTGGATTCGTCGAAAATGGAAAATGGGGGCGAATGACCCGGCGTGGCTGTCGTCAGCCAGTAGTGGCAGCGTTAGAGTGGCAGAATGTGCTCCGATTTACAATCGATGCGGCGGTTTGTAGTCGCCCATGTTGCGAGCTTCTGATTCTATCGGAGCAGCAGCACTCAAACGATGGACCCAGCAACCCAGACCAGTTCGATCCAGGGCATGGAAATGTTCCATGTCGATCGATTTGAGCCACACGAATGGGGAAGGGTGCGAAGCAAGGTGATTCAGGCGATCCAAAGCGCGATGGAGACGGTCGCAAAGGGAATGTCGGGAAATTGAATTCCGCATTACCCAAATCGCACTGCCGGATTTGGGCAATGAAATTAGGGCAGGAGCTTTCAATGGAAGGAAACTTTGACGTCAATGTTCTCTGTGAGCCGACCAAACCTCAGCCAAACGTTCTGACGACGCTCCATCACAACATCAACATCGGTATCGATCCGACACGGACGACAGTCTTGGACTCGCGCGGTCGACCGCATTATCTGGTCGACTCAGGAGTTAAGCCGATTCCCGAGTTGATCGGTTGAGTAGATCGTTACCCCACGAGTTCGCGGACAGGTCTCGCGTCCGCTGCCGGCAACGGCCGGTTGAGTCGATCGTGAAACTGCGTCGCGGGATCGATCCCTAACAAATGCAGAATTGTCGCGTTGAATTCCGCCGGACGCACCGGCCGTTTGGCGACGTAAGCTCCTTGCGCATCGCTCGCTCCAAGCACTCGGCCTCCCTCGAGACCAGCGCCTGCCATCACGCCCGAAAAGCACGCACCCCAATGATCGCGGCCGCCGTTCTTGTTAATTTTGGGTGAGCGACCGAATTCGCCGAACACGACGACGAGGGTTTCGTCGAGCAAACCGCGTTCTTCGAGATCTGTGAGCAACGCGCTGAAGGCGGAATCGAAGGGCGGGCAGAGCGCGTCCTTCAAGCGAGCAGCGTTGTTGCTGTGCGTATCCCAGAGCGGATTGCCAGAACTCAGGTCGCCGGGTTCGCGCGGAAAATTGACCTGCACGAGCCGAACGCCGGCTTCAACCAATCGGCGGGCGAGCAGCACACTTTGACCGAGTTTGTGTCGACCGTAACGATCGCGCAACGCGGCCTTTTCATGCTCCAGCTCGAAGGCGGCTCGGGCGGTGCCTGAGGTGAGCAATTCGAAAGCCTGAGCCCGCGCAGCATCAAGGCCGCTCAACGCGTCGCTTCGGTCCAAGGTCAACAGCTGCTGATCGAGTTCGCTGACCAAACCCTGACGTGACGCCAAGCGATCGAGGGAAATTCCGTCTGGCAAACTCAGTTCATCGATTCGAAAATCCGGCGCGGAGGGATCGCACGTGAAGAGGCTCGGATCCCACGCGCTCCCCATGAAACCGCCGTCCTGCCCCGGCCAAAGAACGCCAGGGTTGTTCAAAACCGGTTCGGGAAGGGTGACGACCGAGAGCGGAGTGCGGTCGCTGGGGTTGAGAGCCCCTACGAGTGATCCTAAACAAGGCCAGTCGCGCGGCGAAGGAGGCACGTCGGTTTTCGATTCGTGCGCGCGGCCAGTCATCATCTGATAACCACTGACAGCATGGGAGTTGATGCCAGTTGTCAGCGAACGGAGGACGGTCAGACGATGCGCCAGCCTTGCCGTTTTCGGGAGCAATTCGCCGAAGTGGACTCCGGGTACCGAAGTCGGAATCGAGCCCAGCGCACCGCGGATTTCTCTCGGCGCTTCCGGCTTAGGATCAAAAGTGTCATGCTGCGGTGGTCCGCCCGAGAGGAAG
>JBLHKS010000221.1:0-11228 GCA_047620505.1 Verrucomicrobiales bacterium | reverse complement strand
GAGACATCGCCGTGGTCATTGTGCGGGCGATGCTGGACAGTCGTTGCGTCGAAGCCGGTGATCTCGTAAACCGACATCATCCCGAGTTTCTCGGTCACAGCTCCTGCGTTGCTCGGAAAAACGATGCCCAACGGATTGCCTCCTGCGGTCTTGCGGACGGAGCTGAGTTTGTAGCGCAGCTCGCCGCTCGGCTTCGGATTGATCTCAGCCTTGAACCACGAATGCCCGCCGGAATCGCGCACGAAGGTCATGGGAAGCACGGTCGTCGAGCCCGCGCCGTTGCCGCCCGCGCCGTTGCCGCCCGCGCCTTCGGGATTGGTCGAATCGATCGTGTAGTAAACGTAAGGAAAGTAGCCGTCGAGCCCGGTTGTCGTGCGAATCCAAAACACCGCAGCCGCGCCCGAATCGTCGAACATCGTCGTCCCGCCCGGCTCGCCGTCGACCTGCGCGCCGGGATCGTGCTCGATGTAGCCAATCGTGTTGTTCGGCGTCGGGTTGTTGGTGGTTGGGCCGTTAACTCCGTTGCCGACGGTTGTGCTGTAAGTTTCCGCGCCCGGCGATCCTAACGTCGATCGATTCCGATCGACTGCCGCGAATTTCTCTGGACCGCCGCGCTCGCGAAAAACCGTTCGTTCATAGCCAAGGTAGACGTCCGTCGAGTCCGCGAAGGGCGCGCCGTCCGATCCTGCGCTCGGCGGGCGAGGTTCCCAGTAAGCCGGTGGGAAGTCGCGCTTCATTCCGGCGGAGTCGCGTGGCGTCCCGGTCGCGCCCGGCAATCCCGGATCATCGTCGTTGAGATCGACACCGCCATCCAGCTTCATGAGCACATCGGCCGCCGAACCGTCGACGCGCGTCACGAAATCCAGATCACTTCCGTTGGTCACGCGTGGAATGTCGATTTCGTAGGTGAAATCGGTAGCGTCCGCGTCTGGAAGGCCAAGCGGGTTGTAGCTCGGATCGCCGTCTGGACCGTCGCGGCGCGAAACGGTCACGCTGCCGACGGGCGAGCCGTTTTGGTAAATTTCGATCGGCGAACCGCCGCCGTTTTGCCAGCCCGGCGCTTCCTCCGGCGTCCGCCATGAGAAGACGAAATAACCGCCCCGCGGGACGGTCACGCTGTCCGGAAAAAACGACCGTCCGCCGCCGGCGTCGCCCATCGTCGTGTAAAACGGCGTCATCGAATCACCAGCAGCTGCTGGGCCGACCGCATACTGATAAAGATAAGCCCCAGCCGGAAACGCCGAGGAAAAACCGAAGCGATCGAACGGGCGCTGACCGTTGGCGGTGTTGTCATTGACGAGCACGATTGAGGTGACCTCGTCGGCGTCAGTCATGGCCGGATTCTCGCGTTCGTCGCGGCGTTCATAGGCGACCAGGTCCGCGTCCGACCACACACCAACTTGAAAACCACGCGCGAAGGCTTGGTGAATTTGCATCAGGTTCGGCAAACGCGGATCGCCGAATTGACCGAGGAAATTCGTGTTCGCATGCCGCGGAAACGCGCCGCCGGATTGGGATAGCGTCTCCGCTTGGAAATTGCCGTCCGTGTAAACCAGCGGTAGGCCGGCGCGCGTAAAATACATTGCGTGCTGCAACTCTCGCATCGCCGCGAAATCGTTGTCGTGGCTCTGCGCGTGGGTCACCGCGACCGCCGACGCGAACCCGCCACTGCCCTCATTTTCAAGACCATTCAGACCGTTGAACTGATTGCCTAACACATTGTTAAACTTGCTGCGGAGATCGTTGTCGACGAGCCGCATCCCCGAATCGATGTAACCGCCAAAGCCGGGCGGCTGACCGAGATGCTCGCCAAAAAGCATCGCGTCGTCGCGCGGGATTTCCGTGCTGAAAACCGAGTCACGGTGGTTGCTCCAATCGCTGAAACCGCGCGTCAGGTTGAACTGCGTCTGCGACCCGCCGTTGTAACCCGCGCCGCTGCGATCCTTGTTCGCGCCGCTCAGCTGACCAAAGAAGTAATCCGGCACGTGCTTCACCGCGTCCAGCCGCAGGCCATCAACGTGCGTCCGATCGAAGAGCCAACGCGACGCGCGGATCAGCATCGCGTTCACATCTTCGACAACCGGATTGCCCATGTTGTAAACCCCGTCGCTCGCGCCGGTAGCTGCCGACTGGCGAGCAGGCGCGTTTGGATAGAGACCGAGATCGACAAACGGCTCCGAGGTCTCGCCGTTGTCGTGTTGGCCATTCGAATTTGTGTCGTCCCAGTCGAAGCGACCGTTCCCAGCTCCGGTGTTACTCGCGCCCCAGCCCGTGTCCGTGAACGGCTCCTTGTCGGCGAACGTGTAGAGCGTAATCCCATCGCCATCCGCGCCCTGCGGCAGGTCTATGTCGAAATAATAGTCCGGGTTATCCGGATGCCGAACGAAGGTGATATTCGGATGATCGTCGCCCTCGTTGCGGCCGAAATTCGTGTTCGGATTCTCGTGCGCGATGTCGATCAGATCCGACAGCCCGAGGTTCTGAACCTGCCACGCGTCGCCCCAATTCCGGGTGTTATCCCACTTCCGATAAAACCCTTCCTCCGTCACTCGCAGGTGAAAATCCTCTGGCAGCAATCCGGGATACACGTCGACAGGCACGGACTCGTTGAATCCCGGCACATCGAACGCGTTATGGTTCATGATGTTGTCGAAATACACGCGAATCCCAAAGCGGTGGGCGGTCCTGACAAGCTCCAAAAGATCCGCCTCCGTCCCGTAGCGCGTCGAGACCGACCCGCGCTGATCCTTCGAACCCAGATCGAAGCGGTCCCAAAGATCATAACCCACGCTCAACCCGCCCGAGCCCTTCGGCGGCGGCGGCAGCCAGATCGATTCGTAACCGGCCTCAGCGAGCTCCGGCATCTTGTTCGCGATCTCCTTCCAACTCGTGTTGAAGTACTGCACCATCGGCTCCGCCCAAGCCAACGGCGAGACAAGCAGGAGCAGGACGGCGAGGACTAAAGCTTTGAAGTGGCGGATCACGGAAGGCGGAGCCTCGCGCGGAATTCGGGGGATTCCGAACTAAAAGACGGCTGTTCTTGGCCATTGGATCGGTTCTGCGCCCGGAGCCGATATCAGATTTGGAAAATGTGAAAATGAGCTCATTCGATCGATGCACTGATGCTCGGGCTCCGCTAAAGTTGGCGACTTTCCTCATGTCTCGCCAAATTCAGCCTGAACTGCTCGCTCCCGCCGGAAACTGGGAGTGCGCCCGTGCCGCGGTCGCAAACGGAGCCGATGCGATTTACTTTGGCTTGCCGCAATTCAACGCGCGGATGCGGGCGGACAACTTTTCGGAAGCGGATTTGCCGGAGCTTATGCGGTTTCTGCACGATCACGGCGTGCGCGGATTCGCCGCGTTCAACACGCTGATTTTCACGAGCGAATTAGAAGCGGCTCGCCAGCAGCTGCTGACGATTAACGAAGCGGGCGTGGATGCGATCATCGTGCAAGATCTCGGCCTGGTGCGGCTGGCGCGCGAGCTGACTCCGGAGCTGGAAATCCATGCTTCGACCCAGATGACGATCACTTCGCCGGAGGCGCTTGCGTTTGTGGATGCGCATTTTCGTTTGGATCGGGCGGTGATCGCGAGAGAAAATTCGTTGCGCGAAATTCGGCTATTTCACCCTAACGAACCGACAACAGTGCCGCTGGAAACCTTCGTTCACGGCGCACTCTGCGTTGCCTACTCCGGGCAATGCCTGACCAGCGAATCGTTAGGCCAGCGGAGTGCCAATCGAGGCGAATGCGCTCAGGCGTGCCGCATGCCTTACGACCTCGTCGTCGACGGTGAGGTCGTAAAATTGGGCGATCGACGGTATTTGCTTTCGCCGCAGGATCTCGCGGGAGTGTCGGAAATCCCAAAACTGCTGGAGTTAGGCGTGCGGAGTTTCAAGATCGAAGGCAGACTAAAAACACCGGAGTACGTGGCGGCGGTTACGCGCGTTTATCGCAAAGCGATCGACGGGGCGAGCGAGATTTCGTCGAAGGATTTCTACGATTTGGAGATGGTATTTTCTCGCGGGCTAAGCACTGGCTGGCTGAATGGAATCGACAACCAAGAGCTGGTTCATGCGCGTTATGGCAAGAAGCGAGGGGCGTTTGTCGGTCGTGTCGAAGCCGTCGGCTCAGATTGGGTCGAAGTCGAATCGCAGGCACCGTTGGCGAACGGCGACGGCGTGGTTTTCGACAACGGCGGCAACACGGATCGCGAACAGGGCGGCAGGATTTTCTCGGTTCATGGAAAACGAATTAGTTTCCAGCGAGGTAAGCTGAATCCTGACAAGATTCGAGCCGGAGATCGCATTTGGAAAACGGACGACCCGAAGTTGAACGCCGAGTTGCGAAAAACCTGGAAGACGATCGAGAAACCTCGCAGCTCAGTTCGTTGGAAGGCGAGTGGATCGGTTGGCGAGCCGCTTTTGCTTACGGACCTCGGCTCAGGAAACGAGGTTACCTCGGAGAATCCGCTGGAAGCAGCTAACGATCGTCCGTTGACTTCGGAGTTTCTAAAAAAGCAGCTCGGACGGTTGGGAAACACGGACTTCAAGCTGGACGATCTGGAAGTTCAGCTGAGCGGCGAGGTGATCCTGCCCGTCAGCGAAATCAACCGGCTTCGACGCGCGTTGGTGAGCAAGTTAGAGTCGATATCAGACGCCCCACGGATTCGGCCAAGCCGCGAACTGCCGCTTGCGGATTTCCTACCGCAGAAGCTGGATTCAAAATCCGAAGCTAAGCTTGAACTCCATGTTCTTTGCCGAACTGAACAGCAGCTGCTGGCTGCGATCGACGTCGGAGTTGGCCGAGTTTATCTCGATTTCGAAGACGTCCGCCGCTACCGCGAGACGATCGAAAAATATCGGGGGCAAGCTGAGCTATTTCTCGCGACACCTCGGATCCAAAAAGCGGGCGAGACCGGACTGTTCCGCGTCGTCGAACGCGCGGATCCTGACGGAATTCTGGTTAGGAACCTCGGTGGAGTCGGCTATTTTAAGGAACGAGACTTGCCGACGGTCGGCGATTTTTCCCTGAATGTTGCGAACCCGATCAGCGCGAAATTTTTCATGGAACAGGGATTTCAGAACCTGACAATTTCCTACGACTTGAACATTCGCCAGGTGCTCGACTTACTCGCCGAAGCGCCCGCCGACTGGTTCGAACTAACGCTTCATCAGCACATGCCGATGTTTCACATGGAGCATTGCGTCTTCTGCGCGTTCATGTCTGAAGGGACGGACGTGACCAACTGTGGTCGGCCGTGTGACGAGCATGAAGTTCAGCTCCGCGATCGCGTTGGTCAGCTGCACGTGCTCCAAGCTGACGTCGGCTGCCGAAACACACTCTTCAACGGTCGAGCGCAGAGCGGTGCTCGTTTTTTGAGCGCTTTGTCAGGCGCTGGCCTGCGAAAATACCGCGTGGAGCTGCTAAAGGAATCGCGAGAGGAAGCTAAGCAAACCCTCAAGACTTACCAGCAGCTGCTCAGCGGCGAAATCGACGGCGAATCGCTGTGGAGCTCGCTCCAGGTGGAGTCGAAGCTCGGTGTCGTCGAGGGCACATTGGCTTAGCTCGTCATGCGAGAATTTCCGGCATGACGCCGGTGCTGTCCGAGAAACTCTCTACCGGAACTCCGAGCTGCTGAAGAAACGTCAGAAATAGATTCGAAAGCGGCTTTCCGGACGTCGCCATCTCGTGAAAGACGCCTTGCTTGATTCCCAGATTTCGTCCGCCAGCGATCATAAGCGGATAGTCGCGATTGACGTGCGTTTTACTATTGCTAGTGCCATAGAAAACGAGCGTGTTGTCGAGCATCGAGCCTTCGCCCTCCGGTGTGTCGGCCATTTTCCCAAGGAATCGGCCTAACAGATCTCCCTGGAATTTATCGAACGTGCCGAGCGACAACATTGCCTTTTCCCCAGCCCCAGCCGCGCTGTGCGCCAGGCGATGATGACCAGCGGGTAGGCCGAGGGCATTCTTCGGCATCTGGTTCCAAGGACCGTCAATCATGCTCTGAAGCATGTAGGTTGCGTACCTCGTCGAATCCGTTTTGAAGGCGAGATAGATCAGATCGTACATCGTTTCGATAAACAACGCGGGCTCGTTGACGGTCGCCTTGAGCGAAAGGCTGCTCGCGTCGACCTCCGGCTTCGGCGTGTCGGACCAGGCTTCCATTCGTTCGATGTTTTTCTCCACCGCGCGGACACTTTCAAGGTAAGATTCGATCTTATCATTATCGTCAGCGCTGACTCGCCGCTGCAAACTCTTCGCCGAATTTAACACGCGATCGACCAGCGTCCCGTTGCGTTCGTAGACCGCCTTCTCCTTGCTGATGATCGCCGGATCTGAGTTGAAGAGCCGATTGTAGAGTCCTACTAGATCGCTAGTCGATGGGATCGCCCGGCCGGAGCGGTTGTAGGACAATGTCAGGGAGCTCCCGGTTGCGCCGAGCCCGCCTTCGTTTCCTAACACGAGGCTCGAATAGCGAGTGGCCTTTCCATGCGCGATTGCCGCGACTTGATCGACAGATGGGCTGATAACGGAGCCTTCCGGATTGCTGCCGGTCAGAAACGAATCGCCAGACGAATGGCCGTTCGTCGCGACGACCTGCGGATGTTCGAGCCCATGGAAAACCGAGACCTGATCCGCAAACGGCTGCATCGCCGCCATCGAGGTTCCGAACTTCAGCTTGCCGTCTGGATCGACGCGCGGATACCAACTCCAATCGCGCGCCGGATGATCTTCCTTCCGCGTGATCGCGAATCCGTGCCCGACGTAAAGCGCCAGAAACCGCTTCGGCGCAGCGGTCTCGGTGCCAGCAGCTGCTGCGAAAGATTCGAGATTCGGCAACAGCATCGAAACGCCAGATCCGTAAAGAAAATGACGGCGAGACAATCGATCGGAGGGTTTCTTCATTGGTCAGCTGCGTTCGGATGTCTGAATTCGGGCCGCAGAACAATCGCCTCAATCAAGTCGGCCATGCGGAATTTTTTCTGCTTAAATTCATCAGCCAGCTCCTCAAGAGGTTGGTCTTCGTTGTAGCTCAAGGGCCGTCCGAGGGCGAATGAGAACATCGATGCGCTGAAGCCGATGGCGAAATCATCTTCGTATTTTTCGCGCAGCAGCTGCCGGAGTTCATCTATCCCGACGACGGGCTGACCACGAATCTCAGCCTGATTTACGACAGCCAAATTCAGCCGCTTTTTTTCTTCGGGAATGAGACGCAGAATCTTCGCGCGGACCTTCCCAGCGGCGTCAAACGACTCCATCGCGATTCCCCAAGGATCGATGTCTTGATGGCAGTCGAGACAGATTCCCTGACGATGCATTGCGAGCCGGTCCTTGGTCGAGAGGGCGGCGGCGTCTGGAGAATGTTCGTCAAGATCGCTGAGGGCGGGAACTTCAGGTGGAGGGTCGCGCGGGGGATCGCCTAACAAACGTCCACGAATCCAGACGCCGCGATTGACGGCATGCGCGTCTTCGCCATCGCCGTGCGCCAGCAGAAACGCGGGCTGGGTCAAGACGCTGCCGCGGCCCTCGGGCGCGGGGACTCTCGAAAAACGATGGCCACTGTCCGGGACCGAGATGCCGTAGAACTTGGCCATCATGTCGTTGACGACGACGAAGTCCGAGGACAGGCAATTGAGGCAGCTCAAGTCTTCGCGCAGCAACGTGGTCAGGAACGCGATCGACTGCAGTTTCATGTAGTCTTTGAACTTCGGATTCCACCAGTTGTAGTAGTTCGGATTGATCGCGATCTGGTCGAGTTTACCGAATCCAATCCAGCTCGACGTGAAGTCCGCGATGAAGCGGTCAGCGCGAGGATCTGCGAGCATACGTCGGACTTCGGCGGCGAGATCTGCATCCGGAATCGACTCGTCGCGCGCGGCGAGACGGAAAAGCGATTCGTCTGGAACGCTGCGCCAGAGAAAGCCGGCGAGGCGCGAAACCAGCTCGTGATTGCGGAGCCTCGCAGTGGTCTCAACATCAGAGTAAAACAAGAATCGCGTATCGGCGAGCACCGCCATGAGGAGGTCGCGCAATGCGTCGGATTTCGATTCCGCGCTCAGCAGCTGCTGGGCGATCATCGCGTCGAGTTCACTATTTTCTGAGTCTGTCAGGGGGCGTCGCCATGCCCGTTTCGCTAGCCCCTTAACCTCGCTTGAAATTGCGGAATCGGTCAGTGATCCGTTCTCAAGAAAGGGCTCAACGCTCGCTGGCGGCCATTGCCACGGCATGTCGAATTCGATTCGCTCGATCACGGCATAACTCGTGTCCTTCATCACTTCTTTGTAGACAGCGGGCTTGCCTTGAGTTGGATGGTCGGAGCCGCCGTGAGAGTGCTTCAGCCAATTTTTCTTCCCAAACTCTTCGCCCAAAGCGTCGATCCAGCGGTCGTCGGCCCTGACAAAGTGGCCATCGCCGAAATGCACCCAGTTTTTGTTGGTGACCGGCTTATCCGATGGGGAAGTCAACGGCGAGCAATTCTGGATCGTGAGAAAACGATAGTGAAAGTGGGCCATGATCCCAAAAGGGTCGTCCGCGGGCGGCGGCGCGGGATCGACACCGGGAAAATCGTAGGCGTTGCCGAAGATCTCGAATTCCTGAGCACCCGGCTTCGCTTCGACGGTAAAACTATCGATCGTGTGTTGCGGCGACTTGAAACCTTTGTCGAAAAAGACGGAGAATTCGTGTTTTGTCAGGGCCCCGCCGTTCTGCGGAGGTTCGTTCCTGACTCGAATGCGAACCCGGAATTGGCCCTCCGAGCGGTTATCATCGACGTAAATTCGAAAGAAGTGATTCGGCGGCAGCGGCACCTCGAAATCGTCCTCCAACCATTGCGGTCCGCGGTAGCGCTTGTGATGTCGGCGGTTGCCGTGAGCGAGATCATTTCGATTGAGGTAGTGCTGTTTTTCCCAGTCGGAGCCGTGCAAAACGTAGGGCGTCGGCGGGTTTTCGAGATCGGGCACGGCCAACTCGACAGCTCTTTGTAGAACACTCAGGTAGAGCTCCATGTGTCCGGCTGTCAGCTCCAATTCGGACTGCAGCGACTCGCCATGCTTGCCGACCGGATCTTGAATCAAGTCGCCGCTGAAATCACGATCGATCCCAAGCAGATCGCGCAGACTCCACGCAATTTGTTGATTCGTCAGGCGCATGAACCGGAAGTCGCGCTCGCTTGAATCGGCGTAAAGCTGGTCAAGTTCGCCGCGAACCAGCGAGACGAACCGCTGTCGATCCTCGGTGCTCGGCTGAGTCTCATCTTCCGGCGGCATGTCGCCGCGTTGCAGGTTGTCGAGGACCTCCTGCCAATGTTCTGCATTCTCCAATCGGAATTCGGTATACCCGGCGAAATTGATTCCGCCTTTTTTCTTATCCGGATTGTGGCACTTCGAGCAATGGGCATCGAAAAACGCGGAGATCGTTTTGATCTCCTTTGCCTCGTCAGCGTTGACGGCTGTGATCGCGCTTAGAAAAGCAACGAGGAGCAATCGAATCGATAGAGAGAGCTGCATCGGAAAAACGCTAACATATTACGAAACGACTTCAGTGATGTCGCTGGTGCTATCGCTGAATTTCTCGGTTGGATGGGAAAACTGATTCGCGATCGTGACGAAGAGATTTGAGAGCGGAACCTTCTCTTCGTAGCGAAGGTGAGAGCCGTGTTTGAAGCCCATGTTTTTGCCTCCGCTGAGAATAATCGGATAGTTAGTGGCTTTGTGAGTCTTGCTCGTCGCACAGCCGTAAAAACAGAGCGTGTTGTCTAACAAAGTCCCATTTTCCTCCTGGATAGAATCGAGTTTCTTGACGAAATTCGAATGCATCTCATTGAGGAACGAGATGTAACTCGCGACATCGCCGTAGTTCTTCTTTTCGTGGGAAAGCTTGTGCGAAGAGTGCGCTAGCCCGATTGCAGAGGGAAATTGATCGGTTTGACCAGCCTCTTCACAAGCAGTCTGAAATGTGGCGACCCGCGTGGTGTCGGTTTGCAGGGCCAAGGCCAGAAGATCATACATCACGGTCAGGTACTCGCGAGGCGAGGTGGCGTTGGCCTCAAGATACAGACTCGCCGCGTCGACTTTAGGTTTCGGTGTGCCTTGCCACTTCACCGATCGTTCCGTCAGGCGTTCGACTTCGCGGACGGCAGTCAAATATTCGTCCATTTTCTGTTTGTCTGCCGTGCCGAGACGGCGGTCGAGGTCGTTCGCTTCGCCGATGATTTCATCGATGATGCTGCCGCGACTCGCGAGGGCATTTTTCTCTGATTCGGAGACAGCGCCGAACATCCGGCGGAAAATTTCAGCCGGTTTGTTCTGAGCTGGAATCGGTCGACCGCTACGATCGAAGGAGAGCGTCGAAGAGCGATAGGGACGATTGACTCCGCCGAAAGACGACATCACCAACGACTTGAATCGTGTGTCCTGGCCAAGTTTTTGAGCGAGGTATTGATCGATCGAAATCGACTGCTTGTCGTAGGTCTTCAGGATGTCCGCGCCGGTCAGGAAATAGTCTGCGCCTTTGTGAGCTGAGGTGCTTCGCATGCTGGGATGCGATAGCCCTGACAAGAAGGTAACTTTTTCGCGCAACGGCATGATGCTTTCATGCATCACAGGAGCCTCGTAATTTTTGCCTTCGCCGACTGGAAACCAGCCGTGCTCCATCCGATCATCTGCATCGTCCGCCGGCATCGGGACTCCGTAGGCGAAATATCCGGCAAAGAAGCGCTTTTTCGGCGCTGCATTTTTATCGAGCGCCATGCATTCCAGCCAGGGAAGCGCTATAGAAACTCCAGCGGATTTGAGGACGGTTCTACGTTTTAGATGCCAGGATTTCCGGTTCATGAGCTACGACAGTCATTTCGCTAAAAATGGCTCTGAGAGAACGACCCGTTCGATCAGAGTTTGAAATGAATCATTCTTCTCTTCGAGATTTTTGCAGATCGAGTCGACGGCTGCTCGGTCTGAGAATTCGAGGTAACGACCAAGACTGTAGGCCATGACTTTTCGAACGATGGCCCTTCTGAACTGAGCTTTTTTGTCGATCAGAATGTAGTTTTTGAGATCGTCGAGGTTCTGGATTTCTTTTCCGTTTCTGAGTCTTGTCGAGGGAGCGATCGTGACGGCTTGGTGCGCTTTTTCGACGAGCGGATCGTTTGAACCCTCCCTCCATTGGCCGAGGGCGTTGTAGTTTTCAAACGCGACACCCCAAGGATCGATTTTGCTGTGACAGTCT
>JBLHKS010000220.1:0-11467 GCA_047620505.1 Verrucomicrobiales bacterium | reverse complement strand
GTAAGGAGCCTGAAATTTATCCGGTGGCTGCGCGCCTTCGTTTACCGCGAGGTTCCCTGGAACCGGGCAGTGGACAGACTGCACGAAATCTACGCCAATTTCTAAGGGAAGTTTTCCACACCGTTGATCCGCATCCATTGTGGCTGCACTTCAGAAATCTGCATGAAAAAATCTTTGGACGAGTGTGCTCGCTCGACTAGATGCCCAAAAGTGACGAGGACAGGCTGATAGAATTCGCAAGCCAATGGGAGAACATCAGGATAGTATTCACCTGTGGACAGCGTGATCCACAGATGCGCTTCATCTTTGTATTCCGAGAAATTCATTATTGTTTATTAACCTGCCCTGCCAACGCGCCCCCGACAAGCGCGGATATTTTTTGCCCAACAATCTGGATAAGAGCACTGCGATGTCCATGCGAGTCCAACCGCTTTATAGCCGACATTAATGTTGGACGGTTCCGCTATTTTCGTAGAATTCAACATTTCGGATATCGGACGTCTGAACGCCTCGTTCGCGGTACCGTGGACGAGATCCACAGTTCAAACAGGCGAATCGCGGCGCTGTGTGGGCGGCGTCCACCTGATGAAAACGGACTTTCCCGCCGCGTGAGCAGTGGCCACAGCCCAAACCGCTCCTTCACCGTCCCGTGCGCGGCGTCCACGGGGCGAATTGCTGGTTCAGCGATGCTGTGGACGGCGAAAACACGATGCAACCAGGCTGAACCCCTTCAGCCGATATCTGCGGCTTTGTCTAGAAAACCACCGTTCCGTTGGCGACGAACAGGACGCCGGCGAAGGGATCGCATTTTTCGAGCTGGCCAGTGAAAATCATCGGCTCACCGAGCGCGGATTTCAGTTTGTCTTCGAGCCCGTCTTCCAGCGGTAGCTGCACGGCGGCTTTGATTTCGGACAGGCTGTAGGGATGGCCTTCGATTTCGTGGAGCTTGAAGCGGCCGATCAATCCAGGGCCGTTTTTGAAGACGAGGTCGTAGGAAAAGTGCTCGATCGTCTGGAGTTCGCCGATCCAGCGGACGGTTTGGCCGCGAAACTCGGTATCAAACGTGCGGGTTGCTTCGTAGCGGGTCGAGGGCTCGAGGAAGACGGCGTTGCAGACTTTGGCGATTTCCGATTGGCTCCGTTTTGGAGCCGGTTCGGGCGGCAACTCAGGCTCGGGCTCAACAGCAGCTGCTGGCTCGATTGGAGGTGGCGGACGACTGGGTTCCGGCTCCGACGCGGCCAATTCGGGCTCGATGATGATCTCTTCCGGCGTCTCTGCGACTACTGGCTCAGGCTCTCCAGCGTATTCCTCAAATTCGTAAGCTTCGGATTCGGGCTCCAGCTCCGGTGGTGCTGGGGGCGGCCCAGGCAAGGGTGGAGGAGTCGCGGGGGTTTCGTTTTCGATCTTTTTGTCGGTCAGGAGGAGGGAAATGTCAGAGATCCGATTCAGGATCGCGACAAGATTCGCGGGATCGGATTCTACGCCGCGGTTGGCGACGAAAACTCCATCAGCGCTGATCTCGCAGATGCTGAATTGACGCATCAGGCTGAGAATCCGGATTTTGCGGATCGGCGTCAGGAATTCCGCGATTCGCGACGCGTTTGAGCCTTTGATGATGACAGCGCCGTCGAATTCTTTCGAGCCGATTTCGAGATCTTGAGATCCGAAAAATTCCGCCACGCCGGAGAAAATGCCTTGAGCTTCGAGCCGCATTCCGGCCGGCGGCTTCCGCGAAAGCTGAGCGCGATAGCCGGTGTAACTTCGGCGGCTTTTCCCACTCCCGCGGCTGTAGACGTGGGCCATGACGAAGACGCCATCGACTCTCCCGCTCAATTTGCGCAGCGACTTCCAGCCGCCGGCTTCGTAGTGAAATCCTAGCCGTTTGGCCGCATCGCTCCAGGCATCGTTCGCCGTCTGGTCTTTGACGTTGTTGATGATTATCGCCGCGATTACGCCGATAAAGATGAGAGGGATGAGAAAGCCCATGGTCGCAGTCTAGCCGCCGAGATCGATTCGATCAATCCCGCGTCAGCTCAAGTTGGTAAACCGAATCGCGGGTGCGAAGCCGCAAATCCGCGCCAAAGGCTTCGCTGAGCTTGGCCGAGGTCAGGACTTCGTCCTTGGGGCCGGCAGCGAAGGCTTTACCATTTTTCATCAGCAAAACGTGGGAAAAACTCGGCGTGATTTCTTCAACGTGATGAGTCACAAGAATCAGGGACGGCGCACCCCGCTTTCGAGCGGCGAGTTTTTCGACAACCTTCAGAAACGCAGCTCGCGCGACGGGATCGAGGCCCGCACAAGGTTCGTCCAGAATCAAAAGTCGGTAACGAGCGAGCAAAGCCCGACAGATCAGCGCTCGTTGTCGTTCACCTTGGGAAAGCTGCTCCCAAGTGCGGTCCGCGGCGTAGCTGAGGCGGTATTGGCGGAGAATTTTCTGCGCTGTTTTTTCGTCGTCGGCTGTGATGTGGCCCCAGTAATTGATCTGGGCGTGAATCCCGCTGATGACGATTTCGAGCGCGGTTTCGCGGTTCTCGATCCAATCAGCCACGGTGTGGTTGACGATCCCGATGACGTTTCGCAACTCTTTCCAATCGGTCTCCCCGAAGACCTCGCCGAAAACGGTCACGTCGCCCTCGGTCGGTTGAAGAAAACCAGACAGCGTGTTCAACAGCGAGGTTTTTCCAGAGCCGTTCGCGCCGAGAATCACCCATTGCTCGCCCTGCTGGATCGACCAATCGACCCCATCGAGGACCATCGTATCGCCTCGCCTGACTTTGACGTTTTCGACTTTGAGGATCTCGGTCATGCGTCAATGGCCGAGGGTAGAAACCGGGTACGGCAAAAACCGCCCCGGTTGAGGCGGTTTGCAATCGGCGTTCGACACCGGCTCGAGTTGAATTGGGTCCACGTCTTCCATGACGCAGTTTCGATCAAGTTAGTTGAGACGGTAAACGATGCGCGCTTTGTCAGTGTCGTAAGGCGACATCTCGAGCTTCACTTTGTCGCCGGTGACGAGTTTGATGAAACGTTTGCGCATTTTTCCCGAAATGTGAGCCAGGACGATGTGTCCGTTATCGAGTTCGACATGAAACATCGTCCCAGGCAGAACGGCATGAATTTTTCCGGCTAGCTCGAGGCAATCCTCTTTTGTACTACCGGAAGACTCGGCGCTACGCCGTGGTTTGCCTCGTCCGCCACCACGGCGACCGCGACCTCGTGGTCTTCCTCCTCCTCGTCTTGCCATAAAATCAGTTTATCGGGTTCGTTGAATACGGGATTCTGCGAAAAAGCGCGAATGTAATCGATTTTGCTCAATAATCCCGCGAAAAATCAAACATTCCGTACGCATGGAATTCACTCCGGTTTGACGGCTTTCGTTTCAGATAGTTTCGAGTCTTTTTTGCTCCTTTCGACGCAGAATCCAGAACGGAAGGTAGAGAAGGCCGAAGACGACGAGCGAAAGTGGCCAGAACGCGATGAAGTGCCAGGGCTCGTCAGGAAAGAATTCCGTGATCGAGCCGATCCGGGGTTTCTGCTCGAGTAAGCCGAAATTGTAGCCCGGCACGATCAGGTTCGAGATCCACGCGGCCAAGAGATAGACATGGCTGATTGCGATGACTCGCCAGACTGCAAAGCGGCTTGGCCGAAGTCGTAAGCCGAGCACAACATAGAAAGCCGCCAGCACCGAGAAGACGTGCAGATGCACCGAGCTGAACCAGACGGGATACGGAAATCCGTAGAGGAGATCGGGAGTGAGGAGTCCATGGATCGCGGCACCGAGGCCCCAGAAATAGCTCAGTTCGACGAGCCAGATTCTCCGGGTGAGCAGGGCGAAGGCACCCGCGTAGCCTGCCCAATCGCACAGGTACATCGGCAGGGGAATCGCGTGCCCGGCGAGTGGGTAGGTGATGGTTTTGCCGACCCAAGTCAGAAGCAAAATGACGCCGAGGATCCGGGTTTGGATCACGACACCGCGTGAATTCGGCGCTCTGCGCGCGTAAGCGATTGTCAGAATCGCCAGCAACGCGGTTACGATCAGCGTCAGCGTGTGTTCCGGTCTGAAGAGTTCCCACTTCGGGTAGGGTGCGGCGGCGAACATGAAGCCAAAATTGGACTCAGGAATCGGGATGGCCAACCGATTTTGCGGGCACAGCCGAATTCTTTCGGGTCTGGGCGAAAACGCGGGCGCCCAATTTTCGTGCATTGTTTATGAGCACGAAAAACTCCCGTCGCCAATTCCTCCGTCGTTCAGCAGCTGCTGGTGCCGGGCTCAGCCTCAGCAGCGCCAGTTTCGCGGCGAATGACAAGATCAGCATCGCCTGCATCGGGGTGCGCGGACGCGGGAATTCGGTGATGTACAGCTTTTCGAACGAGCCGGACTGCGCGATCACCCATATTTGTGATGTGCGCGATTCGGTTCGCGAACAGCGCGGTGCGGAGATGGCGAAGAAGACTGGGCTGACGCCGAAGCTCGTTAAAGACTATCGCGACTTGCTCGACGATCCTTCGATCGACGCGTTGATGGTGGCGACTCCGGATCACTGGCACGCGTTGCTTACGATTCAGGGATGCCAAGCCGGCAAAGATGTCTACGTCGAGAAACCGGCGAGCCACAACATTCAGGAAGGCAAAGTCGCCGTCGCCGCCGCGCGCAAGCACGATCGGATGGTCCAGATGGGCACCCAGATTCGCAGCGCGGCCTTTTTGAGGGAAGCGCGCGAGTACGTCGATAGCGGGGCGCTTGGGAAAGTGATTTCCGGCAAGTCCTGGGAAACTGCTCGCAACGCCGCAGTGCACCTGCCGGCAGACGGCAAGGCTCCCGCTGGAATCGACTACGATTTGTGGCAAGGCCCGTCTCCGGAGCGCGCTTACAATTCGGCGATTGTCGGCGGTGCCTGGCGCTGGCTCTTCGACTACGGTACAGGCGATCTCGGCAACGATGGTGTCCACCGAGTCGATTATTGTCGTTACGTAATGGGCTTGGACGACATGCCCGAGGCGATTTCGTGCTCTGGCGGAAAATTCTTCTTCCAGGACGACGATCAGGAATTCCCGGACACGATGTTCGTGAACTACGATTATCCGAATCACGTGCTTCAATACGAAATGCGGCTCTGGTCGAAGCCCAAGCTTTTCGGTCAAGGAGAAGGCGCGACGATTTACGGCGAAAACGGCTGGATTCTGCTCAACAACACTTCGTGGAAGGCCTACGACGCCGCTGGAAAACTGGTAAAGCAAGGCCAGAGCGACGTCGGCCAGCAGGGGCACGTCCGGAACTTTCTCGACGCCGTTCGCAGCCGGAAACGCGAATCGCTGAATCAGGAAATCTACTCCGGCCACGTCAGCACGACGATGTGTCACGCCGGCAACATCGCCTGGCGAACCGGCAAAAAACTGCGCTTCGATCCAAAGACGGAAACCTTCGACGATGCCGAGGCGAACAAGCTCGTCGGCCGCGAACACCGCGAGGGATTCGAGCTGCCGGAAATCGGTTAGGCTCGAGCGGGACGGTCCGCGTAGAGCTCATCCAACGGGATTGAGAATTCGATCGACGGCAAAGTGATCACGCCGCCGGGCTCGATCCGTTCCTGATCCCAGTTCGTTGCCCGGCGATAGATCCAAGCCTGCGGCTCGTCAAAATTCTGATCAATGATGAGGTAGTCCTCGAGCGACGCGACCTGCTGATAAGCGAAGAGCTTTTCGACATGGTCCTTTTTATAGTCGCTCATCACTTCAACGATCACCCGGGGCGAAGTCTTGAAGAGCCGCTCGTTGTCGGCCGGATCGCACCAGACCATCGCATCCGGGTAGTAAACCAGATCGGCGTGGTTCAGTTCGAGCTTCAGCTTGAGGTTACTCGGCGTGACGTTACAGGGCTTGCCTTTGAGGTGAGCATGAATGGCTGCGAAGATCTCGCCGACAACCAATTCGTGTTCGTCGCTGGCACCGCCCATCTTAACAACCTGTCCGTTCGAATATTCGTGGCGTTCATCGGTAAGATCTTCGCCTGCAAAATATTCTTCGAGCGAAATGAAGGGGGCTGGAGCCAGCTGCGCGGTCATGGCGAAAACTTAGACCAACTTTCAGCAGCTGCCAAGGTTCCTGCTCGCATTCGGGCGATTCCCGTGCACAATCCGGACTTCGCAAAGCCATGCCCAAATCGCCTGAAGATCTCCGTAGTTTCCGCTGGTTCGGCCCCGACGACCTCCGCTCGTTCGGGCATCGCTCGCGGTTGAAGCAGCAGGGCTATTCGCGCGAGGATTATCAGGGCAAGCCGGTCATCGGGATTCTCAACACTTGGAGCGACCTTCAACCCTGCCACATGCACCTTCGCGATCGCGCCCAAGAGGTGAAACGCGGTGTCTGGCAGGCGGGCGGGTTTCCAGTCGAGATCCCGGTCATGACGTTGAGCGAAACCTACATGAAGCCGACTTCGATGGTTTATCGAAACCTCGTCGCGATGGAGGTCGAGGAAACGCTTCGGTGTTACCCTCTCGATGGCGCGGTGTTGATGGGCGGCTGCGACAAAACGGTGCCGGCGCTCTTGATGGGGGCGTTCAGCGCGGATCTACCGAGCCTTTTTCTCCCGTGTGGTCCGATGCTGAAGGGTTCGTGGCGCGGAAACACGTTAGGCAGTGGCAGCGACGTCTGGAAGTACTGGGCGGAGCGTTGCGCGGGCAATCTTTGCGGCGATTCGTGGCGCGAGCTCGAGGACGGGATCGCGC
Organism: Verrucomicrobiales bacterium; assembly: GCA_047620505.1. Lineage (GTDB taxonomy): Bacteria > Verrucomicrobiota > Verrucomicrobiia > Verrucomicrobiales > DEV007 > JBLHKS01. The sequence goes on along the minus strand of JBLHKS010000220.1, from coordinate 4,742 downwards.
GTTCGCCGGGTCACTGCATGACGATGGGGACAGCGTCGACGATGGGCGCGATAGCGGAAACGTTAGGGTTCTGCTTGCCGGGTTCGACCTCGATTCCGGCGGTGCATTCGGAGCACGCGGCGATGGCGACGCGTTGCGGGCGGAGAGCAGTCGAGATGGTTTGGGAAGACCTAGCACCGTCGAAAATCGCGACGGCGGCTGCGTTCGACAACGCGATCAAAGCCGACATGGCGATCGGTGGGTCGACGAACGCGATCATTCATCTGATTGCGATGGCCGGACGCGCTGGAGTCGAGCTTAGCATTGATCGATTCGACGAACTTTCGCATGAAATCCCGTGCGTCGCGAACATTCGGCCGAGCGGCGAATTTCTGATGGAGGATTTTTACGACGCCGGTGGTTTACGGGCTTTGCTGGGCCGTATTCGGGATTTGTTAGACCTCGATTGCCTCACCGTGACCGGCAAGTCGCTTGGCGAAAACATCGAGGGTGCCGAGGTCTACAACGAAGCCGTGATCCCACCGATCGACAAGCCAATTGCGAAGGCTGGCGGAACGTTCGTTCTTCGCGGAAACCTCGCGCCCGACGGCTGCGTGATCAAACCGACCGCTGCCGAACCGCATTTGCTCAAGCATCGTGGGCCCGCTCTCGTGTTTGAAGACTACCCTGACCTGAAAGCTCGGATCGACGAGCCGGATCTCGACGTGACGGCTGATTCGATCATCGTTCTCAAGAACGCAGGGCCGCTTGGCGCGGGTTTTCCGGAATGGGGCATGCTTCCGATTCCTAAGAAGCTTCTCGAAGCCGGAGTGCGCGACATGATCCGGATTTCCGACGCGCGGATGAGCGGCACGAGCTACGGCGCCTGCGTGCTTCACGTTTCGCCCGAGTCAGCCATCGGTGGTCCACTTGCGTTGGTCGAGACCGGCGATTTCATCGAGCTCGACGTCGAAGCCCGCCGGATTCATCTGGACGTGAGCGACGAGCAGCTGCTGGCGCGCCGCGAATCCTGGACGCCGCCGGCAACCACTCCCGAGCGGGGATTCGGCAAACTTTTTGCTGACGAAATCACTCAGGCGCACCAAGGTTGCGACTTCCGTTTTCTGCACGGGAAGACGGTTGGCAAGGAGCCGCCGATTTATTGAGGAGCATCGACGTCCACGTCATTCGTCGCAGGCGACACGAGGCGAGCGTGGTCCTTCTGCCGACGCTGCAAATCTCGGCCAAGCGATCGAACATCGTTGCCGTGTTCGGCCGCGATCTCTTCCTTGATTCGTCGAATTTCGGCCAGGACTTCGTTCGTGAACTTTTTTTCGGGGAGGTCAATCGTCTTCATCTTCGTCAAATAATTCGCCTTGGAGACCGGATGTCCACATCCGTTTTGGGGGACGCTTCACTACGGATGTGGACATCCGATCTCCGGCCAAATCGGCGATTGCTTCAGAGCGGCGTAGTGATTTCTCCGGTGTAGCAATCGCAATTTTTTTGCTGACGATCCGATAGAGGCACTCCAAGGTTGCGCCTTCCGATTTCAAGACAAAATGAACACAACCCCGATCACTCCGGATTTGCTGGCCGGCTCTGTCATCGCCGTTCCGCCGCTGGCGCGCAACGCCGATTTCTCGCTGAACCGCGAAGAGAACGAAAAGATTTTCCGCCACATCGAGTCCGGTGGCGTGACGACGATGCTTTACGGCGGGAATGCGAATTTCTACCACGTCCGTCCGAGCGAATTCGCCAGCCTGTTGACGATGCTGGCCGAAATTTCCGGCCCTGACACGACGACTATTCCAGCCGTCGGGCCGTCGTGGGGCGTGGCGATGGATCAGGCGGAAATTCTCCGCGATTTCGATTTTCCGACGGCGATGCTTCTTCCGCAGGTCGGCTTGACGACGGACGACGGCGTCGTGACCGGGATTCGCAAATTTGCCGAGGCTTATGGGAAAAAGGTCGTGGTTTACATCAAGAATGACGGCTTCATTTCGGTCGAGGGGACGAAGAAACTCGTCGATGACGGGATCGTTTCCTGGATCAAATACGCGGTGGTGCGCGACAATCCGAGCGTTGATCCGTTTCTTCGCGATCTGGTCGAGAGCGTCGATCCGAACATGATCATCAGCGGGATCGGCGAGCAGCCGGCGATCGTTCACTTGCGCGATTTCGGCGTTGTCGGGTTCACGGCGGGCTGCGTTTGCGTGGCACCGCGGCTCTCGCAGCAAATGCTGAAGGCGATCAAGGCCGGGGATTTTGTGAAGGCCGAGGAGCTGCGCGGGATTTTCAAGAAACTCGAAGACCTGCGAAACGAGATCAACCCGATCCGCGTTCTGCACGAGGCGGTCGAATTCGCAGGAATCGCGAAGACCGGGCCGTTGCTGCCGCTGCTGAGCGGCGTCGAAGAGGAACACCGCAGCCGAGTTCGTGAAGCAGCGCAGACGTTGTTCGCGGAAAATTAGACCGGCATTTTGGCCGGAGACTTTCTATATGAAAAGGATCGCAGTTTTAGTTCTGTTGATGATTGCCGCTCTGGCAGGAATTGCCGTCGCATTTAAGGGAAAAGTACTGATCTGGTTCGCTCACATTGTGGCGACGACGATGCCTACCGACGGACCTGAGCTTGTGGAAATTGGATTCCGCGCTGACTTTTTCCTGTTCTTCTGCGGCCTCTTGTTTCTGACGACAGTCACAGTTGTGAGCGCGTTGGCACTGGGGAGGCGGCATTTGAGCAAAACAGGAAGAATCATGCTGATCACTCGTGGGATTTGCCTGTTTGTCGGTGCCGTTCTGCTCTGTTCTACGATTGGCGACGTCCGGGAGGGGTATTCTACAATCGGTACCACCGGCGAGAACGGCTTCGATCATTCGCTGAGGACTGTTCAGCAACCTGCGCCAAAGTTGCTTTTAGGACTCTCGGCGTTAGCGATCGGCCTCATTACCGCGTTCGTTGCGTTGTTATTCAGTCCAAATTCTTCTTCTGCCTCGGGTGGTCGAATGTCTTTTGCTCGCGGGTTGCGAATCCTTGAATCCATTGGGTGGATTGTGGTTCTAGGATTGTTCGCTACCGCAGGGATGTCGATCTATGAATTGGAAGACTCGATCTCGGGTTTTGGCAATGGCACGAGACCCGGTTTCAATAATGCGGCCCAACTCGGCGAGACGATTTCAAATGTACTGAATTTGCTGTCAACTGCTGGTCTAGTTGTGATCAGTTTGAGCATTCTCACGATCATCGCAGCCGCGCTGCACCCTGCGCGAAATCCGAAGATCTAATGCCTGAAGAAACGATCACTGGGTTGACCCTAACCGATCTCGAAACTCGTTTCGAAAAGTGGGGCGAAAAGAAATTCCGAGCCAAGCAGCTGCTGGAGTGGGTTTTCGCGAAACGCGCGTCGAGTTTCGACGAAATGACGAATCTGAGCGCTGAGCTTCGGGAGAAACTCGCGGCTGAATTTCAGATGCGTTCGATGACCCTGAAAACCACACAAGGGTCAGCGGACACGACGCAGAAATTCCTCTTTCGACTTCACGACGGCCGCTACGTCGAGTCGGTCCTGATTCCGGCGAATCCATCGCTTTACAGCGAGACTTCAGATCGACGCACGCTCTGCGTTTCGAGCCAGGTCGGCTGCGCGTTCGATTGTAAATTCTGCGCGAGCGGGTTAGCCGGGTTTGCGCGCAACCTCAGCGCGGCTGAGATAGTTGAGCAGGTCCTTCAAGCCGAAGAAATCAGCGGTCGCCGCGTGGACAACATCGTTTTCATGGGCATGGGCGAGCCGTTGGCGAATTACCCGAATTTGATGAAGTCGATCGAGATTCTGAATTCGCATTGGGGCGTTGGAATCGGCGCGCGGAAGATGACGGTGTCGACGAGCGGGCTGGCGCCGCAGATCCGTAAGTTCGCGGATCATCCGTTGCAGATCCGGTTAGCGATCAGCCTGCACGGCGCGAGCGACGAGGTGCGTGAGCGGATCATGCCGGTTAACAAGCGGTATCCGCTGGATGAGCTTTTCGATTCGCTGCGATATTTTACGGAACGCAAGAAGCAGAAAATCACGTTCGAGTACATTTTGATCGAAGGGGTGAACGATGATCTTGGGCAGGCCGAGTTGCTGGCGCGTCGTGCGAGTTCGATGCGCGCGAAGGTGAATTTGATTCCCTACAACACGGTCGATGGTCTGGAATGGCAGCGTCCAAGCGAGGAGCGTCAGGATCAGTTTGCCGCGATCGTAAAAAAGGCCGGCGTGATGGTGACTTTGCGCCGCGAAAAGGGGCACGACATCGATGCGGCGTGCGGGCAGCTGCGTTTGAAAGAAGAGCTGGGCGGCGAGATTGCGGATGCGGTCGCGTGATGGCAAAGTGCGGGATGCGAACTCTGCTCACTTGCCTTTTTCTCGCGATTCTGCCAGCAGCTGCTGAGGATGAAAAAGAGAAGGCGATCGATGATCCAACTCGGCAGCACCTCGCTTTTTTCGGCGCGATTATTTATGCTGACGAGATCAATCCGCTAACGGGTGATGCTCGCGGTCGAGTTTACGTCGATGGGACGGCGCTGAACAAGGAGGAGCCGAAATTTCCGGCTTCGGTGCGGGCAGAGTCGTTAAAAATTGATCTCGAGAACGGCAAAATCACGCTCAAGGGTTGGCCGAAATTAGTCTGGCCGGGCGCGACGCTGACCTCGAAGGACGCGAAAACGGTGATCACGCTGGAGCGCACGAAATACCACGTGGAAGGCGCTGCGAGCTACG
>JBLHKS010000219.1:0-11473 GCA_047620505.1 Verrucomicrobiales bacterium | reverse complement strand
CCACAGCAAGGAGGGCGCGCGGATCACAAAGCTGGAATCCGACGTCGCGACGGTGAACAAAGCGATCAAGGTTTACATCACGAGCGGAGGCAGTTTTGGCTCCTTGTCTGAACCGCAGGACGTCCTCGACAAAATGAAGACCGTCCGTGACGCGGTCCAGAGCGCAAGCTTCGCTGGACTGCGCGGTTCGATGATCGACAAGCGGCTCGCGGCAAGGCTTCAGTCCGAATCTGAGGCGGCTGGGGCCTCCTCACGGGCAATCTGGAACTCGGACCAGCTACGATTTGTTATCGCGAAGAACGACCTCGGGGTAAAAGAATTCTACCTGGATGAAACCCTTGCCTCGGTTGATTTCGGCTCGGAGACTCGCGACGGATCGTCGTTAGGTTTCGATTCCTCTGACCGGGGCTGGATCTGGGCTTACGAGGATTCGGACGGCACAACTCTACCATCGCCTACGATCATTCCAACGGGAGGCGGCAGCACCGCCGGTGTTGACGCTGACGATGGCGATACCGCAGATGGAGGTGATGACGGTCCGGGCGGCCCTGAGCAGCTGCTGGTGCCGGTGATTTCTCCCGCAGGCGGCGATTTTCAGTATTTGGAGTTCCCGAAGACCGTTTTCATTTCCCACACCAATCCGCCCACGTCGTCCTGGATCATGGTTTCGACCGGTGGCGATTTCTCCAAATACACGGCTCCTTTCAACGTTGAGCCCGACACAACAGTTTCTGCTTACGTGACGGGGAATCCCGCAAGCTGGATTGACAGCCCGACGGTCAATGGGGACTTTGCTCGTGAAGACTTTCAGCTGCTCCCTCCGGTCATCATCGCTTCGTCCGACCAGTTCGACTCGAGCAACACCGAGATCACGGTCACCCTGACAAACACAAATTCGTCAGATATCTCAAGTCTCGTCTATTGGTTCGATGGCGGAAACGCCGATGCTGGGACGACCTACTCGGCTCCGTTTGTCCTCAACCGCGCCGACTACCCGGACGGCATTTCGATCTTCGCGAAAGCGGTCGGCACAGAGCCCTTTGCGCTCGAAAGCAGCACGGCCAGCAAGAGTCTGAAAAATTCCGCTGATCAACTTCAGAAGCCGGTCATCGCGCTCAGCTCACCGGAGTTCAACGCCACCGTTTCATCCATCACGATCACCCTGACAAACTCAAATCCAGGAGGCTCGTCGGACCTCTACTACTCGATCAAAACGCCCGATGGCGCCTACCCAGCAGTGGCGAGCTGGAGTCTCTACGGCGCTCCGTTTGCCACGAACGTCGCGACGTTTCCGGATGGATTTTCGATTCGAACTTACGCCAAATCACTCGACGCGGCTTCGTGGACCGACAGCGATTTTTCTGAAGCCACAACGACCTCATTCTTCGAAGTGCCGATCGGCGACGACGTGCTGTTCGTGATCGACGCTTCGAGTTCGATGAATTCCAACTTCAATGGTCAGGAACGCTTCGACGCCGTGATCGCGGAGCTCGTCCAGGTGATCCCGACTCTACCGGCGAACGTCAGATTCAACGTCGCGATGTTTGACGGCGGCATTCACTGGGTGGGCACCGACGCCAACGTCGCGGCTTACCTTGATCCTGACCCTAACGAGCTTTTCGCGATTGCGGGCACCGGCGATCCTAACGAAATCTGCCTTGCGCCCGGGGAAACCAACCCGAATGCGCTTCCTGGTTACGTCCTGCGTCCGGCTACCGACACGAACAAGCAGGCGATGGTCAACGCGTTGCTCCAGATCAACAATCATTCCGGAACGAACTACGAAATCGGTCTCACCTATCCGCTTCAATTCGACATCATCCCTGGTCAGGTAATTTTCCTGACGGACGGGCGCCCGAACGGCGGCGACTACCCAAATGGACCGTGGATCGACGAAGTGCAGGCACTGGGAGCTGCTGGCATCCGGGTTGACTGCGTCGGCATGCAGCTGGGTGACGACGAGATTGAGAATCTGACTTGGATCGCGACCACAACCGGAGGTTCGGTCTTCACCCTGGAGGAAGGCGGCTACAACGGTGGCAACGGGGGTGGCAGCGGCGATGATGATGATGACGACGACGGGAACGGCGGCGGAAACGACGACGATGACCCACCCGGTGATGGTGAGGACCACGACGACAACGACGATGATGACGACAACCAGGGCTTCCTTGAAGAACCTGACTTTTCCGAAGAAGGCGATGAATTCGACTACGATGAGCTTCCGTTCACGCTGACGCTCTCGAACGAAAACAGCGGTGATCCCAATTCATTCGTCATGGTTTCGATCAACAACGGCGGCTTCGATTTCTACACCGGTCCGATCACGATTTTCGCGGAGACCACGATCCTCGCCTACGTCGGGACGACGACGCCAGGGTGGACCCAGAGCAGCCTCGTGCTCGAAGAATACACCGTAGATGACTACGATCTGAGCAAGCCGAGCATCAGCGTCTCCCCGAAGGCCGAATTCAAGGGATCAACAACGACGGTCACCGCCACGCTGACTGACCCGAATCCGCCAGCGCTCTCGACCCTCGTCTACTGGCTCAGCGGTCAAAGCCAAAGCCAGGCAACCACCTACACCGGGCCGTTCCAGCTCCACGCGAGCGACTGGCCGGACGACGTGACCGTCTACGCGAAGTGTCTCGGAGCCGAATCGTTCGTCGATGACAGCTCCACGAAGAGCAAGAAAATCAAGAATAAGCTCTAACGAATTACCCTGCGATGAAACTCAGCGCGATTCAAACCGCTATCCTCGCCTGCGCCCTGACATGTGCCCCGGTTCTGGCTGAGGAAACTTCAGCAGCTGCTGAAGTTTTCGGCATTCCAATCAAAGGTGATGTCCTCATCGTCATCGTCGCTTCGAGCACGATGGATGAGCCGTTTGCCCTGCACTCGCGCCTCGGCGTCTGCGTCGAGGAAGTCATTCGCGGGATCGAAAATCTGCCCGCAGGGACGAAATTCAACGTAGCCGCGGTCGATGAAGGGCTTCACTGGAACGACGGATTCTACCAGCTCCATCCAGCGACTGCGGAGCACAAAAATTCGCTCATCACGGCGCTCGAACAGCTGGAAACTGGCGAGGGGTCCAATTTTGAGATCGCGCTCGCTTTGCCAATCGTGTTCACCCCGCGCCCAACGCAAGTCGTGCTGATTTCAGACGGTAGCCCGGAAACTTTCGCGCATGTCGACGAGATCGAAAAACTGGTCGAGGCCGGGATCCGCGTTGACTGCGTTGGATTCGAGCAGACTCGCCGAGAGGCCGGGCGGCTTCGCGAAATCGCGCATCCCAGTGGCGGAAAATTCAACTACGCCGATCCGCCACAAGCAAAAGCGGCACCCGAGCCAGAAATCGTGGCGCGATCTGGAATTGAGTGAGTTGAACCGAGTTCAATCGGTTTCCGCCCGAGGGCTTCGGCTCAGCAGCTGCTGACAGGCTTCGTCTGGCGTCAGACGACCTTGAAGCAACTCAAAGAGCAGTTCGGTTACCGGCGCGCGGACTCCGTGCTTCTTAGCAAATTGATAAACGCTCTCCGTGTTCGGCACTCCCTCAGCGACCATCCCGAGCCGGGTTTGAATCTCATCCAGCGGCATTCCCTGGCCTAACATTCGGCCCACGCGCGTGTTTCGGCTGTGATCGCTGAAACACGTCGCCATCAAATCGCCCACTCCGCTCAAGCCCATGAACGTTTCCGGCTGACCACCCATCGCCACGCCTAGCCTGACCATTTCAGCCAGCCCGCGAGTCACTAGCGCGGCCTTCGAATTGTCGCCGAGTCCGCAGCCCTCGACAATCCCGCCAGCGATCGCTGCGATGTTTTTGACGCACCCGCCGATCTCGATTCCAGCCACGTCGTTAGCTCGGTAGCTGCGAAACCAGGGAAGTGTGAAGACGTCCTGAAGCTTCATCGCAAGCTCGTCGTCTTCGCAACCGACGACGACCGCAGTGGGCATCCTTTTCGCCATTTCCTCTGCGTGAGACGGCCCTGACAGTACCGCTACCGAGTTCTCCGGAAACGTTTCGCTCAGCACCTCAGTCATTCGCGCGCCGGTGTCCAGCTCGATTCCCTTCGTGCAGGAAAGCAGCACCGCATTCGGGTTCACTCCATGATTTCGGAGATTCTCGGCCACCTCGCGAAAGCAGCGAGAGGGCAGCACGAAAAGGATCAAGTCGGTCTCCGCGCAGGCCGCAAAATCTGTTGTCGCCCGGATCGATTCCGGAAGCTGGATCCCGGGCAAATATCGCGCGTTGGAATGTCGCTCGTTGATCTCTTCAACAGCCGCGGCGTTGCGCCCCCAGATCGTCGTTTCCAAACCACGCTCAGCGAGCAACGCCGCCAGAGCGGAGCCGAAACTTCCAGTGCCGAGGACGACTGCATTTTTCATCATGTCAGGATGGAACTGGAGATAGCCGCAGGCGCAACCAGCAATTCTAATGAACCCGCTGCCCTGGCTCGGCTCCCGAGTCCGGGCTGAGGACGTAGACTTCCTTTCCACCCGGCCCAGCAGCGATAATCATGCCTTCGCTGACGCCGAACTTCATTTTGCGCGGAGCGAGATTCGCGACGACGACGACGAGTTTCCCGACGAGATCAGCCGGCGTTTCGTAAGCCGCTTTGAGGCCAGCGAACACGTTTCGCGTCTCCGTTCCGCCGAGGCTTAGCTTCAGCTGGAGCAGTTTCCGAGCTTCCTTGACTTCGTTCGCTTCGATCACGCGCGCCACGCGGAGATCGACTTTGGCGAAATCGTCGATCGTGATTTCTTCCGCGACTGGCTCGTCTTCGAGCCACTTTCCGGATTCCGTCGCCACAGCGGCTGCTGGCGGCGCTTCCTCGCGGCTTTCTTCAATCATCGCCTCGACATTCTTCGGATCGACTCGCTGCATCATGTGCTTGAACTTCGCCACCGGCGTGCCGACGAGCGGTGTCTTCGACTTCGCCCAATCATCCAGAGAATCGCCGAGCAGCTCGCCTGTTTTTTGAGCCAACTCAGGCAAAACAGGTGCCAGATAAATCGCCAGCTGTCGAAACAGATTCAGCGCGACGGTGCAGACGTCCTGAAGTTTTTGCGCATTGTCAGGGTCCTTCTTCAGCTCCCACGGCGCGTTCTGTTCGACGAACGGATTCGCTTTGTCGGCCAGCTCCATGATAAGGCGCATCGCCCGGCTGTAGGCGCATTCTTCGTAAGCCGCAGCGATCGCATCGCCCTGTTTGGCGAACTCCTCGAACAAGCCGCCGTCATCCGGATACGCCGTCGACAAACCGACGTTCTTCACGAACTTCGCGCTCCGACTAGCGAGGTTAACGACCTTCCCAACGAGATCCGTATTCACCTTGGCGACGAATTCATCGATGTTCAGGTCGATGTCCTCGACTCTCGCCGAAAGTTTGCTCGCGTAAAAATACCGAAGGAAATTCGGGTCGAGATGTTCGAGGTATTTCGAGGCGTTGATGAACGTGCCGTCGCGCTTCGACATCTTCTTGCCGTCGACCGTCAGGAAGCCGTGGATGTGGACGTGTTTCGGCAAATTGAAGCCGGCAGTCTTGAGCATCGCGGGCCAGAAGAGGGTATGAAAATACTGAATGTCCTTGCCGATGAAATGATGAATTTCGACGTCGTCGTTCCTCCACCAATCGTCGACTTTCCCGCCCTCACGTTCACACCACTCGTGCGTCGAAGCGATGTAGCCGATCGGCGCATCAAACCAGACGTACCAGAAATTTCCGGGGCTGTCCGGAATCTCGAAACCGAAGTACGGGGCCGGTCGCGAGATGTCCCAATTGTGAAGCGGCTTAGCAACGACCTTCCCAGTCTTTTCATCTTTCTCATTGAGGAAGAAGTTCTTCAGGTAGTTCGCGCTCTCGGTCGGCAGGGCACCGGACTGAGTCCATTCGTCGAGAAATCCGTGCAGCTGCTCAATTTCCACGAACAAATGCGGAGCCGTTCGAACCTCTGGCGTCGTTCCTGAAATCACGCTAACCGGATTGATCAATTCGGTCGGCATGTAGGTTTCTCCGCAGATAGCGCAGTTGTCGCCAGCCTGCTTTTCGGCTTTGCAGAACGGGCAGGTTCCCTCGACGAATCGATCGGCCAGGAAAGTCTGCTTCTCGACATCAAAGAGCTGATCGATCTCCTCCTCGACGACCATTCCAGCTTCGCGCAACGCTTTCCAGATTTCGGCGCAGACCTCTGCGTTTGCCGGACTGTTAGTCGAGCTGTAGTTATCGAATTCGATCCCGAAACCGGCGAAATCGCGCTCGTGCGCCGCCTGCATTTCGGCAATCAGCTCCTCCTCGCTTCGGCCCTCGGACTGGGCGCGCAGCATGATCGCTGCGCCGTGAGTGTCGTCCGCGCAAATGTAAACGCAGCGGTTTCCCGACATCTTCTGAAACCGAACCCAGATGTCGGTTTGCAGGTACTCGACCAGGTGGCCGATGTGAATATGGCCGTTGGCGTACGGCAGCGCTGAAGTTACGAGAAGTTGGCGACTCATGATTTAAATCGTGAGCTGTTCAGTCCTCGGTTTTCCGCGACTGACAACCGAAATCTGGCCGCAGAACTCGAAATCTCCGTTTTGCTCCGACGCTGACGCTGGAATTTTGAAATTCGAGTTTCGCAATGTGGGATTGTCAGGAGGTTGGCCTCAGAAATTCTTCGAACCGCATTTTCCGTGTCCCGCATCCGCCTTCTCTCAGACGCACTCGCCAGCCAGGTAGCCGCTGGCGAAGTGGTTGAACGCCCCGCTTCCGTGGTCAAGGAGCTGCTGGAAAACAGCATTGATGCTGAGGCGCGAAAGATCGAAGTCGGGGTTCAACGCGGCGGGATGTCGAAAATCCAGATCATCGATGATGGGATCGGGATGAATCGGGACGACGCGCTGATGTGTCTCGAACGGCACGCGACGAGCAAGATTCGAACGACGGAAGACCTCGGTGGAATCTCGACGCTAGGGTTTCGCGGGGAAGCGATTCCGAGCATCGCCAGTGTTTCGAAGTTCCGCCTGACAACACGCGAAAAGGACGCGCTCAGCGGGACGGAAATCGTCATCAACGGCGGCAAAATTGCGAGTGTTAAAGATTGCGGCGAGCCGCCTGGAACGCAAATCGAAGTGCGGCAGCTTTTCTTCAACATCCCGGCTCGACGCAAATTTCTGCGCACCGAAAACACCGAGTACAGCCACATCGAACAAGTCGTCCGCGTCCAAGCGATCGCTCATCCGGACATCGCCTTCACGCTCGTCCGCAACGACCGCGAACAGTTTCGGCTACCGGCGACGGAGAGTTTGTTAGAGCGAATTCAGGGCTTCGTTGGTTCCGAGATTGCATCGCGGCTCCTACCAGTTGCGCCGTACGAATCGGGCGACATCCGGATCACCGGTTTCATGGGCGGATTCGGCATGGGGCGTTCTACCCGGAGTCTTCAGCTGACGTTCCTGAACGGGAGGCCGGTCGAGGCCCCGATGCTGAATTATGCTTTGCGCGAGGGCTACCACACGGCGCTGATGAAGGGGCAGTACCCGCTGACGTTTCTGTTTCTGGAGATGAGCCCGTACGCGGTTGACGTGAATGTTCACCCGGCAAAAAAGGAAGTCCGCTTTCGCGACGGGAACGGCGTTCGCGATGCGGTGATCGAGGCGCTCCAAAAGACCCTGACACGCGCACAAACGACGATTCCCGGTCAGCGCGTTCATTCCCTGCCAGAGCCGCCTCCGCCCAGCCAGGATCTGGCCGAACTCGCAACGCAGCCGTCTCTGATTCCCGAGCGAGAACAGCTTTCGCTCCGAAAAGATTGGATTGAACCAGAGCCCACGCCGCCGCCTTCGTCACCTTCGCCGGAACCGGCTTCACCGCCAGAAACCGCGCCAGCAGCTGCTGAGTTTGAACCACCAGTTAAGGCGGTGCGTTCTGAAGACTTCCGGATCATCGGCGTGCTCGGCAAACTCTACGTTCTGATGGAAAGCGCCGAGGGACTCGTTCTCATGGATCAGCACGCGGCGCACGAGCGCGTCCTTTTCGAGAAAATGCGGGAGCGCATGGCCAACGAAGGTGTCCCAACCCAGAAGCTGCTCATGCCGTTAACGGTGGAGCTGGCTCCGCGTGATTTCGATCTCGTTCAACAGAATCTCGACGCGATCCAGCGGCTTGGAATCGCGGCTGAGCCCTTCGGCCAGAACACGCTCAAAATCGACAGCCTTCCGCAATTTTTCAAAAAGGACGATCCGGCAAAAATCATGAACGACGTGGTCGAGGAACTCAAGAAAGTCAGTCGCCGGATGAGTTCAATGCGGCTCGGCGAAGACATGGTCGCGACAACGGTTTGTCGCTACGCAGTCAAGGCGAACGACTCACTCCGACCGCTCGAAGTGAGTCGACTTCTTGATGATTTGTTAGATTGCGAGCTGCCCTACTGCTGTCCGCACGGCCGGCCGACGTTGATTCAAATGCCGTTCGGCGAGTTGGAGAAACGATTCGGAAGGACGGCTTAGTTTTCGATCGGAAGCCGAAGCCGTCCGGCTGCGGACCACCGCCCTGTTCGCGGTCGCCGCCAATTTTCTGCTGGCTCGAAACTGACGAAACCTGGCGAACGTGAGGGATCATCGCTCGCGCTTGACGCGAATGAGCGGGCTTGGATCAGGACCTACGAGGGCTCCGATGAGATCGCTTCGCCAGGCCCAACTCTGATTCCGGTGACGGGAGGCGGAATCGGCGACGATTGCGCCGAAGACGATGGTGGCTAGCCGGATGAAAAATCGCCGGACTTCTTGCGTTCAAAGGCAGCCTGGCTGAGCTGTTGGCCACTGTTTTGAACGATCCCCTAATCCTCGTTTTCCTCAAATTCCCCGAGCCCGGTAAGGTCAAAACCCGGCTCGCCGCATCGATCGGCGCTGAGGCCGCTACCATCGTTTACCAACGACTTGTGCGCGAGACGCTCGCGACGGCCCACGCGGCACCGGGCGAAATCCGGATTCTCTTCGATCCGCCGGAACGCCAAGCCGAAGTCGTCGAGTGGATCAGCGGGGTCTGGCCGGGAGACGCGAAGCAGCTGGATTTTCAGCCGCAAGTCAGCGGCGATCTCGGTGCACGGCTGATCGCTGGCTTTCGAGGCGCGTTTGAATCCGGCCACACGCGGGTTTGCGCGATTGGGACCGATTGCGTCGAGATCACGGCCGAAATTTACGCGGAAACCTGGGAAAAACTCGGCAGCGGCGCGGACGCCATTTTTGGCCCGACCGACGACGGCGGCTACTATTTGATCGGGCTCAACCGGCTGGATGAACGGATTTTCGATGTGCCCTGGAGCGCTCCGGATACCCTCGAAAAGAGCCTCGAACGTGCTGCCGAATGCGGCTTCGAGACCCAGCAGCTGCTGCGGCTGACGGACATCGATACGATCGACGAATGGTCAGCTCACAAGGCGAAGATCTTCAGGAATGCGGCCGGCTCAGTCGACGAACCACTGGTTTTCGCGCCGGTTTATCGAGAGAAAATCTGGGGCGGTCGGAATCTCGAAAAAACGTTCGATCGGAAGTTGCCAAGCGAAGAGCCGATCGGCGAATCCTGGGAAATTGTCGATCGGCCGGAAGCGCAGAGCGTGGTTTGCGAAGGCGCGTTCGCCGGCCTGAGTCTGAACGATCTCTGGCGATTTCAGCGCGAGGAAATCTTCGGTGCCGACGCGCGCGGCGAACGATTTCCACTGCTACTCAAGATCCTCGACGCGCAGAAAGATCTTTCGATTCAGGTCCACCCGCCTGAGGCAATCGCGAGCGAATTGGGCGGCGAATCGAAGTCAGAAATGTGGTACGTCGCCGATGCTGAGCCGGGCGCAAAAATCTACGTCGGGCTCAAAGAGGAAGTCAGCCGCGACGCTTTTCTTTATGCTTTGAAACACGGGACGGTCTCCGAGGTCGTCCACGTTCTCGAGCCGAAAGCGGGTGATTTTATTTTCATTCCAAGCGGTCGTTTGCACTCGATTGGCGCGGGGATTTTGATCTACGAAATCCAGGCCAACAGCGACACGACCTATCGCGTTTTCGATTGGAATCGGCTTGGGCTGGACGGAAAGCCGCGCGATCTCCATATCGAAGAGTCGATCCGCTGCATCGATTTTTCCGACATCGAACCGGATTTTGACCAGCTGGACGGCAAGACGCTCGCGAGTTGTCCGGAGTTTCGCGTCGATCGGTTCGAGCTCAAGCCGGAGGCCTCAGAGTCGGTCGCGGGCGATGGGAAATTCGCGATCCTGACCGTGGTTGATGGGCTGATCGAATGCGGCGGGCACCTTTTTCAGCCAGGTGATTTTTTCGCGATTCCGGCAAGCGCAGGTGAAAACTGCAAGCTGCGAACGCACGCCCAGTCGGCGACGATTTTGCGCACGAGGATCGTTTCCACCGCCTTGACATTGCCAGAAGAACAGACTGGCTTTTACCAGAAAATCCGGCAGAAAATTCAGGCCTGGGGCGAGTCAAAAAAGGCGCGCGACAGTCGTTGGATCGAATACGTGCTCCTCGCGCCGGACGTGTTTCACCTGCTCTGCAAGCTCGTCGCCGATCCGGAAGTTCCGCTCAAAGAAAAGGCCAAACTCGGCGTTGCGATCGCCTATTTCATTTCGCCGTTCGACCTAATGCCGGAGTTTATTTTCGGCCCGATCGGCTACCTCGACGACCTCGTCCTTGCATCCTGGGCGTTGAACGAAGTCGTCAACAAAGTTGACCCGATGATCGTGCGTCGGCACTGGGCAGGCGATGGCGACGTGCTGGACATGACCAAGCAGCTGCTGGCGAAAGCGGACGACATGTTGGGGCGCGGTTTGTTGAAGCGAGTTCGCGCTTCCTTCGACAAGGCGAAGAAGGAAGCCGAGAAAATCGCAGAGCTCGCCCAGGATTTGTAGGCTTCGGCGGCTTAGCCCTTTTGCTCGTCTGGATCCGCCGGTTTCGGAGATGGCTCCTCGCTGATTCCCGTGATGATTCGCGCGCCTCGCCGATAGGTCAGGTACGAGTAAAACCACTGCCACATCACGGCGATTTTGTTCCGGAAACCGATCAAGAAAAGCACGTGGACGAAGAGCCAGAGGATCCATGCCTTGAATCCTGTCCACGATCCGAGTTTCCATTTCGCGACGGCGGCGCTGCGGCCGATCGTGGCCATCGTGCCCTTGTCTTTATAGGCGAAAGGCTCGCGCGTTTCCGCCAGCAGCTGCTGGGCGACGTGCTTGCCCATCTGGATTGCGGCGGGGCTGAGACCGGGGACTTTGACTTCGTTCGCGTCGCAGCAACTGGCGATGTCGCCGATCGCGAAGACATTTTCGAAACCCTTCAACGAAAGATCCGGCTCGACGACGAGCCGTCCACGATCGAGTTCAGCACCCATGTTTTGAACCATTGCCGGGGCCTCGACGCCTGCGGCCCAGATGATGTTGGCCGCTTCAATCCGGATGTTGCCTGCGGCGACGAAATTTTCGCCGACGTCTTTCA
>JBLHKS010000218.1:0-11547 GCA_047620505.1 Verrucomicrobiales bacterium | reverse complement strand
GCGCAAGGCGCGTACACCCTGCGCAACCTTATCGTCCGGAACAACGTTTTTGCCTTCAACACCGGAACGCAGCTGGATGTGTCCTCGTTCACGGCCGATACCTGGCGCGACGCCCACAAGAACAACTACCAGTCCGACCACAACCTGCTGTGGGCAGGGCCCGGCGAGGCGTCGCTGATCAGCTGGCAGAGCGGACCTCTCCACGACCTTGCCGCCTGGCCAGAACACAAGCACTGGGAGCAACACTCCGTCGTAGCCGACCCGACGTTCCTGGCAGAAAGTCCCTATGACTTCCGCTTCCTGCCAAGCAGTCCCGCCGCAAAGGCGGGCGCAAAACCCGCTGTGCCGTTCCCGGATCGGTTCGGCAGACAGCAGTTGCTGCCAAGCGCCGGCGCCATCCAACCGGCGCTGCACACGCCCTGGGCGTCGCGGACACTCAAAGGCAAAGGCGAAACCCACATATGGCCGCTGCCGAACTAAGCTCTACAAATGGCCGCGGCGCCTGTGGTCCTGTCAGAATTCTCTCCTTAGGGTCTGCACCCCCTCCAACCCCGGTCCGATGGCGACTCGGGCGCGGCAGGGGAAAAAGCGGGTTCGCTCCCGAGTTCAATCAATCGGTCGATTTTTCTGACGAACTGGGCAGATTTACGGCTACTACCCTCCATAGTGAGGCGCAGTCCCAGGGGCCGTCTACCAAATGGAACAGAACGTTAGACCCGCTTCACATGCTCCGGCAAATCGAGAAGGTCGCCCTCGAGCCGCCAAGTCGTGAGTTCGAAGTAATCGGTGTCGCCTTCGTAGCAAGCGATGTATTCCGGGGAGCCCTTACGAACGCCCATGACGTAGATGTAATCCAAGGGCGGGGCGCTGTGCTCGTAGACCTCGACGTAGCAGTAGCCGGGTCGAGGGGAGAGTTCTTCCCACTCCTCAGCGGTCCACGAGATGCGAGTCACTTCCCAAAAGGAATCATCCACGCCGCAGAGACAGGATTGCTTAATGATGCCAGGAAGATTCTCGCGGATGTAGGCTTCGTGGCGCTCCTTGTCCTCGGGGGAGGGCGTGAGTCGGTCGCCAAGTTCGGCGAGTTGAAGCCGGATCAGTTCGCGCTCAAGTTCCTGGTAGGCGGAACTTTTATTCCCCTGGTCCCCGGTCTTGAAAACCGCCGTGGAAAACTGGTCATAGGTGCTCCAGGCAGCGGCTATCGCGACGAGTTGCAGGAGTTGATCCTGCGTCAGGATGAGCTGGCAGGCGAAAGCGCTGCTGCCGGCAATGGACTCGATCTCCCCTTCGAGATCGAGGAGTTCCCGGAGGTTCTCAAGGTCCTGCCTCAAGTGCCCGCGCGCGGCGACTCGGCCGTTCTGAAGGACATGAAGATCGTAGAAGCCGAAGGTCGTCGCAAGCCACATGATGATGATCAGGAATTTGGAGGAAGTCGCTCGTCAACGCAATCATTCACCATCGATATGGGCTTTCATCTGGTAAGCAGCGAAACGAATCCGGTCATCATTTGGAGGGGTTGGGTCGGGAAGTGGCTGTTGGAGTTTCTGTGGTGGCTGCGATCTCGGATTGAGTTGACTGTTGGAACCATGGCCGTCTTTCGATACCTCCTTGCCTTCGCCCTGATCGGACTCGCAGGATGTGAAACGTTACCGCCTCGAACCGACGCGGTGGATGAGCGGCGGAACGAAACGCTGATCGATCATTACTTCGAGTTCAATGGCCTTGAGCGGCACCCCCTCCGACCGGGAATGTCGCGCAACGAAATCGTCAGCATCGTTGGCCCACCGACAAAGGCCGGGACGAACGGTCGCGAGACCTGGTATCACAACCCCCAGAACATCCATGTCGCGCCCATGATCACGATCTGGTTCGAGGACGGGATGGCGCGCGTCGTCACGGGGGGTAAAGGTTAGGGGTTTCTGCCGGGAAAAGTAGGACTCCCTCCCATTTTTTTTGCGTTTCGTTACTCAACAACTTGGGACCAGAGTGATTCTCGGGCAGCTCCGCCTGTTTCCATAACTTCAACCTTCAAGTGGTCACAAATCGCCGAGCCCCTCCGAAGATTCCGGACGGGATGTCAGTAGGATCCATCAATCCTATCCATTTCATCCGGGATTGCATCCCAATGGCTGGAAGGCAAAAGGAGCCGAGGCCAACTGATCACCACACCGTCCTCCTGGAAACTACGCGACTTCATGGAGGTATAGTTTTTCCACTGCGGACTTTAGTCGCGGATTGCTGGTGGTATCCTTGGCATCTGAGATGCCGAAGGAAGACGAAGCGAGCGTAGCTGGAATTGAGATTGCGGTGAGGGCGTTTGAGAAATTCAATGGCCTCAGGGCGGTTAGTTCTGATCCTCCTAAAATAGACGCTTATGAGCCCGAATTCTGGTATCCGGGTTCAGTGTGGGCTGAAATCGAGGATTCCGAAGACGGGCGGTATCTGGAGGGCTTTCTAACACACGTTCAAGGACGCTGGGAATTTCCCACCTTCGGCCTCAGATGTTTGGAACTTGGTCTGGAAGGCGATGGCGAACAGAGCCAAGCCGTGGCGCGGTTTTACCTCTTCGATCCGGATGACGTCGATGAAGTCTTCGCGTGGTTCGCAGAATTTTTGATAGATCTCTGGGGTGACTACGCAAAGAGTCGATGATCGCCCAAGGTGTGCTCCGGAGCAACGTGAGCAACTCGAGCGAATCGCCTGGCCGAAGCTGACTTGGGCGCGGGTAGGTCGAAATACGTTTTTTTGCCGAGTTCATATAAACGGTCCTTTTTTCAGACGAACTGGGCAGATTTGCAGCGGATACCCTCTGTAGTGCGCCGAGGTCTCTGGGGCGGTCTGCTAAATCCAACGTAATTGTGGACCAACCGAGATACGGAAGAGATTGGACCGGCATGGAAGTGGTGCGAATAAGCTCAGTTCCGGCTTTGGGGCCATTTTTGCTCCGCGAAAGTTCTCCCAAGTCGGTCCGCTACCATTCTTGGCGGTTGTTGAAGCAGGTGTTGAACCCGATTCAAAACCTCAAAATCAACGACCTAATGTGTGTTCGAAACTTTTGGCCTTGTTGATCGCGAAATCCTCCCTCATCATCGTCGCCATTGCTCTCTCTTCCTGCAAGACAACGACAACACCGATCAAACTCAACCAAGGTGCCCTCGAATCCATGACGCGTGATTCCGCGGCCAGACAAACTACCGAGAGCTACACAAAGCCCGGTTTTCCCGCATCATTCGGAGGAGGAATGAACACACCCATTTTTGGCGTCGGCTCCGGCATTGGTGTAGGCTCCGGAGGCCCCGGCTCCAACTCTGGCCCCGGCTTTTAAAGGTAAGAACCGAATCCCGAGAGCAATTCGACATGAAACTCCACCCGCTCCTGTTCGTCCTCGCATCGCTTTGCCACGCGCAAGAGCCGACGACGATCCTCGAAGCCGCCAAGACCGGGGATGTCGCTCGGCTCAAGGCGATCCTCGATGCCGATTCTGACGCGTGGAAGACAAAGGGCGCTGACGACAATTTCCCGCTTCACCTCGCGGCTTTGGAGGGTCACAAAGATGCGGCGCGATTGCTGATCGAACGCGGGGCCGACATCGATGCGAAAGGCTTCTTCGATTGGACACCGCTGCATTACGCTGCGCGCGGAGGCCACGATCAGATCTGCCGGATTCTGCTGGAAGCGGGCGCCAATCGGGATCTCAAGAACGGGACCAAGCAAACTCCGTTGCAAGTCGCTGACGGCGTTATGGCCAAGGATGTCATCGCCAATTTCGTGATCATCGCGCCCGGCGCGGAGGAATTCATCGCCGCCGCAGCCGATGGGAAGATTGATGAAGTGCGGCGTTGGCTCGATGAGAATCCTAAACTGATCGATGTCAAAGGCTCGGATGGTGCGCCAGCGGTGATCATGGCGGTCCAGAAAAACCACATCGAGGTTCTGCAACTGCTGATCGAGCGCGGGGCGGATATCAATCAGCACTCCAAGGATCGAACGACTGCGCTGACTGACGCGGCGATGGGCGGGCATTTGGATGCGGTTCGCCTCCTCTTAAAACACGGCGCGGAGGTCAATCCGTCACTGCCCGATGGCGGTGCGGTTTCAACGCCCCTGAACGCCGCCGCGACGACAGTCCAGGTCAGTCCTCTGTTCCATGCCTTTTACGAAAGATCCTTGATGCATTACTCGCCAGATGGATCGCCGACCGAGGAAGCGTTAGAGCAGTTCGGGCGGGAGTTCGCTGCAGTCGATCCTGCGGCGTTCGAGGGGACGCTACAAGAGATGGTGGCGAAACTCTACAAGCCGCTGCCGGAGCCAATCAGAGAAGCAAAGCGCGCCGTTTTTCGCTTAATGCTCGAAGCAGGGGCGGACCCGAAGAAGGATCTGGCGATTTTCTCAGCGGCGGTCTCCGGTGAATCGGAAATGGTGCGCCTTCTTCTGGAAGGAGGCGCGGATCCCAATGCGGAAGACAGCATGCTGACGACCCTTGGGGCCGCACTATCTACTTTGGCGCCCATCTCCCTGATTCAGCAGCTGCTGGACGCAGGCGCGGATCCGTTGCGGGATCCCAATCCCCATCCATCGATCGGCTATTCCAGTCTCTGGTGGGCGGTAAGGTTTGAGAACGAGGACGCAATCGACGCGATGCTCGACTCACTGAAGCCGGATGACCTGACAGAGGTCCAGCATAGCATGGTATTTACCGACGTATTGCGCTCCGATCCTTCCCATTTGCAGAGTGTGCTGGACGCAGGATTCAATGTGAACGCGAAGGGGGCCCTGGGTTGGACGCCGCTCAACAAGGCGGCGCAGATGGCCACGATCGAGCATCTACGCTTGCTGCTGGATGCTGGCGCGGACCTAGAGGTCAAGGACTCAGCCGGGTTCACACCCCTTCATACGGCCGCTGATTTCGGGCAAGCCGAGCACGTTAAGTCATTGTTGAAACACGGCGCCAATGTTCATGCGGAGAACCCGAAGCGAGGAACGGCGTTAGTCGTCGCATGCAGTCCATACGGAAATGCGGAAACGTTGGCGGCCCTCCTGGGAGCCGGAGCCAAAGTCGACGCCCGCGATGCTCTAGGGCGCACGGCGCTCAGCCAAGCTGCTATCTTGGGTAAGCCTGAAATGGTGAAGCAACTTCTAGAGTCCGGCGCCGATCCGAATGTTGTCGACAAGGCAGTGGACAGTCCCTTGAGGAAGGCGGCGGAAGGGATGAAAATATCCAATTTCCTTGTGCCAAGCGAAGGGTTTCAAAACCCCACCGCATCTCAACTTGGCTCGGAGGAAGATTATCTTACGGTAGCGCGGTTGCTCATCGACAGCGGAGCGGAGATCAACGTCAGGGCCGAAGCCGAGAACTTTTCAGCGCTCGGGGCGGCCCTTATCGGCGGAAATCGAAAGATGGCCGACCTGCTGTTGGAGCATGGCGCGGATATTGAACTCAAAAACAAGATGAACCGCACCCCGGTTTGGGGCGCAATCGCTAGTGGAAAACCGGAGCTGCTCGAATACATGATTTCTCTCGGGGCCAAGGTCAACGATCGTGATTCCGATCGCGGCATCCCGTTGCACGACGCGGCAAGCAGGAACAAACCGGAAATGGTCGAAATCCTCTTAAAGCACGGCGCCAGCATCAATGCGCGAACGGACAGCGGTGTGACGCCCCTTTTCCAAGCCGTCTTTGCCAAGGCGCCGGACGCTGCCCGCATGTTGCTCAAACACGGCGCGGATCCCGATATCGCCGCAGGGGATGGAATTACGCCGATGGGGCTCGCCGTGCAGACGAATCAAAACGAGATCGCGAAGATGCTGAAGAAGGCGAAGTAGCAAAAGAAACGTAAAATCGCCAGGTCCGGGTCGGGAACCATCCAATTCACAAGACTCACGGTCATGTAGCGCATTCTTCTTTTCCTCACCGTAGCAATTTCTCTCTATTCTGAACGTGGAGGATCGCAAGACGGCGAGATCCCTCCGCTGGAGGAAGTCAGAGAAAAGGTCGTGGCAATTTTGCGGAATCAGCACCGCGATGAATTGATCCAGAAGTGGAAAGCGGAGGCCCGAAGGAAAGTGGAAGCGGCGGCGACCTCCAATGTGTCTAATTAATGGGTCCATTTAATAAACGACCCGACAGTTTGGGTGGGAGCTTCTTTTAGTAGTCAGCCTCGGTCGCGCTGGCCGTCTAC
Organism: Verrucomicrobiales bacterium; assembly: GCA_047620505.1. Classification (GTDB taxonomy): domain Bacteria; phylum Verrucomicrobiota; class Verrucomicrobiia; order Verrucomicrobiales; family DEV007; genus JBLHKS01. The sequence continues at coordinate 5,368 of JBLHKS010000218.1, read as the reverse complement.
CAAATCGAACGTATTTTTAGCTAAGGAATCGCTGGAGCGACCAGAACGACCTGGTCGATGAGGACCTGATCAGCTTGGGTGGAACCTTCCACATACATTGGGCCGGTGAATTTCATCGAAACCCAGATCTCTCTTTCATTGCTCGGCGGCGGCTCGGCTCCCCAGCCCAATGGGATCCAGGTGGAGACATTGGACCACAGACGGCAGGTGCCATCCAGTGGCCCTTCCCCAACCAAATACCAATGGTAGGCTTCGTCGGCAGGCACTTCCTTCAGGGTAAGAGCCTGCCAGCTCTTTTCCGTGCTAGCGTTGTGGACTTTGATTTGGAAGGGCAACTTGCAATCCTCCGGCCGGCCTTTTCCCAAGCGGCGGGCTCGGCCCCCGGCAGCCGCCTCGTCCTCCACAAGGTCGGCAGCTGCTGTGTTGTAGCCCATGAGCTGCAAATTCGCATTCTGACCTGCGAACTTGGCCGGAGCTTCAAGGCGGAGTGAGGCCAGTTCGCCATCGATGGCTCCGGCACCGGTGCTGACCCAGGAATTCACTGTCGTGGCCCAGGTGCGAATCAGCATCCGTTTGTTTTTTTCGTAGCGGACGAGGACTTCTTCCTTTTTGCCCTTCCAGGCCGGGCTGTCGGCAAATCGCGACCAAAGGTGGGCCATGGCCGAATCCACCGGCACCCGCTCAAGCTGAACATGACGGAGGAATTTCGCATTGCCCTCCCCTTGGGCCCGGGTCTCCGCCTCGTCCAACCAGGCATTGGTCTGGGTAAAAAAATCCGGGCTCAGGTAGGGAATAGAGCCGAGCTGGGTCTCAAAATATGGCTTGTCTCCCGCTTCCGTCGCATTGGCCAGCAAATCGTAGTAATTCCGCATTGGACCGGCGGCAGGCCCGAAATAGGCGTTGATAAATTCTCCGACCAAAAAGTCGTCGTCCAGATCCGGGTCGACAGATTTCCTGAAAAAGAGCCAGTCCCGCATGGGACGAAAGGAAATATCAATGCCCGCCTGCTCGATGAAAACCCGCTCGATTCCCAGGTCATGCCAGTAATTGAGATTCTTCAGAATCTTGCGAGTTGCATCGTAGGGGTAGCGGAAGGAGGCACGAAACTGGGCATAATCCCAGACGAAAAGCTGAGAGCCCGGGAGGATGTCTGTCCACCCCTCGGTGACTTCTCGCGCCGCCTCGTTGGTCACACCGGTGATGGGCCGCAAGACGTCGGCGATTTCGTCTGCCCGGTATTCCCGATCGAGCAAGGGCAGACGAATGACCACGTTCTCGCGGGGCCGAATCGTTTTCGGGGCCCGCTTGGTGAACTGGTAGGCCTCGGTCAGAATCTTAACATCCGGGTAAACCTTGGCCGCCCGCTCTGCGATGGCGTTGGCAAAATCTATCATAGTCCCGCTGAAGGAGCCTTCCCGCTCGGCGATGGCGGTGCAGGCCGGACAGTGACAGAATCTCGAAGAGGTATCATTTTGCGAGATCGCATAGAGAGTGGGGGCGGGAATTCCCGTCTCGGCGGATTCTTCGCGATCCTCCTTGATATAGACAAGCAGTTGCTTAAAGAAGCGCTCTCTCAGTTCCTCATTGCTGAGGCAAAAATCGTAGCCCACTGGCCCCTTCATGCGTGGGGCCCGCACCCCTTCCTCCGTCATGGCGAAATACTCAGGTTTCACATCCTCCCATTCTTTTTGGTAAAGGTAAAAAGTGTGACTTTGCGCCGGACGCCCGAAGCCGACCGCAAAGCCAAAACGGGGTTCCTCGAGCCAAAACTTGCCGCTGTTGTAACGATTACGAACAAGAAAGAGAGCATAGTCTTCCTTGGAGATCCGATCGGGGTCGTCGTGACGATTATAGAGGGTGGTTTCCCGCCAGCTGAACCCGGGCTTCCCGCGGATGTCCAAAGCCGGAATCGAAAATTCCGGATTCGAGGGAAGCACTCCGATGTCGGGGGAAACCCACCGACACCCTGCCTGGCTGCTGAGGAATTCATAAACGGCGTAGAGCGTCCCCCGGGGGCGTCCGCCAGTGAGGATGAGATCCGCACCGGCCGTTCGCAGGATCCATTCCTCGTCGCCGAGTTGGCTGACATCGATCCCCAACGCTTTGGCCTTCCGCGTCGCCCCCAGATAGATTCCAGGCCCTTCATAGCCCGCCTCGTCCACAATGGTGAACGCGGTTCCGGTGATTTTCCCGAGAAAATGCTGAAGTTCCTCGGCCGCAAAACGCTCCGAAGCAATGGAAGCCGATTCGGGAGGAACGACGATGCGGTGGCGGGCTTGGCCCTTCACCACCAGGGGGATTTTTTTACTCATGCCTTGTTCGCAAGTCACAGCCAGAATGAGCAGGACGAAGGTGACAAGGATGGGGCGGGAGCTTTTATTCATTGGAGACGGTGGTGGTGGTAAGTCCGGACAGTCCAAGGGCAGTGGCCTAGTCGCCTTTGCATTGCCAAAACGAAAATATACTAACTGTCGATCTAGTTGTAGTGATTATTCTATTCTCTTGAAGGTGCCGATGGATTCGGTGATGAATTTATTTACTTTTCCATCCGTGTCTATTGGACCCCCTCCAACCCCCGGCCAACCGTGACTCGGGAGCGGCAGGGCCAAAAAGGAAACTCCTATCAGTCGGCGGAGCCGCCAGTTCAGTCGCCTGCGCCTCGGATCGCAGCAGATCCGCAAGTCCAACCCCAAGACCTCCGACGAGGCCGAGCTTGATCGCTGCCCGTCGTTGAAGGCTGGAAATGAGGTGATTGGGCTGAGGGTGAACTCCTTGCGTGGTCATGGATGCGGAAATCGCGACGGGTGCCCTGAATTTCTTGCTCCAATTCATGGATCTCAATACGACTCAACTCATAGGAAATTCCTTTTTGGCCCTCACGCTCCCGAGCCATCATCGGACCCGGGTTGGAGGGGGTGCAAAGGCTGATGGAAGAGATTTCTATTTCTTCAGCTCCGCCATCATCTCTTCCAAATTTTTGACCAATATATCCGCGGCGTCTTTCTGTACTCGGCAGGTTCCCATCCAGGTTTCGTAGCCGCCGAATTTGTGTTGTTCTTTGGTGGGTAAGTAGCCATACCAGCCATTGGCGAGTTCGATAGTGAAGGTGTCGTCGAAAGGGCTGACTTCTTTCAGGTGTAGGCCGATCTCGGCGAAAGTTTCGAAGGGGAAGGTGCAGATAGCTAGGTCGCCGATTTGGATAACTTGTATTAATGCCTGCAGAGTGTCGGGTCCTTCGGCCAGATCGATGACTCGTCTGGCGTAATGTTTTGCCAGTCGTGGCAGCTCCTTCTCGTCTTCAGTGGCGAGGTATTTTTTGCTGCGAGCGAGCAGGTCGGCATCGGGTTTGCGCCACTTGAGAGTGATCTCTCGTTGGACCATAGCCAGCTTCACGTCGTTCTGGTGGTTCGCATCTCGATAGGCGTAATAAGCAGCATCAGCGACTTTTCCGGCTACGATTCGGATTTGCTCGAAGGGTTCACGAGGTGGGCGTCCTTTGCCAAAGGGTATGTTATTGATGTCGCCGCTGGTTCCATTGGACATGATGCCGAGAAAATCTTTTCCAGGTTCTCTTCTCAAACGATTGCCGATCAAGCGGGAGAACTCACCAAAATAATCAGCTGACATCTGGCGACCAGGGATGCTTCCCACGTAGTGTAGAGAGTAGTTTCCGAGCAGGCCGATGGGTTGGCCTTTTTTGTCGCGGATCGACAGGATGGATACCTCGGGATCGATGGGGCCGGCGGGAGAGATCAGGCCTTTGCTTCCGGGATTCATTTTCACAATGTCTGTCGTCTCTCCGAAGGGGTTCATCGGCATAGTATTGGGTTGCAGAAACCAGCGCCGATTGTTGACTTCGTCAGCGAGATCATGACCGCCGTGACCTACTTGAGCATCCTGCATAGAGGCGTGGGCATTGATGATAGATTCTGCGATGCCTGCGGTGAGTTGCTTGCGATAAGCCTGCGCTTCAGGAGATCCGTTTTCGTCGGCATGGCCGGTTGGAGCACTGTGGGTGTGGGTGGCGGACACCATCATGTGATTGGTGGGAATGCCGGTTTTTTTGGAGGCGATCTGTTTGGCTTCGTCAAGGACTTCTCGTTTGATCAGGCAGTTGTCGACCACGGCAATAGCGAGTGTGGTTTTGCCGTCACTGAGAACCATGCAACGTGAATTCAGGGGGTCATGGGCAGAATCGGCCGGTTGAGGGTAAAAACTGCCTACGAGGTTGAGAGGCCAAACTTTCGGAGTGACATCCACCGCGGTCATTCCGGCTTTCAGTGGGTCGGCGTGGGCAGCGGGAGTAAAAATGGCCAGGGCGGCGATGAGGATAAGGGAGCGGGGGATTCGTGCCATGGTTGAATTCTAAGCTCTGCGCCTTCGAGGGCAATAAGGATGTGGTCTATAGTATTGAATCATTTATCTCGATTTTAGGAACGATGATCGAGCTGCTCGAACACAAAAGCCTGGTTGAGCGTCAGCCGGACCCGTCCGACGGCCGCGCAAGGCTGGTGTTTCTGACCAAAAACGGACGAGAGCGGCAACCCACTCAGGAAGAGCTCGGAAGAAGTCCGTGAAGCCCTTTACGGCGCGCTGGAGCCTAACGTCCAAATGGCGCTCGATCGCATTGCCGAGGCGTTCAAGGAAAGCCAATGAACTGGAGTCCTGATATGAATCCTGTAACCGAGTGTTCAAGCTTGAAAAATTTGCTTCCTTCTGATGATGAAACACAACTCTCTCACTCCCATGAAATCCCTGATACTTCGCCTGAGCGCACTTCTCTTCGCGACAGCTGCTGCTGAGGCCTGCAGGCCTCAGCGCCGCCGAAAAACCGTCCGACCCTGACATTGCTCTCAAACCCGCGCACGTCATCGTCAACCCGTGGCGCAATCACATTCCGCCGACGAAACGTCAGGGCGTCCCCGGAATCGAGCGCACCGTGAAGGGCCGCTTGTGGGCAGTGTACGGACGCGACGTCGAGAGTTCGCGAAACTATCAGGTGCTAACATTCAGCGACAATGATGGCAGGTCATGGTCGGACGCGCAGCTCATGATTCTACCCCGCCGGGGCGTGCGCTCCATGTCCGCGACGACCTGGATCGATCCACAGGGTCGACTGTGGGTTTTCTGGGGGCAAGCCTTTGGGGTTCAGGACGGACGTTATGGTATCTTTGCCATTGTCAGCGATGATCCCGATGCGGATGAACCTCAGTGGTCCGCTCCGCGCCGATTAGGCGACGGTATCATGCTCAACAAGCCGACGGTGCTCTCCGATGGTGACTGGCTCCTGACCTCGTCGGTATGGAAAACGGATAACAGCATTAAGGTCTACGCGTCGACCGATCAGGGTGAAAACTTTACGCTTCGC
>JBLHKS010000217.1:0-11608 GCA_047620505.1 Verrucomicrobiales bacterium | reverse complement strand
CGCGCCTACCCGATCATCTCGGCCGACGGAATGCTGTTTTACGGCAGCAGCGTCGATTGCTCGATCCACGCGCTCGATTCGGCGACTGGCGAGGAGCGCTGGAACTTCCCAACACGCGCGCCAGTCCGCTTCGCACCCGCGTTCTGGAAAGGTAAGATTTTCGCGACGAGCGACGACGGTTTTCTATACTGCTTGAGCGCCAACGACGGCTCGCTGATTTGGAAAAAGCGTGGTGGTCCGAGTGACGAAATGATTCTCGGAAACGGCCGGATGATTTCTCGATGGCCCGCGCGAGGAGGCGTCGTGATTCGCGATAACGTGGTTTACTTTGCCGCTGGGATCTGGCCGTCGGACGGCGTCGCTCTTTACGCGTTAGAGCCGGAGACAGGCGAGACAATCTGGGTGAACGACACGGCTGGATCGATTTACATGGGTCAACCGCACGGCGGTGCGTTCGCGAAGAGCGGCGTAGCGGCTCAAGGCTACCTTGTGGCCTCAGATGATCAGATTTTTATGGCAACCGGGCGCGCTGTTCCGGCGGCGTTCGATCGGCAGACCGGGGAGTTTCAGTATCTTTCGCTTCAAGAAAATACGAAGCGTGGTGGAGCGGAGGTTTTGCTGTCGGACCGGTTTTTCATCAATGGTGGATACGCTTTTGAGCAGGCCAACGGCGCTTTGAATGGAACGATCGGTGTCGGGCCGTCGATTTCGACTCCTAGCGGCTTAGTCGGGGCGTTCGGCAAGAAATTGGCTGGCTATCGTTGGACCGACAAAGAGGCTGTCGATCGCAAAGGCGAAAAACAACAAGTCCGAGCGTTGGCGGAATCATTTTCGGTGCCTCGAACTCAGACTGCGCTCAGCGCGATTGTCGCTGGGAATCAAGTTGTCTTGGGAACTCCAGGCGAAGTCAGCGTGGTTGGCCTCGATGATCAAGTTGAGCTCTGGAAGGCGGAAGTTTCCGGCGCGCCGTATGCGCTTGTCGTCGCGGATCAGAGGTTGTTCGTCAGTACCGACGCAGGCACAATTTACTGCTTCGGAACGGACGCTGGATCGCCGCGAGACTGGAATCCTGAACAACGACCGGCTGCGGAATTCGCCACCGCTGATGAGATCATCGAGAAGGGGAACGTGACTAGCGGCTACGCTCTTTTGCTCGGCTGCGGAGACGGTTCGGCTGCTCTCGCGTTGGCGAAAAGGACTGAAGATCTGTTCATTTACGCGATTGAGCCGGACGCCGAGAAACTAGCAACTGCTCGCGAGCTTCTGACGGCTCATGGAGTTTTTGGATCGCGTGTGATGCTTCTTGAAGGCGATCTCGAAGGAACAAACCTGCCTGACTATTTCGCCAATCTCGTCGTTGCTGAGGAGCCGTCGGAGCAGGCGAAACGTCTTCTGCGTCCGTGGGGTGGAACGATGGTGAGTGGCGAGGCTGGCCAGATGGAAGTCGAAGTTCGCGGCCCGCTCGAAGGCGCTGGCCAGTGGACGCATCAGTACGCGGATCCATCCAATTCGGTAAACTCCGGCGATGAGCTGATTCAGGGCCCGTTAGGCATGCTTTGGTTCAGCGATCTTGAACAGCCGATGACGCAGCGCCACGGACGCGGACCGGCTCCCTTGTTTCAGAATGGTGTATTATATTCGGAGGGACTGGATAGTTTGATCGCGGTCGATGCTTACAACGGGCATCAGCTCTGGAAATTCGACCTACCCGGAATTCTCACGGCCTATGACGGAGACCACCTGATGGGAACGAGCGGAACTGGAAGCAACTACTGTGTTTCTGAAGACAGCGTCTACGTCAGGCGCGGCGATCATTGTCTTCGAATTGATGCGCTGACCGGCGAGTTGATCGCAAAATTCATCGCGCCGGGCGTTGACTCAACCTGGGGCTACCTCGCCTACGAGGACGGCTTTCTGATCGGTACGTTGGCGGACTCTGAGCACGTTCCGACCTTTCGATATCGCCCGGGAGGCGACATGAACCAGCAGTTGACCGAGTCGAAAGCGATCTTCGTGCTGGACGCCGAATCTGGAGAACTCGTCTGGCGCTACGATGCCGCTCACTCGATTCGAAACAACGCGATTGCGATAGGCAACCGCGCTGTCGTGCTGATCGATCGGGCGCAAGCCGTCTTTGATCGAACCAAGGACGCCAAGGCTGAACCTGACGGACATCCGGATGGTGAGCTGATCGCATTTGACCTGACAAACGGAGATGTTCTCTGGAAAAATGAGAAGGAAATCTACGGGACGGTTGCCGCGATTTCTGAGCAACATCACGCGGTGATGATGAGCTATCAGCCTACTAGTTTTCGGCTGGCGAGCGAAATTGGCGGAAAGCTGTCTGTATTCGATCTTTCGACCGGAAAACATCAGTGGACGCGTGAATCGAACTACAAATCTCGACCCGTTATTAATCTAGATACGATTTATGCTCAGGGCGGAGCTTGGGATGTTTTGACCGGCGAAGACCGGCCCTTCAATTTCGCTCGGTCCTACGGCTGTGGAATTATGGCCGGATCTCGCGATATGATGGTGTTTCGTTCCGCGACGTTGGGATATTTTGACCTGACGCGGAACGAGGAAACCGAGGATTTTGGAGGCATCCGGCCGGGTTGTTGGATCAACGCAATTCCTGCTGGTGGGCTGGTTTTCGCGCCAGACGCTTCGGCGGGTTGCAAATGTAGTTATCTCAATCAATCCTGGATCGCGCTGCAACCGGACGGCATTCGATCTCCCGAAATCGATGCGAAATCGTTTTCAGATTCCAAGGAAGTCACAGTTCGCCTGATTCCGGATGAAGGCGAGCCTACTTTGCGTTACACACTCGACGGAAGCTCTCCAACAGCTGAATCCGAGCTTTATGATGAGCCGTTACGAATTAGGGAATCTGGATTGTTCCGAGCGCGCGCATTCTCTGATAGCGGTCGGCCGAGTTCTCCGGTCGAGCAGCAGATTTTGATCGATTCTCATCTTTTGCCGTTGGGAGGCGAATTCTGGAAGGCTCAAAATGGTGAGTGGGCTAACAACAAGGGCGTTATCGAAGAAACGTCCAATTACGGGCGCGTGCCAAAGCCGACATTGGAAAACACTGCCGATGTTGAGCGGCCCGGCGCGCTTTACCTGTTCGAATCAGAAACAGAATTCGGGGATGGCGAAATTTCGTTCGAGATTCGATCAGTAGACAACGATGCGCTCGGGTTTGTGATGCGGTATCAGAATCCAGAACAGTTTTATATTTGGTCAATCAGCGCCGAACGGCCTTATCGAGCTTTCGCCTTAAAGAATAAAGACAGCTATCGACTTTTAGACAGTGTCAATTTTGGTTATACCGTTAAGAAATGGCATCAGGTACGCTTTGTGTTGAAAGGTTCCTCGATCACCGGCTATTTTGATGGCGAAGAGGAATTTGCGATCGATGACGCTACTTTTGAAAGCGGAAAAATTGGTTTCTACAGCTGGGCAAATAGTGGCTCGCAGTTTCGGAACCTTCGTTTCAAAAATGAAGATTAACGGAACTTCAGCGTGTGCGATTCCTGGCGTCCGATTCCCTTAATTTCCAGCCGATCGGCGTATAAATCGGCAAACGCATAGGCATTCTCCTTTTCGGTCTCAACCATTCCGTCGAGCGTCAAAAAATGCAGACCTTTGGCGTCGACGTAGTGGCCAGCGTGATTGTGGCCGTTGAGATAGAGCTTGGCGCAGCTGTGCTTTTGTAGAAGCTCGTCCATCGTCTTCGCGTTCCACATTGAATGGCCTTCAACCGGAAGGATCGGATGGTGTCCGGCAACGATGACCGTCTCTTTCGCCTCCGTGGCCGCTTTCAGCTCGCTTTCCAACCATACAATTTGTTCGGCTCCCGGCCGACCGTTCCACGGCTGAGCTCCGGCCGATCCGTCGGCTTTCAATTTCGCCAACTCGGCAGCAGCTGCTTGGCTGGCTTCCGAGCTCGCAGGGTGCCGATATGGGCTAACGTCGGTGGTGTCGATGACGATGAAGCGAAAGGCGTCTTTGCGGAAACTGTAGTAGCCATTTTCGAGTCCGAGCTTTCCGGGTACCTTGGACTTGTGCTCGTCTGCGACTTCGAAATCGTGATTCCCGAGCGCGTGGTGGAGCTTCGATTTAATCTTCGCCGCGATGGGAGCGAGAATGTCAAAGCTTTCGAAATCACGATCGATCAGATCGCCGAGATGGAAAGTGAACGCCAGTTCGCGTTGGTTCAGGGCATTGATCGCTTCTTCAAGTTTACGCGGACTCTCGCGATAGAATCTGGATCCGCGCGTTTCCGCATCGACGTACTGGCAGTCAGCCATGAGTCCGAAGGAAAAGATGGGCTTATCCGTTTGTGCGACCGCGCCAGCAGCTGCTAGGGCGGATCCGGAGGTGGCGAGGAATTGTCGGCGGGTTTTCATGGAGATATCCTACGTAGAGAAAGCACTGGCTTCAACGAGTTGATGGTTCGTTAATCATTCCATGGAATCCGATACGATCACGGCCGCGTCCCTTGCCAAACTGAAGCCGCTCCTCGACGGGCCGGCTCACTCGCGGCTGATCCGAGGTGGTCTGCTTGGCTCTGGCGGAATGGCGGAGGTGCACGCGGTTTTCGATGAGGCGCTGCTTCGACGAATCGCTCGAAAGACGCTCCATCCAGATCTTCTGGATAACGATGCGGTTGTGAACGAATTTGTGCGCGAAGTCCAGATTACAGCGGCTCTGGATCACCCTTACATTGTTCCCGTTTATGATCTCGGGTTTGATGACGAGGGGCATCTGTTTTTTACGATGAAGCGGATCGAAGGGACGAATCTGAAGGATTTCATCTCCGATCTTGAGCCCGGTCGGCTCCACCGAAAGACGCTGCTGACTCTGCTTGAGGTGCTCGTCAAAGTCTGCGACGCGCTGGCTTTCGCGCACGATCGAGGCGTGATCCATTGCGATATGAAGCCGGAGCACATCGTGATGGCCGACTACGGGCAGGTTTACGTGATGGACTGGGGAGTCGCCCACGTCACCGAGGATGCTAACCCGATTCTGGCGGGTCTCAGGGCTGATATCGAAGCCGAAGAAGAAGGTGTGGTTCGAGGGACCGTTCAGTACATGTCGCCGGAGCAAGCGTCGGCGGACTGGGACAGTGTTGGGGCTCCGAGTGATGTTTTTTCGTTAGGAGCGATTCTCTACGGAATTTTGACTCGATTTCCGCCTTACATGGCTCCGGATATCGCTGAAATGCTTCAATTGGCGCAGCTCGGCGCGTTTCCGCCGTTGGCAGAAGAGGTCGAGCCGGGGACGCTGCCGCCGGAGCTGGAAAACATCATTTCGACGGCGATGTCGATCGATCCGAACGAGCGTTACGCGTCGGCTGGCGAGCTGGGAGATGCGCTCCGAGCTTTCATGGGCGGTGGCGGCGAGTTTCCAACGGTAGAATTCGAGGGAGGGCAGGAAATCTTTAAGCACGGCGACAAGGGCGATTTTGCTTACATCATAAAGTCAGGCGAATGCGAAGCCTACCGCATGGTCGAGGGCGAGCGCGTTTCGCTCGAGATCATGGGGGCGGGGACGGTGTTCGGCGAGGTCGCGCTGCTGACCGATTACATCCGATCGGCGAGCGTGGTTGCGCTTGAAGGCGGCGTTGAGGCTTACCGGATTAAGTCAGAACATTTCGATTCGGAACTCGACAGCCTGAGGCCCTGGGTTCGGCGAATTGTTGAGGTTCTGGCTGAGCGAGTGAGACGGGCAGGGGACTGAGCGATTTTTATTCGAAACCATTCCGGCGTTTTGCGCCATGATCTTGTGTGGCCAGTTTTTCGACGACGTGTTGGACTCAGGTGATGTCTGCAGCGCATGGCAACTCGACCGAGTCTCGAGATGCTCTCGCTGAGTTGTGCCAGAATTACTATGATCCTGTGCTCGCTTATCTGAAACGGGTCGGCGAAAACGAAGACGCTGCGCATGATTTTTTTCAGCAGCTGCTGGAGGGCGATCGGATGCAGAAGCTCGAACGCGAGAAGGGGCGATTTCGATCCTACTTGCTTGGGGCGCTGAAGCATTTTCTCTCCCATCGTCGCTCTCACCAGCTGGCGGCGAAACGCGGGGGAGGGGCCGAGCAGTTTTCGCTCAACGAGACGGGCGCGGGAGTTGCGATCGAGGATCCTGGAGCGGCGCCGCCGGACATCTGGTTCGATCAGCAGTGGGCGATGGCGATGCTAAGCCGAGCGTTGACTCGAGTTGAAACGGAGTGCAGGGAGGCTGGAACGGAGACGCAATTTCAGCACTTGAGTCCGTGGTTGACGGGAGAGGCTGAGCACGGTGATCAGGCCGGATTGGCGGAACGAACTGGGATGCCGATAAACACGCTGAAGAGCGTGATTCACCGATTGCGGCGACGCTTCCGAGCTGCGGTGAAAGAGGAAATCGGGCGGACTCTGGCGGATCCGTCGAGAATTGAGGACGAAATGGAGGCGCTGTTCGCCGCTCTTGGTGGCCGATAAACAATCTAAAATGCAACGGAGCCGTTGACGCTCCAGAATTGCTCAGCTGGCGTGTCCAAAGCGAAGTAGGTGTCGTAGCCAGCTCCCAGGGTAAAGTTTGAGCGGGTTGCGATTTCAACGCCCGCGCCAACCGTGAGCCAACTGTTGTCGAGAGCCGTCGAGTCGGAACCTGAGAGGGTCCGTAGTCCGCTGAGCGAACTTAATTCGGGTGAACCCTGGCGTTGATCATCGATGAATTCGTGCTCCCAAGCAACGCGCAGCAGGGGAGAGATTCGACCGATTCCGACTGGGATATCGACCCCGATTTGCCAGCCGAGGTGAGTGATCAGCGACTTGTATTCAGATTCGGGCGAATGCAGAGCCAGACCGTCGACGTCCGTTCCGCCAAACTCGTCAAGCACTCCGGAATTGTAGCGAGCGCCGAAAATCGGTCCTGTCGTGATCCCGCCGACGCCGATGTCCAGCGCGCCATCGAATTCCAAGTGATTAACCACGCTGTCAGACCGAGCGAGCACTTTTGCGCCAAGACCGGAGTCGTGGAGCGGGTAATCGCCGTAGCCCATTCGCGAATAGCCGAATTTTGCTTTGAAAACGGGAGCGTCGATCAGGCCGTAGACACTGAACCCGAGGCCGTTGATGTCTGTAGAGCCAAAGGCGCTTTGGGTGAGTTCGCTGTCGACGTAATTGAAAGCTACGCCAAGGCGGAAAACGTCTGTCGCTCCGAATTCGAGGCCCACGGCACCGCCAAATTGAGTGTAATCGGTCTCGCCTCCGGAATGGGATGCGTACTGGCCGGAAACGACGGCTCGCATGACTTTCGAGCCAAGGCCCTCGTCCCGATAGGCCGAGGCGGTCCGAAACATTCGCTGATTGTTAGCGATCGAGCTGTCGGGCGCGAAGTGAGCGATTGGCCCGGGAGCGGCGGGAATCGGGTTGGCTGTTGCGATTGAAACGGAGCCAAAAATTGTGACAGCTGTTAGGCTGCCAACGGCGATTTTTTTGAGGGATGTAGAAACCATAAGCCAGAACGGGGGAGATTAATCAAAGGGTGGCCTCAAAAATCATTCGGACAACTAAAAATTTAAAATATCTTAAGTATTATTTTGAGTCGAATCATCGGAAAGCCTTCGTGGCGAAAAATCGCAGGCCGACGATTCGTGTTCTGAGCAGATGAATCCCGGTATGCCCCAGTTAAATCCCGCCCGACGCGAACTCTTCCAGAAGGTCGGACTCGGCGTTGGTGGTTACGCGTTGCACTCGCTTTTGGCGCAGGACGCGCTCGGTGCGACTTCAGCAGCTGCTGGCGCGGGGCTTCACCATCCGGCGAAGGCGAAACACGTGATTTACATCCACATGGTCGGCGCGGCGTCGCATTTGGACCTCTTCGACTTCAAGCCGGAACTCCAGAAACGAAACGGCGAACTCTGCCCGGACGAAATGTTCGTGGGCAAGAAACTCGCCTTCATCCGATCGCAACCCACCTTGATGGGAACGCCGAAGGACGACAAATTCGCGTTCAAAGCATGTGGAAAAAGCGGCGCGATGATTTCGAACCTGATGCCGAATTTACAGACGGTGGCCGACGAGCTGTGCTTCGTTCGGAGCGTCCACACCGATCAGTTTAACCACGCGCCTGCGCAAATGTTCGCCCTTACCGGCTTCGAACGATTCGGTAGGCCGAGCATCGGATCCTGGGCCAGCTACGGTCTCGGCTCTGAGAACGAAAATCTCCCAGGCTTCGTTGTTCTCGTCACCGGTCAGGTGCTCGGTGCTGGCAACTCCGCTTGGGGAAGCGGCTTTCTTCCGAGTGTTCACCAGGGGATCGAATTCCGCAGCCAGGGCGACCCGGTTCTCTTTCTTTCGAACCCGAAAGGCGTGAGCGATTCCGATCGGAAGGCGACTGTGGATTCGATCAATCATCTGAATCAGATCGCGGTTGACGACATCGGCGACCCGGAGATCGCGACGCGAATCAGCCAATACGAGCTGGCCTATCGGATGCAGAGTTCCGTGCCGGAGCTGATGGATATTTCGAGCGAACCGGCGGCGGTGCACGAGGCCTACGGGACTAAGCCGGGCGCGACGAGTTTCGCGAACAACTGCTTGCTCGCGAGGCGCTTGGTCGAGCGTGGAGTTCGATTCGTCCAGCTCTTTGATCAGGGCTGGGATCACCACGGGAACGTTTTCGGCTCGCTACCGAAGAAAGCCGAGCAGGTCGATCGTCCGATCGCTGCGATGATTAAAGATTTGAAGGAACGTGGATTGTTGGAAGACACGCTCGTGGTCTGGTCTGCGGAATTCGGACGCACTCCGATGGCCCAGGGCGCAAACGGAACTGGCGGCAGCATCCCCAAAGCTGGTCGCGATCACCACAAAGAGAGCTACACCGTCTGGATGGCCGGCGGTGGCTCAAAAGGCGGTTACGCGCACGGTTCAACCGATGAGCTGGGCTACAAACCGGCTGAAGATCCGGTTCACGTTCATGATTTCAATGCGACGCTTCTGCATTTGTTAGGCGTCGATCACGAGCGGCTGACCTTCAAATACCAGGGGCTCGACATGCGCCTGACGAACGTCCATGGAAATGTGGTGCATGGCGTGATCGCCTAAAGCGAATCAATTGCCTTCGCCAACGAGATGTCATTCTCGGTTAGCCCGCTTGCCGAATGCGTCGTGAGCAGCAGGTGAACTTTTCGCCAACGTATATCGATATCCGGGTGGTGATCGGCTTCCTCGGCCAGATTCGCGACCTTCCGAACGAACTCGATCCCGTCGAGAAACGCATCGAATTCAAACGTCCGCCGAATCGCACCTCCCTGACGACTCCAATCGGGAATCTCGGCCAGGTGAGCCAGCAGCTGCTGGTTCGGGATCAATTCGGGCATGCGCCACGGCTCCGGGAATTTGTGCGCTTGTCAACCTCGCATCCCTCCCTAAACTGCCGCATCTCAAACTAACCTCTCCAAAAAAATGGGCAATATCTACAACAACATCGTCGAAACCGTCGGCCGCACGCCGCTCGTCAAACTCAATAAAGTCACCGAGGGCGTGGACGCCACGATTCTCGCAAAATGCGAGTTTTTTAACCCGCTCGGAAGCGTCAAAGACCGCATCGGAATGGCGATGATCGAGGACGCTGAGCAAAAAGGGATCCTCACCGCCGACACGGTCATCATCGAGCCGACCAGCGGAAACACCGGGATTGCTCTTGCATTCGTGGCCGCTTGCAAGGGCTATAAATTGATCCTGACAATGCCAGAATCGATGAGCCTGGAACGTCGGACGTTGCTTGCGATGCTGGGAGCCGAGCTGGTGCTCACGCCTGGGCCGAAAGGCATGAAGGGCGCGATTGCGAAGGCCGAGGAACTCCTCGAGGAAACTCCGAATGCTTGGATGCCGCAGCAGTTTCAGAACGAAGCGAATCCGGCGATTCATCGCAAAACGACGGCTGAAGAAATCTGGAACGACACGGACGGCGCGGTCGACATCGTCGTCGCGGGTGTCGGGACGGGTGGAACGCTCACGGGTTGCGCGGAGGTGATCAAGCCCCGTAAGCCGGGATTTCAGGCGATCGCAATGGAGCCAGCGGATTCGCCAGTCATTTCCCAGACGTTGGCCGGAGAAGAATTGAAGCCCGGGCCGCATAAAATTCAGGGCACGGGAGCCGGTTTCGTTCCTGGCAACCTCCACATGGATATTGTCGATGGCTGCGTGAAAGTCGGGAACGACGAATCTTTCGTGATGGCGCGCCGTCTCGCCAAAGAAGAAGGTATTCTCTGCGGGATCAGCTCGGGAGCGAACGTCGTCGCCGCCTTGGAAGTCGCCAGACGTCCAGAAAACAAAGGCAAGACGATCGTGGTCTTTCTTTGTTCTACCGGAGAGCGCTACCTTTCGACTCCGTTGGCTGAGGAAGCCCGCGCCGCAGTTGGAGGCTAGCCTGAGCACAGTTTTCTGTTGGCAGTTTTCAGTAGCTGGGTATCTATCTGCCCGGCCAGCTGATTGCTGCCGAATTTGCTGATCGACCGACGTCTGAACTCGCCATGTCCAAAAGAAAATCTAAAAACCGGAATCAACCGACCAAGCGGTCTACCCAGCCTGCGGAGATTGCAGCAGCTGAAACCGAAGCGTTGGATCAGGAAACTGAGGCGCAGGCTGATCAGTCGACCCAACCCGATGAGCCGATGAACACGGCGATCGCCGATGTCATGAAGGGCCCTTCGGCAGAAGAATTTGTCGATAAATATCGGCTCCCGATCATCGGCGGCATCGTTGCCGTCATGATCATCGGTGTCTTGGTGCTCTGGTTTAAAGGCGCGGGCGATCGGAAGTCCCTGCAACGCGGTTGGGAATCCACCAAGGCCGCATCGATTCAGGAACTCGACGAAGTCATCACCAAATATCCGGGGACTCTGGAAGCCGGGAACGCGATGCTTCGCAAAGCCGGGTATCAAGAAGACGAAGGCAATGTCGATCAGGCTCGGACGACGCTTGTCGGATTCCTCAAGAATCATGACGATCATCCTCGAGTCGCGCAAGCCCACATGATCCTCGGCCGATTCGCTGACGATGCGGGTAATCCCGTTCAAGCCAGAAAACACTACGCTGACATCGATGAGGAGTCAGAACTTCGTGCTCTGGCCGAAATTCGTCTCGCGGATCTTGCGATGAAGGCCGGCGAGTTTGAGAAGGCCCGTCAGGAGTACGAAGTCATTCCAAGAAATCACCCTGGTAGTTCTTGGGTCGCGATTTCGACTCAGCGGGCTGAATTGGCAGCCAAATCACTTAAAGAAAAAGATTCCGAAGCGCTGCCAACTCCGAAAGCGGATCCGGATCTCCCGCCGCCGCCTCCACCAGTTGGGATTGCGCTTCCGGATGATCCGAAAGTTGATCCGAAAACGGATGCTCCCGCCCCTGACGGTGCTGCACCGCCTGCACCGCCGACTCCAGCGCCTGCACCGCCGACTCCAGCGCCTGCACCGCCGACTCCAGCGCCGACTCCAGCGCCTGCACCGCCGACTCCAGCGCCGACTCCAGCGCCTGCACCGCCGACTCCAGCGCCTGCACCAGCGACTCCAGCGCCTGCACCAGCGATTCCCGCACCTGCACCTGCACCAGCGACT
>JBLHKS010000216.1:0-11805 GCA_047620505.1 Verrucomicrobiales bacterium | reverse complement strand
CTACCAAACGGGGCGGATCAAAATTCGTCCCCCCGATTTTTGGTTAGCAGAATTTCTGATACGTCTCGGCGGTGCGGCGGGCCATCTCGGCGGCGTTCAGCTTTTCTGCGGAAAGGTTTCGGCCGGATTTGCCCATTTCGAGGCGCTTGAACTCGTTGGCCAGGAGCTCGCTCCATGCGTTAGCCAGCGCTTGGGGCTCGCCTGGCTGAACAAGGACGGCAGCCGGATTTTCGCCTAGCATTTCCACAAAAGCGCCGTGCTTCGGCTGAACGACTGGGAGGCCGGCGGCGAGAGCTTCGAGAACGTAGAGACCTTTTGGCTCATGGTAATCGGTAGGCACGCTGAAGACGTCGATTTCGCGAAAAAACTGGAGTTTGCCGTCGCGATCCGGGCTGCCGATGTAGTGAAATTGCGCTTCGAGATTCGCTGCCTTCAACTTCGCGATTTGCGCTTCGTAAAACTCTTGATCGTTGGCTCCAAGCCAACCTCCGGCGAGCAAGCGAGCGTCTTGCATTCCCGGAATCTTGTGCAATTCGATGAAGGCGTCGACCGCGTTGTGAAATCCCTTTTCCGGAGAGATCCGCGCGAAAAATCCGACGGTCGGCGGACGGCCAGGTTCTCGCTCCAACGCTAGAAAATCTTCAGTCTCAACGCCGAGCGGTACGATGTGGAATTTCTCCGGCGGAATCAGCAGCTGCTCGCCCATAAAGTCGGCGTAGTACTGGTTGAAAGTTACGAATCCATCGACCTCCTTCGCGACTTCGCGCATGCGCATGAGAACCCTGGTTTTCCACGGTTCGGTGAGCTGATTGAGGAAGAGATCGTCGCCTTGCAGGGTTACGAGAATTGGTTTTCCGGGAAGCTGACGCCGGATGAGCGGAATGCAGCCACCGATGAGTAAATTCGTTAAATTCACGAGATCCGGCTTGCTGTGTTCGCGCAAAAAATCGACGAAGCGGCGGTGTTCCTTTCGGAGGATTCCGGACTCGCCTTCGACGGTTGCGAGAGTCATTTTGCCGAGCTGCTTCGGGTCGATTTTGATCGATTTCGACGTGAGCGATTTGAGCAGTTTTGGGTTGTCGAGCCAGCGATCCATCCAACGCGGGAGCCAGCGGAAAAGCGGGATTTTCTGCTGCAAAAACATGTTAACGCCCCCAAAAACAACCTGATCGATGCTGACGTTTTCCTCGTCTGTTCGGACCGGAGTGTAGGCCGGGACAAGCTCGATGTTCCAGCCCATCGCCATGAGATTCCTGACGAGGGTGTTGTCCCGCATGCAGCTGCCGCAGTACATTCCAGCCCCGCCGGCTGTGACAAAAACGACTTTAGGATTGGGGTTCGGAACTTCGGACATCGCGTCGTGATTTTTGGAGGAGAGTTCGGACGACAGAGCCGAATCCGACCGCAGTCAACAACAGACCGAGCCAGCGGCGTGGGCTTTCGACGAATAGAAATGCGCCGTTGAAGATCATGAAGAGAAAGTAGAAGTGGATCAGGCCAAAAATGAGGCGGCTGCGTTGTCGGTAGCGGTTTTTGCCGACGATCCACCACCAGATCGTGTCGGCAAGCCAGATCAAGGCGAAGAGGTAGTTGAGGTAGAGCCCAGATCCGCTATCGACGCCGGTTAATTTCATCGTTTCTGAGCGCGTGTGGGCCATCGCGTGGTCGTGGCTCCAGTTATGGATGAAGGCGAAGACGCTAACGACATGGATAACGAACAAAACGCAGCCGACTGTCCAGAAATTGCGCGGCCAGGAAGACGGGCGCGGCTCGAACGCCAGCCAGGCGACGGCGATCGTGTAAAACAAAAGCGCAGTCCAGATTGTCGAGTAAACCAGGAGCATCACCGAAATTGCCGCGATTGGGGTCGGATTGGACTTGAGGTTGCGATCGCGCGAAATGAAGGCAACGGGAGGGATGCCCGTGATTGAACTGGAAACCGTGGTCAAAGCGCCTGTCGAAGTCGTTTTCGACCTCGCGCGGAGCATCGATCTTCATTCGCAGTCAACGGCGAAGACTCGCGAGCGGGCCGTGGACGGACGGACATCAGGATTGATCGAATTCGGCGAAACGGTGACCTGGGAAGCGACGCATTTCGGGGTTCGGCAGCGGTTGACTTCGGATATAACCGCGTTCGACCGGCCACGACATTTTCGCGATACGATGCTGAAGGGAGCTTTCGCGAAAATCGAGCACGATCACTATTTCGAGCCAGCAGCTGCTGGGACGCGGATGGTTGATCGCTTTGATTTCACCTCGCCGCTCGGACCGCTTGGGAAGTTGGCGGATTGGCTGTTTTTGAAGCGCTACATGACTCGATTTATCGGCGATCGAAACGAGTTCATCAAGACGACCGCCGAGGGCGGTGACTTCGCGCGTTACCTGCCGGCCAGGACGAGTGGGTTTTCGTTGCAAACCGGGAACTCCGAGCGAACGGAGGCGATGCAAACGTTTCTAGACGCCGGCAGCCACTTGCCAGTTAAAACTTTCGAAGAAGGTGAGGTCGTGATGCACGAAGATCGCAAAGATGGGGCGATCTACATCCTTAAACGTGGAGTTGTTGAGGTGCAGAAGCGGCAGACGACCATAACGACGATCGCTTCGCCTGGAGCGGTGTTGGGCGAGGTTTCGGTGCTTCTCGATCGCCCGCATACGGCGACGATCATTGCGGAAGAACCGTGCGAGTTTCTGGTGGCTGAGGATGGCGAGCAGTTTCTACGCGATCATCCGGAATTGAATCTCCAAGTCTCGCGAATGCTGGCCAATCGGCTGCAACTCGTGACTGTGCAGTTGGTCGAATTGCAGGAACGGATCGAAGCGACGACGGACGTCGACGACGAGGGGATGAGCGGGATTTTCCGGACGCTTTTGGAGCATCACCACTTTTAGCAGTTGCTGATTTCTGCTGCTCCCGCCTTACATTTTCGTCATGCGGAAGTCAGCGATTGCGAACGCCCGGTCCTCGGTCCAGGATGGGTTCGCTAGATAAAAATGTTCAAACTCATCGACCGTTATATCGGCAAACAGGTCCTGCACGCGACCCTGTTTGGCGTAGCCGTGCTCAGCATCGTGCTGGTGCTTGGCAGCGTCTTTCAGAAGCTGGTTCGAGAGCTGGACAAGCATCCGGATATCGGTTGGGGATTCGTGATCGAGTTCATGCTCAACGTTTTGCCGTATTCGCTGATTTTCACAGTTCCGTGGGGATTTTTGACGGCGATTTTGCTCTCGTACGGGCGGCTTTCGGCTGACAACGAGCTGACGGCTTTAAAAATGACGGGGCTGAGCATGACGAGAATCTGCGCACCGGTTTTTGTCATCGCAATCGGGCTGACGGCGTTCACTTTCTGGATGAATGTCGATGTTTCGCCGAAGTCGAAAGCGCGGATGCACCGGATTTTCTTCGAACTCGCAACGGAGAACCCAGGCGCGATGTTCGTCGACGATGAGGTCGTGACGACTTTACCCGGTTACCTCGCCTATTCGAGGGCGAAATATGTTCCGCCTGGAGCTGAAGAAGGCGAATATCGGCTCCTTAATTTTCAACTGCTCAAGCTGGACGCCCGCAGGCGACCTGAAAGCGTGATGCTGGCTCAGCATGCGACGATCAGATTGGATGGGGAGGAAAATGAAATCCTCGTCCTCGAAATGCAAGGCGCCCACATGGAAAAGGCGGGTGGTGCGGACAGCGACTTTATCGTTGTCCAGACGGTTGCGGCGGAGACGGCGACTCCCGAGGTGCCGTTGGATCAACTCCGTGAAAAGCACAAAAAGGAGCGGCCGAGCTTCATGACCGCGCCGGAATTGAAGGAAGCTCAGGGGGTGGCGGAAGTGTTGATCGGGACGACTCTGGCGGAGGTGGAAGAGTTAAAGCAATGGCTCAAGGACACGCCCGTGGTGAAAGAAGGCGATTTGCTGACGGATTCTGAGCAGGAGCAAAAATTGGTGCGGCGCGAAAAAGAAGATTTGCTCCGCGAGACCGAAAAAGACCACGACCGCGCGATTCGGCGAGTTTCGTCGCTGAAGACAGAGTACCAAAAGCGGTTTTCGCTCTCGTTTGCCTGCCTGACTTTTGCGCTGATCGGGATTCCGCTCGGGATCACGGCGCAACGTCGGGAAACATCTGCTGGATTTGCGATCAGCCTCGTTGTCGCGATTGGTTATTTCCTTTTCCTGGTCATCGCGGAGGTTTTTCACGAGGACCCGGGTGCCTACCCTCAGCTTCTCATCTGGCTGCCCAACGTTGTGTTTCTTTCGTTAGGACTTGTGATGTTTTATCGATTGTCGAAGCGATAAGAATCCAGCCCGAGGCGCATTTCCCGTTGCCTCGAATCGTGGATGGCGCATCATTCGCGCATCATGGCAGATCTGGAATTTGATGTCGGCTACGTGGCCAATCTTGCGCGCTTGAAATTGAGCGAAGAGGAAAAAGAGCGCTACCAGGGGCAACTCGTCAGCGTACTCGATTATATGAGGCAGATCGATTCGATCGACGTTTCCGGCGTCGAGCCGATGGCGCATGCCAGCCCGGTTTTTGACGTGATGCGGGAGGACGAATTGCGCGAATCGTTGTCGCGCGAGGACGTGCTTCGAAACGCGCCGCAGGTGTTGAACGAGCAATTCGCGGTGACGAAGGTCGTTGAGGACGCGTAGCGCGGCTGAGGTAATTTAAGATTTATTCTACTGAAAATGGAACTTTCCACGTTCACAATTTCCCAACTCCGCGCCGCTTACGAAAAGGGTGAGGCGACTCCGACCGATGCGATCGAATCGATTCGCGCAGCCGCTGAAACGCGTGATTCTGAGGTTAAAGGGTATCTCTCGCTCGACTTTGAGACGGCTCTCGCCGACGCAGCAGCTGCTGATTTGTCGAAGCCGCTCGGTGGGGTGCCGATCGCGATCAAAGATCTGATTAACGTAAGAGATCAGCCCTGTTGGTGCGCTTCGAAAATGCTCAAGGACGGCTATCAATCGCCTTACAACGCTGCTGTGATCGAAAATCTGCTCGCCGCGGGCGCGATCCCGCTCGGACGAGCCAACATGGATGAGTTTGCGATGGGTTCTTCGACGGAAAATTCTGGAATTCAGCAAACACGGAATCCCTGGGACCTCACCCGTGCTCCAGGCGGTTCAAGCGGCGGTTCGGCGGCTGTCGTCGCTGCGGATACGGCGATCGCGGCTCTCGGGAGCGACACGGGCGGCTCGATTCGGCAGCCGGCGTCGTTTTGTGGCGTCGTCGGGCTCAAACCGAGCTACGGGCGAGTCTCTCGTTACGGGTTAGTCGCGTTCGCGTCTTCGCTGGATCAAATCGGGCCGATCACCAAGTCGGTCGAAGATTCTGCGTTGCTTCTTCAAGCGATTGCCGGCGGCGACGGTCGGGATTCGACTTGTTTGGAGGAAAAAGTCCCGGATTACCAAAAATCGCTCACTGGCGACATCAAAGGCCTGAAAATCGGCCTGCCGAAGGAATATTTTGCCGAAGGCCTCGACGCTGGCGTCAAAAACGCGGTCGAAACAGCGATCAAGAAGCTGGAGAGCCTGGGTGCGGAGGTGATCGAGGTTAGCCTGCCTCACACCGAGCCGGCCGTGGCGGTTTATTACATCATCGCGACTGCCGAGGCGTCTGCGAATCTCGCCCGATTCGACGGCGTTCGTTATGGGCATCGCGCGGCGGATGTCGAGAACCTTCTCGATCACTACACGCGATCACGCGCCGAAGGATTTGGTGATGAGGTGAAGCGGCGGATCATTCTGGGAACCTACGTTTTGAGCGGCGGCTACCACGAGGCCTACTACAAACGCGCGCAGCTTGTTCGCAGCTTGATTCGTCAGGATTTCGAGGCTGCATTCGAGAAAGTCGACGTCCTGGTTTCGCCGACATCGCCGACGCCGGCTTTCAAAATCGGCGAGAAAACCGAGGACCCGCTTCAGATGTATTTGGCGGATATTTATACGATTTCGGCGAACCTCGCTGGGATCTGCGGGATCAGCCTTCCATGCGGGTTTGCTGGGGAAAAAGGCCAGCAGCTGCCGGTCGGACTCCAGATTTTAGGCAAGGCGTTTGGCGAAGCTGACGTCCTGCGAGTCGCGCACGCCTACGAGCAATCTTGCGACTGGAAATCGGCCAGACCCACTTTAAGCTGATCGCCAGATGGCCCACCTGAAGTCCAGCTCAATCATCAAAACGGTCGATCGCCTTCGCGCTCGGATGACTGAGCGGTTTCCGGATCGCGGGATCACCGAAGTGGTTGGCGACGTCTGCGATACGGCAAGGGAGTCAGCTGCCGTGTCGGAGGAACTCAGCAAGCCGCTCATCATTCATCGAGTGATCTCGGGATTGGTTATTGCCGGGATTATCGGGGCTTTGGCTTGGATGTTCGTCTCGATGAATCCGGATCTCAAGAAGCTCAGCTTTTCGGATCTCGTTCAAACGGCCGAATCGCTCGTCAACGATCTGATTTTCATCGCAATCGCAATCTATTTTCTCATCAGGCGAGAGCGGCGGGTCAAGCGGGCGAAGGCGCTGGACATGATTCACAAGCTGAGATCGCTCGCGCACATCATTGATATGCATCAGCTGACGAAGGATCCCGAAAGCGTCACTCGGTCTTATCAGCGAACTTTATCTTCGCCTGAACGCGATTTGACCAGCCACGAATTGAAGCGGTATTTCGATTATTGCAGCGAAATGCTTTCGATCGTCAGCAAACTTGCTGCGATGTTGGTTCAGGATTTCGACGATCCGCTAACGCTCTCTGGCGTGAACGAAATCGAATCGCTGACCAGCGGGCTCTCCCGCAAAATCTGGCAAAAGATCATGATCACGGCGTCCACCCAGGACTTGGCCGATCCCGTTGCGACGGAGCCAGCTCCAGCGCCTCAAGCAACCGCGACCGTCGTCTGATCTCCGGAGATCCGGCCACTTGGAGTCGGGCGGCTGACCTGAGCCGCTTCTTCGGCCTTATCGATCTCCCGATTCACAGCCTCGATCAAGCCGCTGAGTCGAAATGGCTTCGGAAATGCCGGTAGCCGTCGAAGCAGACCGATTCCGTAGGCAACTTCCTTTCCGCCAGCGCTTTCCTCTTCGATCAGCGCCGAAAGCACGATCACCGGCGTATTTTTGAGGTCAGCGTCGCGCTGAAAGAGAAAATAAAGATCAGAACCGGAAATCTTGTTCAACATCACATCGAGCAAGATCAAATCTGGCTGAAACTCGCGCGCTGTCGCTCGGGCACGACCTGAGCAGGTTTCATAGGCGACTTCAAAATCGCTTCCACGCCCCAAGGACATCGTTAGCGATTCCGCAAACTCCTCATCGTCATCGATGATCAAGACTTTGCGTGGCGATTTCGTATCTGGGCTGGTCTGGCTCATGGCTTAATTCGAAGGCCTTTAAAAGCCGAATTCATGCCAATCTCCTCAAGAAGTCGTAAGTCGCTGGTTGTCAGCTGTTCGCGCAGGAGTGAGAATGACTCTCACACTGGTTTTTCGCATACAAACTTTGCTGGTTGGCCAAGTTGCTGATCACGAACGAGTTATTGCGCGATGACGTTTTTAAGCACCTCGAGGCATCTTCGATTCTGCTCTGCGGTTCCGATCGTGATCCGAACCCAGTCCGGTAATTTGTAACTGCGCATCGCCCGAATGATCACGCCCTGCTTCATCATCTCGGTGAAAACCCGGTCGCCATCGCCGACGTTAACCATGACGAAATTCGCGAAACTCGGGACGAATTCGAGGTTCAATTTCGGCAATTCTTCCTCGTAGAACCGCAGGCCGACTCGGTTCATCTCACGCGTCCGATTCTGGTGGTCGTCGTCCTGCAAACCCGCCAAAGCACCCGCCTGAGCGATCGCATTCGCATTGAACGGTTGTCGGCATTTCTGCAAAAC
This sequence comes from Verrucomicrobiales bacterium, assembly GCA_047620505.1. Taxonomy (GTDB): domain Bacteria; phylum Verrucomicrobiota; class Verrucomicrobiia; order Verrucomicrobiales; family DEV007; genus JBLHKS01. The sequence goes on along the minus strand of JBLHKS010000216.1, from coordinate 3,916 downwards.
GTCAGCCAGCGGCTTGGGCGCGAGTCCGTAGCCGATCCGAAGCCCTGCGAGTCCCTGGATCTTCGAAAACGTCCGCAAAACGATCGCATTCCGGCCTTCGCGGACAAATTTAAGCGTGTCCGGTGGCTCTTCGAGAAACTCGTAGTAGGCCTCGTCAAAAACCACGATCACGTGATCGGGAACCCGGTCCATGAACCGCTCGATTGCGTCCTGGCCGACGAGCGTCCCTGTCGGATTGTTAGGATTCGCGATGAAAACCTCCTTCGTTTCCGGCGTGATCGCCGCGGCCATCGCATCGAGATCGTGGACGAATCCAGGATCGGGAATTTCGATCGTTTCGGCCCCGAAAAGCTTCGCCATCAGCTTGTAAACCACGAATGCGTGGTCGGCGACGACGATGTTGTTGCCCGGCCGAAGAAAAGCATGACCGACTAACTCGATAACCTCGTTCGACCCGTTTCCGATGACGACGTTTTCGCGCTCCAGGCCAAATTTTTCTGCGATCGCGTTTCGCAGCTTCCAGCCGCCGCCATCCGGATAAATATGGGCCACTTCGGCCGCCGCCTTCATCGCCTCGACCGCTTTCGGTGAAGGCCCGAGAGGATTTTCGTTAGACGCGAGTTTGAGGATTTCCTCCGGTTTCAAACCGAGTTCGCGAGCGACGTCTTCGATCGGTTTCCCGGGTTCGTAAGAAACAAGGTCGCGGAGTTGCGGATTGGCGTGATCCCAAATGGTGTCGAGGCTGGACATGTCGGCGCGAAAGTTGGGTAGGATCGCCGGGTTTGCAACCAGCAGCTGCTGGGATCGAGCCCAGCTTAATCGGTCGCGTCCGGAGCTGCGGGTTCCGCTTCGACCTCAGCCGCAACTGGCTGTCTGTCGAGCCAGCCAAACCATTTTTCTAACGACGGATGATCCCAACCCATCCGCTTGAGCCCTTGATGAGTCCATGGCCGGGAAACGGCGAAAATCGCAAACAACGCGACGAGCGCGATCAGCCAGAATCGAAGTCGCCAGCGTCGCATCGTCCGGTCACGTCGGGCAACGCTCGCGCGAACGAATTCCTTTTCCAGACGCTCGAGATTTCCGAGATCGTTGAAATCGGCTAACAATTTGAACTGACCGCCACTCCAGCATTCGACGGTTCGTTCCAGATCAGATCCGGTCCACAATTCGCCGCGAGCTTTGAGCCATTGACGCCGTCGCTTCAGCCATTTCCAGCGCTCGGACGATTCGAAAAGCCGCTTGCGGAGATCGATAACGTCGAGGTTGTCCTTTCGGCGAGTGCAGGCTTCGAGAAAACGGCGTTCGAGCGATCCGATCCCGCCGACTCGCTGGAAATCGCCGTTTGCATCGAGTTCTTCGACCTTGGCGAGACGCGATCCTTCCCAAAGTACCACGCGCGCCTCGGCCCATTCGGATTTGCGGCGGCGGGTTTCCCATCGAGTTGCGTCTTCCTGCAGGAGCGGACGCAAAATCATCGCTTCGCGCCGGTCGCGAGCCCAGATTTTCAGCCGAGACCAGCCGTCAATCACCGCTTCGTGGGCAAATTCGATGATCTCGCCGCCTGGGCCGGTGGCGCGGAGAATTCCAGCATCGTCCAGCAGCTGCTGAAGAAGTTCGAGGCCGCCGATCGAGATTATGTCGTCGCGTGTCGCCGATTTCCCAACATGCCGGGCTCCACGCGGAGGCTCGCAAATATCGACAAGAGTAAGCAGGACATTTCGAACGGTTCGCTGCTCGTGTTCGTTCAGGCCCTCGTAAAATACGTCGAGTTCGCGGCCGAGAGCGCCTTCAACGCCGCCGTTGGCCTCGTGCGCATCGATCGTCAGCATCCGGCCGGCGACGTCGGAATTTTCCCACAGCGCCATCAAAGCGTGCTGCATCAGCGGGAGCAATCCGGGGCGATCCGAGACTTCGTCGACGATCCGATCGACGAGGCTGCGCTCAAAAATGACGCCTTGTTTGGCTGCGGGTTCCTCGATAATCTGGCGAAGATCATCGCCGAGGATTTCCGGGATTCGAAAGAGGTTAGAATCGATCAGCGGAAAGAGCTCGGAGTGCGACTGGATCAGCCCGAACAGGTCGTCTCGCATTGTCAAAACCAGGCGGATGTCTTTCGGCTCTTCCTTGATCAGGCTGACGATCGAAGCAACGAATCGCTCGGTCAAAAGTCTCTGCGCGCGCTGGCCGCGGACGAACATTTCCTCGAACGGATCGATCACAATGAGCCATTTTTCACCGTCCTCGAGGAGATTTCGGCTGAGGTCGTGAAACACGTCCGAGGACACCGCACCGGCGGCTCCGTCCGGGTCTTCGATGTGGGGGGCGGCGATCGCGCGCACTTCGTCCTTGTCGAATCCGGCACGGGCGAATCCCGCGACGAGACCTTCGTAGGGGTCGGCGCAGGGGGCGGTGAAGATGATTTTTCCGTTATCACCGTGTTCCTGAGCCCAGTCGCGCAGGGCTCCGGCTCGAAGGATTGAACTCTTTCCGCAGCCGGAAGCGCCAAACACAGTCGTCAGCGGTGAAAACTCGATTCGCCTCAGCAGCTGCCGAATCAGCGTGTCGCGAGTCAGGAACTGAAGTCGCTCGCTTCGTTCGAACGGGCGCAGGCCAACGTAAGGGCATTCGGTGTCGAGCTCGCGAGCGAGCGGATCGGCGACAGTTCGGACTTCTTCGTTTGGCTCGAGGCCTGAAATCGCGAGGACTTTTTTAACGACGTCGTCGACGTTGTGAAACGGCTCCCGCGGAACAGTTTTTACCTCGATCTCCTCAGCCCAGAAGGCGGCCTGCCGATCGCGAGTCGAGCGTTTTTCCGGCTCATCCTCATCCCGTAGCGCAGTTGGCTCGGGGAAAAAAACGTGGATCGTCTTTCCGCATTCTCTGGCGATCAGGTACTCCCATTGAGTCAGCGAATAACGGCCCTGGCCGTGCTCCTTGGATTCCGCGTAGGCCGGTTCGGCTCCGTAACGTTCGCCGATGAGGCAGATCACGATGTCGCAGCGCTGAAGGTAGGCGTCGAGATTGCCGAGAAGCGAGCCACGACCGGCTTCGAAGTCAGTCTGGCGTGCGACGGAGAAATCTCGCTTCCGAAGGGCCGCCGCAAGCTGATCGGTATAACTGCCGAACTCTTCGGGAACGGCGCTGATAAAAATCTGGGAGGGCATTCAGTCTTGAGGAGAACCGGTTAATAATAGGAAACGCAGGCCTTCTCACAATCTCGAAATGTGGAAATTACAGACTTTATTGGCCAAATCTGAATTCGCTCGTGGATTTTCCCTTGCTCCGCCTGCGGAATCCCCTAACACTCCCGCCAAATGATGGAGTTGTGGCACGCAATCGTCCTTGGGATCGTCCAGGGATTCACGGAATTCCTCCCGATTTCGTCGTCGGGGCACTTGGTTCTGACTGGCGAACTTCTCGGAGTCGGAATGGATTCTCACTCGAGTGACGGGATCACTTTCGCGGTTGCGGTTCACCTCGGAACCCTGCTTTCGGTCCTGATCTATTTTCACCGACGTCTGATCGCGATGACGGTCGGGATTTTCTCGACGAAATTCAATATTCACCACAAAACGGTCCTTCTTCTGATCGTCGCCACGATTCCTGCAGTAATTTTCGGGCTGACGCTGAAAGATCAGATCAAATCGGCTTTCGAAAGCGCGGTCCTGGTCTCTTGCCTGCTCATCGTGACGGGCGCGGTTCTGCTTTTGCCCCGCTTGTTTCGCAGGGCGAAGGCCGCGCAAGAAAACACCGGCGAAATGACCCTCGTCGGTTCGATCGTCATGGGAATCGCCCAAGCGTTCGCAATTCTGCCCGGAATTTCGCGCTCTGGATCGACAATCGCTACCGGGATGCTGGCGAAAATCAATCCGAGCAAAGCAGCCGAGTTTTCTTTCTTCATGGCGATCCCGGC
>JBLHKS010000215.1:0-11913 GCA_047620505.1 Verrucomicrobiales bacterium | reverse complement strand
AAATTTCCTACGCTATCATCGCCTCGTGAACTATCTCGGTCAGTACACGTCCAAACCCATTGGTTTGCCGCTCGGAATCGCTCGGCTGCGCGATGTTCTCGACGAAAAGTTTTACATCGGCATGGACGGTGGCCTACTGGAATCTCTCGGGCAGCTTTTCCGGAGCGGGGTGAAATTGTATGCGTTTCCATCATTGGACCGCGCCGGAAAGCTCACAACCGCCGACAATCTAGAGGTGGCGCCACATCTGCGCCACCTCTACGCGCATCTTCTCGAGAACAAGCTGGTTGAGAAGATTTCCGATTACAATCCGGACTGTCTCTCCACTTATTCCAACGACGTCCTCACGAAAATTCAGTCTGGCGATTCGTCGTGGGAAAGCCAGGTGCCGCGACAAATCGCAGAGGCGATTAGGGCAAAAGGGTTGTTTGGTTACGGCTCCCTTTGATTGGCTGAAGCCAACTCAAATCCGGTATGAACCGGGAATATAGTTTCAACTCAGATGATCGTAAGAGGAAGCAATCAGTGCTTTCCTCAACCCTTCCTGATGGTTGCTGGTTTTTGTGCCTGCGAAGATGAACATGATCGATCCTGAGTCACTGGGAGTTGACTGGGGCTCCTTTCACGCTCCAAGTTGTCGCGCCCTTCTGAAGGTTCGTGTTTTTCATTATGAAATGTGAATCTGGTGAAGGATTCAAAATTTCGATAATTTCCTGACAGACTATGAAAAATTATCCCGTGAACATGTCTCGCCGTACTGCCGTGAAAGCTATTGCTATAGCGAGTGCTGCGCCCTCGCTTTTCGCTCAAGGTGCGAATGATAAAATAGTTGTTGGGGCGATTGGTCTCGGAGGACGTGGTCGGGCGCACGCTAAGCTGTTGGCCGCGCGGAGCGATGTCGATTTGGCCTTTGTTTGCGATGCAGATTTGAATCGAGCGGAGCAATCTGCTGACGAAGTGGAAAAAGCCGGAGGAAAACGACCGCGAGTCGTTCAGGATTTACGGCGCATCCTTGAAGAGAAATCTGTCGATGCGGTGACGGTCGCGACACCGGATCATTGGCATGGTCCGGCCACCATTCTGGCCTGCGAGGCGGGCAAACATGTTTACGTCGAAAAACCATGCTCCCATAATGTCCGCGAAGGTCGACTCATGGTGGAAGCCGCCCGAAAACACGACCGCGTCGTGCAAGTCGGCACGCAGGCGCGGAATTCGGTTCACGTAAAACGTGCCATGGAACTGATTCGCGAAGGTGCGATTGGTGATGTGTTAGTCGCAAAAGCGTGGAACAGCCAGAAGCGTCGAGACATCGGTCATGGAAAGTCCAGGAAGCCGCCCAAGAATCTCGATTACGATCTTTGGCTCGGACCTGCTCCGGAAGTGCCGTATTACGAAAACCGGCTGCACTACAATTGGCACTGGCGACACGCCTTCGGCACAGGCGATATGGGAAATGACGGCGTTCACGAGCTCGATCTTGCGTTGTGGGGACTCGGCGTCGACGGACGGCATCCTGAATCGGTTAGCGCAATTGGCAACAAGCTCTTTTTTGATGACGATCAGGAATTCCCCGATAAACAAAATGTAAATTTCGACTACGCCCCAACAAAAAGAGATCCGCAACGCAAGCAGCTCATTTTTGAAATGCGGATCTGGGCTCCATATAATTTGGAAGGTTACGAGAACGGGAATGCGTTTTACGGAACGAAAGGGTTTATTCTGCTCGGAAAGAATGACAGCTTCCGGCTTTACGGCGAAAAGAACAAACTGATCGAGGAGATGAAAGCTGACGGTGCCAACGCTCGTAACACCGAGATTCATCACGAAGATTTTCTAAACTGCATCCGTAATGGAAATCGCCCCCAAGCGGACATCGAACTCGGTCATTTCAGCGCATCCGCCTGTCATCTTGGGAACATCGCTTCGCGTTTGAAGCGGACTTTTTTCTTCAATGGCGAAGCGGAAACAATCCAAGCTGACGAAGAGGCGAATGCGTTGCTATCGCGGACCTATCGCGACGGGCACTGGGCGAGCCTTAGAAATGCTTAACTCATTACAAATATGCCGGATAAAATCAAAGTAGGAATCATCGGACACACGGGGCGGGGAGATTACGGACATGGTTTCGATGTCTGTTGGAGGCACCTGGAGAATGTTGAAATCGTAGGGATCGCCGATCCTCACGAAGGAGGTCGCGCCGCCGCAATGAAGCGAACTGGTGCAGCAAAAGGCTTCGGAGATTACAAGGCAATGATGGATGAAACAAAGCCGGAAATTGTTTCGATCTGCACCCGACATCCCGATCAGCATCGCGAAATGTTTCTCGCTGCTGCCGAACGTGGCATTCACGCCTACATGGAGAAACCGATGTGCCTCACTCCCGCCGAGGCTGATGATATGGTCGCCGCGGCTGAGAAATACAAAGTAAAACTCGCGCTGGGTTACGTGACCCGATATAGCCCTGTTTTGGATGTTGTGTCAGGCTTGATTCAGGACGGAGCGATTGGTAAGGTCATGGAGATTCGCGGACGTGGAAAAGAAGACGCGAAGCGAGGCGGCGGTGAAGACATGCTGGTGCTGGGGAGTCATCTCATGAACTTGATTCACGTTCTAGGCGGCGAACCTGAATGGTGTTTTGCCAGTATCGAACAGGACGGTAAACCTATTACCAAAGCTGATGTAAAACCTGGTCGTGAAGCGCTTGGCCCCCTCGCGGGCGATACGGTCCATGCCGTCTTTGGGCTCGATGAAAGCCGCATCGCAACCTTTGATTCCGTGAGAGGAACGGGCGCGGGTCGTCCGTGGCGGTTTGGCCTTCAGATCATGGGATCGCAAGGCATCATTGAAATTCAAACCGGTTATCTGCCGCCAGCGGCGATCCTTCAGGACTCGGCCTGGTGCCCTGCTCTGAGCGGTAGTAAATGGCAAATCATCACCAGCGCGGGAATCGGTAAACCGGAGCCTTTTGAGGGTGATTATCGACTCGAAGGCAATATCGTGGCCTGCAAAGACCTGATCCAGGCGATCCGTGACGACCGGCACCCGGAGTGCGACGTGTATCAGGGGCGGATCGTCATCGAGATGCTGAATTCTGTGTTTGAATCCCACCGTGTCGGCGGTCCCGTTAAATTTCCTCTGAAGACTCGCGAAAACGCACTTGGCCTCCTTTGATATTATGAGCGGAAAAATTCTTAAAGAAAAACTCAAGGCCGGCAAAACGGTTTACGGAACGCTGATCGCACATCTGACCGATCCGTCGATCGTCCCGAAGTTGCCGGATGACATGCTAGACTTCGTTATCGTCACACCGGAGCACACGGCATACGACCTCGCCGAATTTCTGCCCCTTCGTCACGCGCTTCAGGCACGCGGCATCGCCTGTCTCGCCCGCACTCACGGCCGTGACGAATCAGATGTCGCCAAAGTTTGCGATAGCTACGATGGCGTTGTCGTGCCCTATGTCGAAGATTTCGAGGAAGCCAAACGCCTCGCCGCCGCCGCGATCTATCGGCCGCTAAAGGGCAAGCGACTCGACAAGGTTCTCGCGACGGGTGAATGGCCAAGCGACAAAACTCGCGATTACATCGCGGAGAAAAACGCCGATACTGTTTTCATTCCTATGATTGAATCGATACCCGCAGTCGAAAATCTCGAGGGTATTTGTTCTATTCCCGGCGTCGATGCCCTGTTCGTGGGCCCGGGCGATCTCACTGCCAACATGGGGATTCCAAAAGAGTACGATCACCCGGATCTTATCGCTACGATTCAAAAAATTATAGACATAGGAGCGAAACATAAGATCGCAGCTGGCAGTTGGTTCGGCACAGTTATGCAGGCTCAGCGCACGATCGATCAAGGTGCTCGCTTTGTGGTTTACGGGAATGACGGTCTGCTTTTACAGCAGGCGATGGGGAATGTTTTTCCGAATTTGAAACCGCGCGGTTGAGTTTTCAATCCTGCTTCCAAGCTAAGCAAACAGCTCGTGAATCACACGTCCATGCACGTCGGTTAGTCGAAAGTCGCGGCCGCTGTAGCGGAATGTGAGCTTCTCATGGTCGAGGCCCATCAGATGCAGGATGGTGGCGTGTAGATCGTGGACGTGGACCTTGTTCTCGACTGCGGCGAATCCGAATTCGTCCGTTGCGCCGTAGGTCATGCCGCCTTTCACGCCGCCTCCAGCCAGCCACATGGTGAATCCGTGGTGGTTGTGGTCCCGGCCGTTTCCGTTTTCCGCTACGGGAGTCCTGCCAAACTCGCCGCCCCAGATGATCAATGTATCGTCCAACAGTCCCCGATCCTTGAGATCGTTGATGAGCGCCGCGATCGGCTGGTCGACGTTCTTTGCCTTGTCGGCGTGCGCTTTGATGTTGCCGTGATCGTCCCATGGCTGCCCGTTGCCATAGTAGACCTGCACCATTCGCACCCCGCTCTCAACAAGCCGCCGTGCGGCGAGGCAGCCGTTCGCGAATTGGCCGGAACCGTAGGCTTCGCGAGTCGCCTCCGTCTCTCGCCCCAGATCAAAAACCGTCTGCGCCTCGGTCTGCATCCGGAACGCCATTTCGAGGGATTCGATTCGCGCTTCAAGCCGATTGTCACGACCGCCGCGCCGCTCCAGATGCAGCTCGTTCATGCGTTTCAGAAGGTCAAGCTGATGCCGTTGATCGCCGCTCGTGAGATACGGATTGTTGATATCGCGGATGACTTTTTGCGGGTCGACGCTTTCGGCGTGATTGATGTGCGTGCCCTGATAAATGCCGGGCAGGAAACTGTTACTCCACAGCTGAGGCCCAACAACCGGCTTACCCGGGCAGAGCACCACAAAGCCGGGCAGATTCTGATTCTCACTACCGAGCCCGTACTGCAACCACGATCCCATTGCGGGCCGCGTCGGCTGCGTCTCACCGCTGTTCATCATCAGCAACGCCGGTTCGTGGTTCGGGATGTTCGTGTGCATCGAACGGATCACGCAGATGTCATCGATGCAGGAACCGACGTGGGGAAACAGCTCGCTTACTTCTATACCAGACTCGCCGTACTTCTGAAACTTGAACGGCGACATCAGCAAGCCGCCGGTTTTTCGTTCCGTTTTCAGGTCAGCACTCGGGGGGCGCTTGCCGTTGAATTTGGCGAGAGCTGGCTTCGGATCGAAGGTGTCGACCTGAGAGGGGCCCCCGTTCATAAACAGGTGGATAATGTGCTTCGCTCGTGGCGCGAAATGCGGCGATTTCGGGGCGAGCGGGCTGGATGACTTACCAGCAGCTGCTGGGGTCGCCAGCGCCCCGTCCTGAGCGAGGATCCCAGCGAGACCGAGCACGCCAAGTCCGGTTCCCATTTTGTGGAGTGACTCGCGACGGGTGAGGCCGAACTGTTGGGAGTAGGTGTTCATGGTTTGTTAGTCCAGATAAATGAACTCATTGCCGCCCAGTAACACCTGAGCGTATCTCTGCCAGAGTGTTAGCTTGCTTTCTGGATCGTGTTCGCCGCTGAGGAACGCCAACCCAAGCTCGATTTCAAGTTCCGTCGGCGGCCGGCTGTAGGCCAGAGCAAAGGCCCGGCGAATTTTAACGTTGTCATTGTCCGGAGCTTCACGGTGAAGCCGTTCGGAAAAAGCCTTCGCCTGCTCGACCATGAACGCGCTGTTCAAAACGAAGAGCTGCTGCAGCGGCACCGTCGTTTCGCTCCGTTTCGAACTCGTGATGTTGGCGTCAGGAAAATCAAACAGCCGCAGCAGATTGTCGAGTTCATGGCGGCTGATCCTCGCGTAAACCGTTCGCCTAACATTGTTCGCGTCCGACAGATCGGTCGATGGCCCGCCGAGCGTTCGGTCGAGCCGCCCGGAAACATCGAGCAGCGCGTCGCGCCAAGCCTCAACGTCGAGACGCCGTCGGTTCATCCGCCACAGAAAGCGGTTGTCGCCGTCGATGTTGGCATTCGATTCGCTGAACGCGGTACTTAGCTGGTAAGTCGAGGACCGCATGATTTCGCGGTGGAGCGTCTTGATTGACCAGCCGGATTCAAGGAAGCGAGCGGCGAGGTAGTTGATCAATTCAGGATGTGTCGGAGCCTCGCCCAGTTTACCGAAGTTGCTCGGCGTCGCGACGATTCCACGACCAAAATGATGCTGCCAGATTCGATTGACGATCACGCGCGCCGTGAGCGGATTGTCCCGACTGGCGATCGCTTCGGCGAGTTCCCGGCGTCCACTTCCGTTCGTGTAGTGCGGACGACTTTCGCCTGCGAGGATTCGCAAGAACCGCCGCGGAGCGACTTCGCGCTGTCGGGCGGGGTTGCCTCGCACGAAAACTCGCATGTCGGCAGCTCCCGCCTCGGCGTAGCCATGCGCGACCGCGTACATCGCTGGGGCCGACTTCTTGGCCTCTTCTATATCCGCACGCAGCTTCTCAAACTCCTCGCGTTTCCCGGCCGTGCGAAATTTCTCCAGATCCTTGTCGCTTACCGCAAACGGACCGTCCTTGCCCAGTACCTTCGTGAGCAAATCCTTGCCGGGAACAGCTTTGGCAGGACCTGCGATTGGCTTCTCCGTGTAGACGCTGAACTGAACGCTCGCCTGATCTCCGCACGCAGCCTGATCGGAGCCACTGTTGTCGAGCCCACCGATCGCCTTGAACCGATCGTAACCTTCCGGGACATCGTAAACGATAACGTTTGGAGCATGAACTCCGATGCCGTTTGGGTAAGTTTTTCCGCCAACGCGAATCGCCTTCCCTTTACCATTTCGAGTTGGCGTCCCGCTTGACCCCTCGATCGATGTCCAACTAACTTCGGTCAGCTTCAACTCGCCCTTGTCGCCGATAAGACGAGGCTCGACCCAGTCAGCGTGGTCACAACTTTTGCCGTTTCCACCATCCGAAACGACGAGAAAAAGCTGCTTTGCTCCGCGGATATCGACGTCGATTCCAGCAGCGGGCCGAACCTTGGTAACGAGCGGCGTTACAAATCGTGGGCTGCCCGGGTGATGAGGTTCATCATCACCGCGTTCAACCAAATTTGATGGCGCGAGACCGTCCCGAACGGCAATCAACTTCTGCACCTGCGCCTGAAAACCCAGAGCGACCGTTCTTACCGTGTCAGGAATTTGGTCTATCTCTTGAGCGTCATCCAGATTCAACGCGAACCAAGGCTCCAACTCGCTCACCTTCCCCTTTTCTTTTGGGTGGAGAAAATTGATCCAGCGCTTCAGCAAAAATTCGTTGAGGTCGTTGCTCTCTGCCAACGCTTTTGTCTTTAGCGACTGCCCGCGGCTTTCTGCAATACGGTAGCGCCAGATCGCTTCTATATACTTTGCAATATCGCCAACTTTCGATTCCGCAGCGCTGGACTTCTCAGCGGCCTGAAACCTCTTCAGGTCAGCATCCAGTGTTTTGATCCGCTGCTGCCCCGCGTTGTAAGCCTGCACCTCCTCTGGTGGGCAGAGTGGAGCGTCGTTCAGCTTTGAACTTTGGAAAATGCCGGCGAGCGAGTAGTAATCCTGAGTCGGAATCGGATCAAACTTGTGATCGTGACACCGGGCACACGACACCGTCAATCCGAGAAAACCGCGCGTCAGTGTATCGATCCGATCGTCTAACTCATCCGCCGCAGCCTTAGCCTTGTCGCTATTTTTATAATACCGCGCCCCAAGCCCAAACAGACCGAGAGCGACGAGGTGGTCGTGTGCAGCTTCGGGCTCCGCCTCGATCAAGTCTCCAGCGATCTGGAGCTTCACAAATCGATCGTAAGGCATGTCCGAATTAAACGCGGCGACAACCCAGTCGCGATACCGAAAGCCGTTGGTGTTCCTTGCGGAAGAACTGTGAGCCTGATCTTCAGCATAGCGCGCCACATCGAGCCAGTATCGCGCCCATCGCTCCCCGTAGTGTTCCGATTCGAGAAGCCGATCGACGACCTTCTCGAAGGCCTGTGGCGAGACATCTTCAAGAAACGCGGTAACCTCTTCAGGCGACGGCGGCAGTCCGGTCAGATCAAACGTCGCACGACGAATCAGTTCGCGTTTGCCTGCAGGCTCGACCGGCTGCAGATTGAGCTGTTCCATCTTTGCGAGCGTGAAGTCGTCGATGTCACTTTTGCGCCAGTTAGGATTCCGAACAGTCGGGAGTTCCGGCGTCGTGATCGGCTGGTAGGCCCAGTGTTTTCCGGCAGCCTCGAAATCGATCGTCGATGCGATAGCCATCTCCCCGCCGCGAGGGTCCGGAGCCCCCATTTCGACCCACTTTACGAAATCCGCGATCACCGAATCAGGGAGCTTCCCTTTCGGCGGCATCTCAAACTCGTCATGACGAAGCGCACTGATCAGGAGGCTCTCTTCGATATTCTCCGGCACAACCGCCGCTCCGGAATCGCCGCCCTTCCGCGTCGCGTCTCGAAAATCGAGCAACAAGCCGCCCTTCACCTTCTTTGAGCTGGCCGAGTGGCATTCGTAGCAGTGCTCCGCAAGAACGGGCCGAATCTTTTGCTCGAAGAATTCAACCTGCGCTGCATCGAGCGGCGTCGCCTCTGCATCGGCAGGGCTTGGAACGACGCTTAACAGGAAAGCTGTCAACAGCGCGGATTGAATGAATTTTTGGTGAGGAGACTTCAAGTGCAGGTTGTGGAGTTTCTAAGGATGGGGATTCTGATGCTTGGAAGTTGCCTTTCAAGGAGTTTCGTCCTCAGCAGCTGCTGGGAGTGCGATCGGACTTGGCATGGCTGCGAGAATTAAAGGGGGCTACCGAAGCAGGGATTTTGCTCTTGGAAAGAGGGCTGCGGTTTCGAGTTCCGACTTTGATCTGGTGTCTGAGGACGCGCCGGGCTAAAACTGTTGAATCATCGACTCCAAAACGACTCACATGAAAAAGATTAGCCAATTCCTCTTCCTCCTCTTCGTCCTTGGCCCCGCTCTACAGGCTCAAGACGGCAAGATCGACATCGAAAAGCTCGATCCTAACATGACGCTCGAAAAGGCGGACGACAAGGGGATCGCTTGGTTCGATCCGCGCTCAGCGCCATTCCGGCTCACAGGTTTCGCGTGGATTGGGGAGGACAAGATCTATCGTCGGCTGCCCATCAAACCGGATTGGGAGATTCGCGGTGCCGTGGACAGCTTGGCGAACTCCACCGCCGGTGGCCAGATCCACTTCCAGTCCGACAGCCCGAAAGTCATGGTCCGCGTAAAACTGCGGCAGCCTTCCGGGATGTATCACATGCCCGCGACCGGGCAGAGCGGTTTCGATCTTTACGTTGGTGAGCCCGGAGAATCGCGCTATTGCAGCACGACGCGATTCAGCGTGAAGGCGGTCGATTACGAGGTGACGCTCTTCTCGGGAGAGAAGCAGAACCGCCACTTCACCCTGAACTTCCCACTCTACAACGGTGTCGAGTCGGTCGAGGTCGGAGTGATTGCGGGCTCGACGATCACCGCGCCGCTTCCGTTTGAGCAGGACGGCCGCATCGTCGTCTACGGAACGTCGATCACTCAAGGAGGGTGCGCCGCCAGACCCGGAATGGCGTACTCGAATATCCTGAGCCGTCGATTGAATGCGGAGTTCGTTAACCTCGGTTTCTCCGGAAATGGCAAAGGCGAACCGGCGCTGGCTAACCTCATCAATCAGATCGAACGCAAACGGCTGATCGTTCTCGACTACGAGGCCAATGTCGGCGACGGCATCCGCGATACGCTTGGCACCTTCATTGATATCCTGCGCGAGAAGGACAAAAACATCCCGATCCTCGTCATTTCAAAAATTCGCTATGCCAGCGAAATCCACAATCCGGCGAGCCTCAAAGCGGCTCAGGAGCGCGCGAAATTCCAGAAAGAGTTGGTCGATACGAAACGCGCCGACGGCGATGCAAATCTGCACTTCCTCGACGGCTCCACTCTGTTGGGCGAGCACGCGGACGAATGCACTGTCGACGGCGTGCACCCCACCGACCTCGGCTTCATGATGATGGCCAACGGCATCGAACCCGCAATCCGATCCATTCTGCTCCCAAGCGGCGCAGGCAACTGAAGCGTTTATCTCATGAATCTGACCTCAAATCGCAGACGTTTTCTCACGACCTCCGCCTCAGCAGCTGCTGGCGCGGCGACGCTCCCTTCGATCGGCTATGGCGCTAACGAACAAGTTGCCGATGTCGTCATCATCGGTGGCGGACTCGGCGGTTGTGCGGCGGCGATCGCGGCGCTGCGCAATGGGCTCAAGGTGATCTTGACCGAGCCGACCGACTGGATCGGCGGACAGCTCACGAGTCAGGGAGTTCCGCCTGACGAACATACTTGGATCGAAACTGCGGGAGCCAACCGGTCGTATCGCGATCTGCGTTACCGGATTCGCGAGCATTACCGCAAACACTACCCGCTGACCAGTGCCGCCCGAAACAATCCCAGGCTCAATCCGGGCAACGGAAGCGTCTCGAAACTCTGCTCGGAACCGCGCGTGGCGTTGTCGGTGCTGGAGACGATGCTGATGCCGTTTGAGAAATCCGGACAGCTCGTCTTTCTGCGCGAACACGTGCCAGCAGCTGCTGAAGTCGACGGCGACCGCGTTCTTGCCGTCACTGTTCGCTCGACGCAGACAGGGGACTCGCGTGTCCTGCGTGGCCAGTATTTCGTCGACGCGACCGAACTCGGCGACCTGCTTCCGCTCACTAAGATCGAGTTCGTCACCGGCTCTGAAGCGCGCTCGGAAACCAACGAACTACACGCTGGTGAAACCGCGAATCCCGACAACCAACAGGCGTTCACGATGTGCTTCGCCGTCGATCATCTGCCCGACGAAGATCACACCATCGACCGGCCGGACGAATATCCTTTCTGGCGCGATTTCGTCCCGGAACTGACCCCGCCCTGGCCGGGGAAACTGCTCGATTTCACCTACACCCACCCGCGAAGCGGCAATCCGAAACGCCTTGGATTCGATCCGGCGGGAGGCAAGATGATTGGCGGCGCGCTGAATCTCTGGACCTACCGGCGGATCATCGACGCCACGCTGTTCGAACCTGGTCGGTTTCCCAGCGACATCAGCCTCATCAATTGGCCGCAGAACGACTACCTGCTCGGCAATCTCGTCAACGTTCCTGACGACGAAGCTCAGCGTCACGTCGCTCGCGCCAAACAGCTCAGTCTTTCGCTCCTCTATTGGCTGCAGACCGAGGCGCCCCGGCCCGATGGCGGAACTGGCCTCCCCGGTCTGCGATTGCGCGCCGATCTCATGGGCACGGAGGACGGTCTCGCCAAAGCGCCGTATGTCCGCGAGTCGCGACGGATTCGAGCGGAGTTCACCGTGCTGGAGGAACACGTCGGCCGCGAGAATCGCGCGATGGTCTCGGGCAAACCGCTGAAGGAAGTTCGTGCGGCTCAGTTTGCGGATTCCGTTGGCGTCGGCAGCTACCCAATCGACCTCCATCCAACCACCGGCGGCGACAACTATATCGACTTCAGCTCGCTGCAATTTCAGATTCCGTTAGGCTCGCTCTTGCCGGTTCGAATGCGAAATTTGCTCCCGGCCAACAAGAACATCGGCACGACCCACATCACCAGCGGCTGCTATCGACTGCACCCGGTTGAGTGGGGAATCGGTGAGGCGGTCGGATGTCTGGTAAGCTTTGCGATGCAGAAAAAGGAGCCGCCACACGCGGTGAGATCGAACCAGCAGCTGCTGGGCGAGTTTCAGCAGCTGATTCGGAGTCAAGGTGTGGAAACGGAGTGGGCGGCGGGTTGAAGTTCGGTAAAGTGTAACGGTCCCACGTTCTCTCATACAGGCGGGGGAATTCTTCCTCTGATCGCCGAAAACCACATTAAAAGGAGAGAATCCATGATTACTTCAAAAGAATCAACAACGCGCGGGGCTCGAAGTCTTCAGCTTCAGCGTCTCGTAAGCACTTCACTGCTCGTCCTCTTTCTCGGGCACCTGCTGA
>JBLHKS010000214.1:0-12039 GCA_047620505.1 Verrucomicrobiales bacterium | reverse complement strand
GATGGCGGTGAACACGAAAGCTCCCCTCTTTTTGATCAAGGCGGCTCTCCCGCATCTCGCTGCGACGCGAGGCTCCGTAGTGAACATCGGTTCCGTAAATGCGTATTCGGGAGAACCCAATCTTCTGCCGTATTCGATTTCGAAAGGCGCGCTGATGACGATGACTCGAAATCTAGGCGATACGCTTCATCGCGAACACGGAGTTCGAGTAAATCAGATCAATCCTGGCTGGATTTTGACCGAGAACGAGAAACAGCGGAAGCAGGATCAGGGAATGCCGGAAGACTGGCCTTCGCAGCAGTCAAAAATGTACGTGCCCGCTGGTCGCTTATTTAAGCCGGAGGAAGTCGCCACTGCTGTGTTGTATTTTTTGAGCGATGCGTGCGGACCGGTCAGCGGCTCCGTTCTCGAAGTTGAGCAGCACCCGTTCATCGGGCGGAATCCGCCAAAGTGCTGAGTTGGGCGGGATTTTTGGATACAGACGGATTCATTAATTTTCCATCTGAGGAGGATGGCGTCCGATTTCAATTTGGGTTTCGATTCTCCAACGCCACCCGGGATGACAGCAGCTGCTGGCGCTTGTAGCGAAATTCATGACCGACTGAAGCAAAACTCGCCTGAGTCTCCGCAACCGGACGTGGAAGTCCGTTCTCCAATCAAGTTTCGTCAGGGAAATCAATCGTAGCTTCCAACGACCATTTTGAAAAATTCAATGGAGGCTGGAACCCAGCCTCCGTTTTTTTTCAGATTTGTTTGCCCAGGCCGAAAATAAAGGCGCTTTACAAACTATGATATTTATGATATATATAGATAATGCAACCCGATCGCTTCAGCGTTCTTGGAGTCGGCGTTTCGAAATTGAACCTCGAAACGGCGGTTGATCGCGTGCTTGGCTTCGTTGAAAAGGACGACCGCGGCTACGTTTGCGTTACGAACGTCCACGTGGTGATCGAAGCTCAGGATGACCCGGAGCTGAAGCGGATTCTGAACGACTCGCTGATGACGACCCCCGACGGAATGCCGCTGGTCTGGGTTGGCCGCCATCTGAAGCGGAAACGCGAGGTCAGCCGGGTTTACGGGCCGGATCTGATGCGGGAAGTCTTCGCAGCGGGCGAAAAAACCGGATTGAAACACTTTTTTTACGGTGGAGCCGAAGGAGTCGCGGAGGAGCTTCAAGAAGAAATGCTCCGGCGCTTCCCGAACAGCGAAATCGTCGGAACCTACACGCCTCCTTTCCGGCCGTTGAATCAACTCGAAGAAGCCGACCTCAACGAGCAGCTGCTGGAAGCGAAGCCGGACATCATCTGGGTTGGTCTCGGGGCACCGAAGCAGGAAAAATTCATGGCCGAGCAGATCGATAAGCTGCCCTGCAAACTGATGATCGGCGTCGGCGCGGCGTTCGATTTTTACGCCGGTCGTGTCCGCCAGGCACCGCGTTGGATGCAGCGGATCGGGCTCGAGTGGCTTTTTCGACTGGCGCAGGAGCCACGCCGACTTCTCCCACGCTACATCCGGACAAATCCGCGATTTCTGGCGCTGCTCGGTCGGCAGCTGCTGGCGAGACGAGCCCGCGCGGCCTAACCGTAGAGCTTGTGGGCCTCTTCGGACTCGATCCGACGCGCTCGAATCAAGCCGTCATCCAGTTTTTCGCCTTCCGGATCGATGTAGATTCGGCCGGTTTTTTTCGGGAAATCCGGTTTGAAGCCGAGAACGTGGATGTTGAAAATAAACGCAGGCCCTCCCTCCGCGCGAAACCAGTGAATGTTGTCCTTCACGTCGGTCACGCTCGATGAAGTTCCAGGCCCGAATTCCCCATCGATGGTCGGCTTGATGATGTGGTGATTTTTCTGATCTTCGACCCGATCCCAGTGGCGGCCGCGGCATTTGCCTTTCAAGACGAGGAAGGCCGTCGCCATGTTGTTGTGGCCGTGCGGAACGACGGATCGACCCTCGCCAAGCGCGAAAATCTGGTGGCCGAAGACAAGTTTTTCCGGCATGCCCTCGGCTTTCGGAAATTTGGGCCGCATGCTGCTCGCGCCGTCGTCCCGGAATTTCGCATTTCGCTCGACCTCGTCGAAATCGATGAATTTCAGCACTTCGGCCAGGTCGATCTGGTTTTTGAGGAGATCTTCAGCGCCGGCGTGCCAGTCGAGTTCCGGCAGCTGCTGGCTCTTGAGCGATTGACTGAAATCGTTGACCTGATTCAGCCAATCGATTGCGGTCGGCTGAAAATCCGCCGCCAAAAGATTGCTTCGACAGAGATGATCGATCGCGGAAAACGTCAGCAAAGCTTTGAGCGAACGCTTGGTGAATTCGCGGCGGCTGGAGGCGAGGTCGAGGTCGGACATGCGCGGACTTTAGCGATAGAAATCTCAATTGTAGAGGATTTTCGGATCGACGGCTCAGTTCACCGCCGTAAAATCACCGGAATGACGCTCGAAACCATCGCGAAAGGCCCCTTCTCACTCGGCGAAGGCATCATCTGGGATCATCGAATCGAATCCGGGCGCTTGCTCTGGATCGATATCGAGGGCCAGCAGCTGCTGAGGCGCGACGGGGAATCCGACGTCCGTGCCTACCCGCTCAGCGGAATGGTCGGGACCGCGGTCCTCACCGGCGACCCGAACGTCGTGCTGCTCGCGCTCGACAATGGGCTGACGACGGTGAATCTGGATTCCGGCGCGGAAACCCGCGTGGCCGAGTATCCCGAGGGGCCCGAAACTCGGTTTAACGACGGAAAATGCGATCCCGCCGGGCGGCTCTGGGTCGGGACGATCCATCGCGAGGGCAAAAGCGAGGCGGCGAATCTCTACTGCGTGGAGCCGGATTTTTTGGTTCGAAACGTCCGCGAGCGGGTCACGATTGCTAACGGAATTTGCTGGTCCGGCGATGGTCGGACGATGTTTTTCATCGACACGCCGACGATGGTCGTTACCGCGTTCGATTTCGACGTCGCGGCAGGTGAAATTTCAAATGAGCGGGTGGTCGTCCGCGTGCCCGAGGGTTTCGGTTATCCGGACGGGATGACGATCGACACCGAGGACAAAATCTGGGTCGCGCACTGGAACGGCTCGCAAGTCGTGCGCTACGACCCGGATGACGGCTCGGTTCTGGAGCGAGTCGCGATTCCGACGACGAAGGTCACGAGTTGCTGGTTTGGCGGCGAAAATCTGGAAACGCTGTTCGTGACGACCGCGCTTGGATCTCAGGATGGTGGTTGGACCGATCGCGAGGAGTTTCCGCTGAGCGGCGCTGTTTTTGCCTGCAAGCCGGGAGCCCGAGGACGGCAGTCGGCGATCTTCGGCCAGGGTTCACCATAAGAAAGAGTCGGCGAAGCATCTTCGTGAATTCCATAGGAAGACAATTTTATGCTGACGATCAACGGAAATTCAAAATCCACCTGCGCCGGGTTGAGCCGTCGGCAGCTGCTGGAAATCGGCGGCTCGGGTCTGCTCGGGCTGAGCCTGCCCGGCCTGCTCGCCGCGAATGAAGCGAGCGGCGGTGCCGAGCCTTTCCTGAACGGCCGGGCGAAGTCTGTGATTTTCCTTTTCCTGTTCGGCGGGCCGAGTCAGCTGGAAACCTTCGATTTGAAGCCGGAAGCGCCGTCGGACATCCGCGGTCCGTTCACGAGCATCCGATCGAAAACGCCAGGCCTGATCATGGGCGAGCATCTCGGGAATCTCGCAAAAATTTCCGACAAATTCGCGGTCGTTCGGACGATGACCCACGATTTTAACGATCACAGCGGCGCAGCTCACTACCTTCAAACGGGTCGGCGCTGGCACATTCCGGTTGGCGGCGGGTTTTCGGCAACGCCCAAAGATTGGCCGTCGATGGGCTCGGTCGTTGAGTACCTTTCTCAGAACGGGCCTGGCGGATTGGAGAGCGAATTGCCCGCCTACGCGGCGCTTCCGAACTGGTTAGGCCGGCTCCAGGACAAGGGTCAGTACCGGCGACCAGGTCAATACGGCGGTTGGCTCGGAACCGGCTACAACCCGCTTACGACCGCGATCAACAAGCAGAGCGTGACCGACAATCCGTACTGGCGCGACTGCGCGGACGACGAGCTCACTTTCCAGATCGACGGGCTTTCTCCGGACCTTCCGCTCAAGCGAATTCGAGAGCGGGCGACGCTTCGCCAGCAGTTTGAGGACGTCCAACGCAAGATCGATGCCGGCGACGCGACCGATTCGCTTGACCGACATCGCCAACGCGCCCTGGCGCTCGTGGCTTCGGATCGCACCGGCCATGCTCTGGATATTCGTCAGGAAGCCGATTCGCTTCGAGACGGCTACGGTCGGCATCTTTTCGGTCAATCCTGCCTGATGGCTCGCCGGCTGGTTGAAGCGGGAACGCGATTCGTGACCGTCCATTACGACTGCGTTGACGGCTACAGCTGGGATTCGCATCGCAACAGCGACGACGTCAAAAATCATCTCCTGCCGACCTTCGATCAAGGGGCCGCGGCTCTGATCAGCGACCTCGATGATCGCGGTTTGCTGGACGAAACGCTCGTGGTCGCGATCGGCGAAATGGGGCGGACTCCAAAGGCGAACGCAACCTGGGGTCGAGGTCACTGGAGCACGTGTTTTCCGGCTTTGCTCGCGGGCGGCGGGATTCGCGGCGGCACCGTTTACGGAAAATCCGACAGGCACGCGGCTTACCCGGATGAGGACCCGGTGACGCCCGAAGATCTCGCCAAAACGATTTACTCGGCGATGGGCGTGAACCCCGATCTGTTTTTGCCGAATCGCGAAGGTCGGCCGATCCCGATTGTGGACGGCGGCAAAGTTCAGTCGCAGCTTTTTGGGTAGCCGACCGCGCGAATCGCGTTCAACCCCAGAGATTCGGCATTTCCGGCGGGGCCTGTTCTTTTAGCTTCAGCGCAGGCGCAGATTCAGGAGGCTCGTCGCTTGAAGACTGAGTTCTGACCGGTCTCGGGATCCCAGCAGCTGCTGGAGCAGGAGCAGGAGCCGGGATTGGCTGAAACTGGTTTTGCGGAGGAGCTTGCTGTTGAAAACCCGTCTGTGGCTGGCCGATTCCAGCTGGCGGCGGAGTTGGCGGAGCGAATCCCGCTGGTGAGGGAACTGTCGGAGCTGCCTGAGCAAATCCCGGTGGTGCAGGAGCTGCCTGAACGAATCCCGGAGATGCGTCCGGTTGCTCTTCGGCAATGCCGGAACCAGGCGCGGCTCCCCATGAAAGACTTCCAATCGCCGGAGCCACAGGCGCTTCTTGAGCCGTTTGGCCCGGTATGACTGGAGAGGCCCGGCCGCTGGAATCCTCCGATGGAAAAAACGCCATCGCGCCCGTGCCGCCAAGCAGCAGGAGCGTCAGGTAAAACCACATGGTTTTCGAAGACTCAAAGGCGCTGGGTTTCAGCATGCCCATCATTTGACTCATCTGGGCCATCTCAACCGGATCGCCACTGGGCGGAACGCCCTCGATCATCGAGCGGAATTCCGACATGCCTTCCTGGCCCTCGCTGATCATTTTTTCCAGCGGAAAGCCCATCGCCATCTGGACGCCGAGGACGCCAACCGCCCCAAGACAGATCCACTGGCTCACGCGCGGCGCGCCCATCAGTCCAAAAACGACCGCAATCACCACAGCGCCGAGTGCGAGCCCGGTCAGGACGCTGTTTTCGAGTTTCGAATCCTGGCTGTCTCCGTTTCCTGGAAAATCCGTTTCGCCCTTAATTTTCATACCGGCCGTGATTGTCTGGAATCCCGATTGGACGATGAGGAAATCCGGCGTGTTCTGCGGAAAAAGAGCTGAAGTCTTGCCGGGCGAGCAACGAACGTTAATCCATGGTAGAAAAAACAAGCACAGAGCGCCTATGGCGGTGATGTTGCTTATAGGAAATTTCATTAGGCTTAACCATAAATATCATAATTATAATATCAATCGAAAAATGGCTATCTGTAAGGAAATCCCGATCTAACCTCCTTCTGAAACGGCTTCACTCATTCGAAATGAACGCCTCGGCCCAATCGACAGTCGTAAAAATTCCTCACCGAAAATGACGATTCCTTAAACAGAATCACGCTTGAGAACGTGTTATTTGATGAGCCGCCGCTCCCCGCGCCATGCTTCAATTGACTGAATTGCAGAAAAAGCTCGAAGCCGATCCTGACGATTGGGATCTTCGACTTGAAGTAATCGAAGGGCTCGTTTCTCGCGAGCAACTCGATGACGCGCGAAATCTCGTTCGGGATTCGCCGGACGGCCCGGTTCCTTACCACGTCCAGAAGCGGCTCTGGGACGCGCTTTCCGGAACTTCGTCCGTTAAAGTGATCGACGACGGCTCAAGCAGCCCGGACGCGAAGCCGAATTTGATCGCCAAGGCCAAAGTCGTCGTTCCAGGCAAAAAGGCCGAGCCAAAAACGAAAAACGAGGTGGTCATTCCGCCTCCGCCGATGCTTTCTGAGAAGAAGGAAGACGAGCCCTTCGAGCCGAAGCCTTACGTATCTTCGAGCTCCGATCAAAACGTCGCGCCGCCGCCGAAATTGACCCGGATCGCAGCCGCCGCGCCGACTGCGCTCCTCCGCCAGGTCCCAGCAGCTGCTGGAGATTCCAAAGACGAACTCGCCGCTGGAAAATTCCAGCTAGCGCCGATTGATGAGATTCTGGCCCCGACTCATCGGGCTCCGAAACGCATGGCCTCACAACGCCTCTCCGCGTTGACGAGCGCGGTCATGTTCCACCTATTTTTCCTCGTCGCCTTCATGTTCATCACGGTTTTCGCGCCGGTTGGACGCGCGCCGATGATCACGATGGTCCCGGGTGAGCCCTACGAACAAGACGAAGTCCTCGAATCCAAAGTCGTCCAAAAAACGGTCATCTCGAAGCCGGCAGCGCCCTCCGCCTCGTCGACTCGGGTCGTGACGGTTGAAGCCGAATCGGCCTTCGTCGCACCGGTTTTCGAAGAGACCAAAAAGACTTTCGACATCAACCTTCTCGACAGCGGAGTGGGCATGTCGAGCGGCTTCAGCCTCGATGGCGAAGGCGTCGAATCGAATGTCGATTTTTTCGGCATCCAGGCGGGTGGTAGCCGAATTTGTTTCATCATCGATGCCAGCCCAGCCATGCTGCTCGATGAAAAAGGCGGGATGTTCGCCTACAACAAAGTTAAGAATGAAATCGCGGCGATGCTCGCCCAACTCGGGCGTGGGACGGCGTTCAACATCATCGTTTACCAGGGCAAACGGCTCTCGTTTTTCCGCGAAGCGCCCGTCCGTGCGCTGCCGTCGAATCGGCATCGCGCAGAGCAGTGGCTCGACCCGTTGAACCGAAATTACGAGGCCCTCGGCCTCCAGGAAGACTTCACGAATGAGGGAATCGTCGCCGGTGCGCAGCCGATCCATTTCAACGACATCTCCGGCTACACGAAGGCGATTCAGGCCGCGTTGGAGCAGGGCGTGAACACGGTTTTCTGTATCAGCAACGGCTGGAGCTCGATGAGCCGCTCGCTCTCGCCGGAAGATCAGGCGAAATTGGCCGAATATAACCGAATCCGTCGTGAGCAGGTTGCGGCTTCGCGAGAGGATTTTAAGCAGGAGTACGATCCGGCCGAAGTCGCCGCCTGGAAGCGGGCTCAGGAAAAAGCGCGCGATTGGCTCAAAAAGGAGAACGATGCGCGGGTCTCGAATGGGCTCGCGCAGAAAGTGGTTCTGAATTTCGGCGAAATCATTCAGCAGGTTTCGCCTGGAGCACGGCCGCCGCAGGGTTTGAAGACTCCGCCGCCCGCGCCGCCAGCTCCTCCCGCCCCGGAGGTCGAACGGATGCCTGCCTACGGCCCGGAGGATGTCGAAAATCACGTCAGCAATCTCGCGACCATTTTTTACGGGACCAACAAGCCGGATCGGCCGTCGGTGAACATGGTTTTGTGGTTAGCGGAAGACGAGGATCTCGGCGATTACGAAGAGCACTTCAAGACCCTGACACGCCGCAACAAAGGCAAGCTCAAGGTGCTCAAAGGCTTGGCCGCGCTGCAGAACGTGACCGGTTACGACTGAAAATCGCGGTTTCCGCCTACTTTCCTTCCGCGATCCACTTTTTCTGAAGCGCGATGTTCGCCGTAATCTCGGCAAGCCGCTCCGGGCGCTTCGCCTTCAGTCCGCGCAGATATTCAGCCATGTCGCTGTTGTAACCCTCCATGGATTCCGCGTTCTGACCGGCATCCTGAGACGAAACGATCCACTTCTCGAGAATTCGCCGGTGCTCCCGAAGTTGGCCGCGAAAAGCCGGATCTCTGGCTAGGTTTTTCGTCTCCCATGGATCAGCATCGAGATCGTAGAGCTCCTCAATCGGTCGAGTCGGAGCCATCAGCAGCTGCTCAGGCAAACCCGTCAACTCGCCCGCTGCGTGGAGCTCACGAATTCGCAGGTAAACCGGCTTATTATCTTTGTAAGCGTTCGGCTGGAGATGAGGCCGGTCCGGATGAAAATTTCGGATATATTTGAAGCGATCCGTTCGAACCGAGCGGATTCGATCCATCGTTTCATCGCAGCGATCCCGAGCTGAGACCACAAAATCGCGCGGAGCCGCCTGGTCGCCGAACAGCGGGCGAGCTTCAAGGTAATCCGGGATCTCGATCCCCGCGAACATCAGCGAAGTCGCCGCGATGTCGATGTGGGCCGCCAAATCTGACCGCCGGACACCCGCCTCGACCGCGCCTGGCGCTCGAATGATCAGCGGAACCCTAATCCCCTCTTCGTAGAGAAACTGCTTCCCGCGAGCGTGGCTCACGCCGTGATCGGTCAGAAAAATCACCACCGTGCTGTCCGCAACCCCCTGAGCCTCTAGCAATGCCAAAATTTCGCCCACCTCCGCGTCCGTTTTCTGCACCGAAGCCAGATAATCCGCCCAATCTTCGCGGATCACCGCGTCATCCGGATAGTACGGTGGCAGCGTCACGTCGGCCGCCGACGGCAACAAATTCGCCGGCAGCTGCTGGCCGCTCCGAACGTTCCGATTCTTCCCGCCCGCCAGCTGGTACTGCGCGAAAAACGGCTGACCCTCGGCGCGCTGCGTCCAATCGTTTCCATGGTAGAGATCGTCCGCCGTCTCAAAATTGTAGTCCGTCTTCCCGATCGCATCCGGCCGCCTTGGATTCGGCTTTTGCGCCGCGTTGGTCACGAAATAACCAGCCTCCTTGAAAAAATCTGGAATCGTCCGAACTCGATCCGGAAGATGAAGCCGCAATTCCCCTCTCCCGCTGCGATGCTGGTGCGCTCCGATCGACGTCTGGTACATCCCGGTAATCATCGCCGACCGCGCAGGCGAGCAAACCGGGCAAGTGACGAACGCGCTCTCGAACAGCGCCCCCTGAGCCGCCAGCCCGTCGACATTCGGCGTTTCGATCGTCTTCTCCCCGTAGCAGCTGAAATGCACCGACATGTCCTCGACCACGATCCAGACGATATTAGGACGTTCGGGCAGCGCCGCGGCGGATCCGGCGAACAAAACGCCGAGAACCGAAAGAATTGAGATCCGGAAATTCATGGCGCATTAAGAATCGAGAATGAACCCCGATCAACAAATCACTTGCCATTTGAGAGGATCCGTTCACTATTTCCCTCCACTTTCGGCGGCTCTGAATTCGTAGACACTGCCCGGGAAAGCACCCGTAGCTCAATTGGATAGAGCGTCTGATTACGGATCAGAAGGTTTGGGGTTCGAGTCCCTACGGGTGTGCCACTCATTATCAATGAGTTATGGCTTTTTCGGCTCCGAGAATTCGAAATCGGTCTCCGATAATCCTCCGATTTTGTTTGGATTGTCGCCCTGTTTGGATATGTTTGCTCTGGTTCGGCTTGATGCGCGAACCGCAGAGTTTGAGTCGTCATGGCGCTTCGATCCAGAGTACATGTCCGCGAATTGAGAAACCCTCACAAAGGCGTCTACCCTTGGCTCGCGACCTACAAGCAAGCTGGCGCAATTCGGAAGAAATACTTTCGCTCCGCTGGAGATGCCGAAAAGTTTAAAAGGCAGCATGAAGCCGATGCCGAGGAACATGGGATCAGACATCAGCTGAATGACGAAGAGAGAAGCTGTGTGGTGGAGACTCGGGGATTGTTGAGTGATGCCGGTCTGAGTCTGCGAGAAGCCGTCATGCCGGCGCTGAGCTATCAAAAAACGCAGAAGCGCTCAATTCAAGTGGCGGCGCTCATTGAAAAGTTCATTGCTCTCAAGACGCAAGAAGGGAGAAGCTTTCGACATCTTCAAGATCTGCGGAGCAAACTGGGTCGATTCAATGAGGTATTTGGAAGACACCAGACCGGCGTCATTTCCGGGGAAGAAATCACCAACTGGTTGATTGGATTGGGACTCTCTCCCGCCTCGGTCCACAGCTACAGACGAATTCTCGTGGCCCTTTTCAATGAAGCGGTGCGACAGAAGTTCTGCGAAAACAATCCCGCGGCTGACTCAATCAAGCCCAAAGTGATCGAGGGCGAGATCGGTATCCTGACGGCAGAGCATACCACTCGAATGCTTGAGGGTGCCGATCCAGCCGTTTTACCGGTGATCGCAATTGGATTCTTTGCCGGTCTCCGTGAGGCCGAATTGAAGCGTCTCGATTGGGTTGAGGTCGACCTGATTGGCGGACACGTTGAGGTAAAAGCAGCAAAAGCCAAAAGCGCCCGCCGCCGCCTTGTGCAGATTCAGCCAAATCTGGGGAGGTGGCTCGCGCCGCTCGCAAAGGCCGGCGGCCCGGTATGGCCGTCAAATGGGCGCAAGCTTATGGAAGCCGCCCGCCGAGCCGCGGGATTCAACTCCGAAGGCAATCCGGAGTGGCCACACAACGCTCTGCGCCATTCGTTCGCGTCCTATCATATCGCTCAGTTTCAGGATGCAGCCGCGCTAGCCCTCGAACTCGGCCATGCCGACACCGGGATCATCTTCCGCCATTATCGGGCATTGGTCCGGCCCGGCGAAGCGCGGGCCTATTGGGAAATATTCCCCAAACGATGAATCCTGACTGCTAACGCAGACCTCAGAAAATAGAATGGAAAACAACAATACTTCCGACTCGAGCCTTCCGTCTCCTTATCAGTTGGCCATGATCGCAGCTCAATTCTACAAGCCTGTTCACAGCGAACTGGCTGAGGACATTCCAAACCCTGATCGAGAAAACCTCTGGGAACCAACAACTGAGCCGTCAGATGCTGCCTTTGCAGCTTATGGACTTTGGAAAGCTTGCGCAACCCGGATCAACCTCGAAGCCAAATGTCCTTGGCCCGCCGATCTTCGCCGACCAGAGCCCAAAGAATATCCCATGGCCTACGAGAGTCTTTTGGAAGTGATTCCCGATATCGCACAGGCCAATCGGACCAAGCGCAATTATCTTGAAATATTTCTCAACGGCCGACCGTATTCTGAACTGGAACCCGACAACACAGAGCGCCCGAAGCCGAAAGATAAAGGAATCTTCCATGAGCGGGATTGGCTCAATTTGGCTGCCGAGTTTAGGGCTTGGGCACCCGAGCACAAGAAGCGAATGGCTAGCGAGCGCGGAAAGAAGGGCGCGAAGGTGGTTAAAGCAAAGAAGGCGAGAAAAAAGTGAGATTTATCCTTTGACAAGCTTTACTCAGCTTATCAGGAAATAGGCATGTAGTAAGCTCAGATTGTCTGCCGCGGGCATTTCACAAGCGCCATTACCCCGACAACAAGCACCTTTCATATTGAGAAGGCAGATTTGGTATGGGTCCGAATGCAAACGAATCCTGACCCTCTGGCGACATCTGGCGCCGAACACCCAATACTGACGAAGGCGGAATTGGCGGCCTACTTCAAAGTGTCCGAGCGGACAATCGAGAATCTGCAGAATGCAGGTCGAATCCGTCCAATCAAACTCGGCCGCGCCGTCCGCTACAACGTCCACCTTGTCGAGGCTGCTCTCTCGTCCGGCTCGGATTGATTCTCTACTAACAGGACAATATCTCACCGTTTTCTTCCGCTCATGGTAGATACAATTCAAGCTCAGTTTGAGCCATGCCCTGTTCGCGAAGGCCTCCTGCCTCCTTCAAAAATACCCGG
>JBLHKS010000213.1:0-12087 GCA_047620505.1 Verrucomicrobiales bacterium | reverse complement strand
CCAATGCGACGACGGCGTGTCGAGCAACCTTCAGCGCAGCCGACTTCTCTTCTTCCGTCCAATTGTAGTCGTCGGCCTCAAACCAGTAACGGCCAGAGCCAACAAGTTCTCCTCTCCACGCATGATGCCTTTGGGCCTGCCGTTCGCAACCGGGCGACTCATTGGTACGATGGAGCGCAGGCAATCGCGGAAAGATTCGCCGCGAAATACGACACGACGCCAGAGCAGGCTGCCGGCGTGTTAGCTGTGCTCTCTCCTCAGAAGGATTGGTTCATGAACGTGGCGCAAGCCGAGCAGGTCATGGATATCTGGTTTTCTCATCAGGACACATTGCTTTCTGAGGATCTAATCGGCGAGCAAAGGGATGAAATAATCCTCGCGGCGCGAGGGGCGAAAGGAGCACTAAAAAAGAAGCCCGAAAGAGAAACGGCAGGCGAGACAAAGGCGCGGCTCAAGTATAACCAGAAATTACACGAGGCTGCGCAAGCGAAACGCAGGGAAGTTATAACTCCGATCACAGGGAAGAAGATCAAAAACCTTAAGGGCGAGGATCTAGGTTGGGCCGTTCGCGTTCTCGCTCAATCTGTCTACGGGCGAAGCTATCAAGTGATCTCCCCAGAGGGCGAGTCTCTCGGTCAGCAACTCAACTCGCCCGATAAAAAAGGTCGCGAGGCTCCGAGTAAAAACGGATGGGGAGCGGGGTCGGAAATCATCAAGGCCTTTTCAATCCTCGAGGAAGGCGGCCTCGAGAATATATCTGAACAACTGGGGCAAGAGCACAAGGTTAGGAATTTCTACAATAATATTGCCGCGCCAAACAGTCCTCACGGAGACATCACGATCGACACGCACGCCGTAGCGGCAGCGCACTTGATGCCATGGGGATCAAGTGCCGCGCCGGTTCACCATAATTTCGGAGGAAAAGGAGCGGCTGGATCCGGGAAGATTGGGATCAGCGGGTTTTATCATCTCTACGTTTCCGCCTATTCCGAAGCAGCTAAAGAGCGCGGAATACAACCTCGGCAAATGCAATCGATCGTCTGGGAGGCCGTTAGGCAGCTTTACCCTGCTGCAAGCCGGCGCGACAAAACTGTACTTGCATTCGCGAAGAAATCGTGGAAACGGACCTCGGATGACTCCGCCCGTTCTCACATCCTCGCAACGCGACCAATTGATGTCCCGCCTTGGGCTGGACGATCCAACGACGTTGGACAACCTACTTCTGTCGCAGGCGCGCCACCGCGAGGCCGGTCGCAACTACACGCTCGAGGAGGTCTTCAGTTTGGATCTGGACAGCAACCCGGATGGCGGAGATCTTTAACGGGCCGGGAAAACCGGGTCAGGCAATCGCCCTACTCCCTCGCCACACCGGAGGGCGCTACGGCGATGCGGGAATCCCTCGCAAACCCGCCGCGCGAAATGATCCGGATGACGAAAGATCGAGCGGACCGGATGCAGAGGGAGTTACGCGCAGCTAAAGCGGGAGAAAGGGCGAGCAAGCGAAATGAGCGCCAAGAAATCGCGGGACTTCTGCGGGAGTTGCTAGCGATCAAAAACGCGCTGCCTGTTACCGTTCGGGGCAAACTAACGGGGGATGTAAAATTGGCGGATCTGCCAACGTTAGCGGCGCGGCAGCGGTTTCTCGAGGGTCGGCTCGCGCGCGGGGCGGAGTTGCTAGAGGCTCACCTGAAGAAGACGGGGCTTGAGGAAGCGGCGAAACTATTCAAGCGCTCCCAAGCGAAAACTCAGGAATCGCGCAAACAGAAAGGCAAGCTTGGCGGCGTTGGCCATCAGTTCTTTACGGATGTCGAGGAAACCGCAGGCAAGAGCGCTGCGGATATCGAGCGGGAAGTTCTCGGCATCGACTCGCAACTGGAAAAATGTTCGGAATTCGAATGAAGCTGGAATCTTTTCCTCGACCCCACCCGCGACGGGCTTGAGTTCCAAGAGCTCACGGCAAACAAAGTCCTGCCACCGCAAAATGGGATCCGATCTGAAAATTTGCGTTGCGAGCTCAAAATCTTCCCGGCTACGAATGATACTCGCTGCGGCTTTGTGCTTACTGGTCTGACGGGAACCCTTCACGAACACCGGCAGCCCGATTGCAGATTCGACTTCGTTAAACGAAGGAATCTCGGAGTACCAACAACTCCGAGGCGTGTAGTCCTGAATGAGTGAATACCAAATCGGCAGTGAAGTGCATCTTTGATGTTCATCCGGCGAGTGAACGAGATCGATACCCGCCTTTGCGCACTCGGAAAACAGTTTCGAGTAATCTTGAAAGGCACCAATCCGAGCAACGCCCGGTAGCCCCGAAGGAGGATCGTATGGCGTCCTGCAATCGAAGAATTGCCTAAACTCAAAGTCGTAGGTTCGAACTCCCACCGGCTCCGAAATGACCCATAGTCGATCTTGAATAGTGAATTTGTCGGGCGACATAAAAGGTCAGTTTCTTGAGATACCGTATAGAGAATGCCACCCTCGACTTAAAGCCTTGGAAAATCAAAGGGGCGAGTCCGCAGTAGCAAGTAAGATCGTCCTTGGTGGAGTTTCTCCGTGCCTGCTGGTCGGAACCCACTAGGGTGACTTCGGTCCAATGAAAAACTTCCTCCTGATATCCCTGCTTGTTCTTCCTCTCTCGCTCGCGGCGCGCGTTTTCACAGATGAGGACGGTCGCAAGGTCGACGCTGAAATTGTTGGCGTGCGTGACGGCCATGTTGTGTTGACGAAGAATGGCAAGACCGGGCGCTGGCCGATCGAAAAACTCTCGACGGTTGATCAGGTTTATGTGCGAGCCTGGTCGAAGGATCCGACGACTTCGCCGAAGCTGCGCGTCCGACTTTTTGAGCGCGATGGTGCCGGGCCGAGCGGGGTTTTTCAAGGGCCAACGAGCAAAGCTCCGACGAGTATCCCGCTGATTCAACAGACCGAGGCGAAGGCGAATCACAAACATTACGTGGCGGATATCACGAACGATGCGCAGGCTCAGGTGGACGCGTTGCAGCTGACAGTGGCTTACGTTTTGTTCGTCGTGAACACGCAGAACAAAATTGTGCTGGAGACTGGGTTCAAGAAGATCGCGGAGATTCCGGTCGGCGAACGGACGACGGTTACGACGGAGGGAATCACGTTTTTGAGGACAAAAACGACGTCGATGACGCTTGGGACGAATCCGCTGGGGCACTTGAATATCGGGTCGGACACTTCCCGAGCGAAGGGACGCTTCGCGGGGGCGTGGGTCCGGATTTACTCGGCGGAAAGCGAGCTACTCGCGGAGGCGAAGGAGCTGATTCCGGAATTGGAACGGCTTGATCCGATGTGGACGGGTTCGACGGGCGTGATCGATTTTCCGCTAATGGAGGCAATCGATGGATTCGAAAAGTTGCTCGAATCGCTCCCGAAGTTGCCGGAATTTCCGGATCTTGAGGACCTGCCAAAGCCACCAGGCGCACCACCCAAGCCGCCCGGCTTACCGCCTAAGCCTCCGAGACCGCCGTTCGGTCCGAAGAAGAAGTAGCGCGCGAAATTCGAGCAGCTGCTCAGGGAAGTTTGAGACCGACAGCTTCGCGATCGTTCCGCACGATGAGATATTTCCCGGCGAGCGCCGGTGGATTCCAAGTTTTGCTCGATAGCACGGAGACGCGCGCGAGTTCAACGTGTTCGTCGGGATTGGCTTCGACCAAAACCACATCGCCGCTCTCTGCTTGAATCAGGATGAGATCGCCGACGAGCAGGTTCTGACCATAACCATATCGCTGGCCTTTCCAGCGTCGATCGCCGGTGGCGACGTCGATGCAGATGAGTTTTCCTTCATCGATTCCCCAGGCGTAACCGTCTTTCACGACTGCGCTGCTGAATTTGGTTTTCATCTGGCTGCGCTCCCAGACGGGCTTAGCCTCGGCACCGTTGATGTTTAGCAAAGTACTGGACACGCCGTAGCTTGCGGTCACCAGCAGCTGCTCAGATCCGATCAGAAGCGGTTGGCCGACTTTCGGGTAGCTGCCCGGCCAGCTGTGACGCCAGATCTGTTCGCCGTTGACGAGCTCGAATCCAGCGACGTGATCGCCGAACACGCTGACAATTTGGGCCTTCCCATCGAATTCAATGAGTCGTGGAGAGCTGTAGCTGGCGGGGCCATTGCCAGATTTCCAGGCGAGGTCGCCTGTTTCGCGGTGGTAAGCGAGTAGCGAGGCCGAGCTTTTTGCGCCGACCGTCACAATCACGAATTGATCGGTCACGAGCGGCGAGGACGTTTCGCCATAAAAACTGGGCGAGTTTCCGGCGTCTTTGAGTGTCGGGCGGCTCCAGAGAACCGAGCCGTCTTCGATCTTGAGTGCGTTTAAAATGCCGGTCGCGCCCAGCGCATAAACAACGCCATCAGCGATCGACGGCGTCGCCCGCGGACCGTCGCCTCCCATCGATTCGCTGAATCGAGTTGTTTCGCGATGTGCCCAAAGAAACTGGCCGGTCTTCACATGATAACAGGTAACCAATTCCTCTTCGCCACGCTGTTCCTGGGTCACTGCGCGCTCGCCAACGACGGCAAATCCGGACCAGCCGATTCCAACTTCGATGCGCCAGAGTTCTTTAGGCGGGTTTGTCTTCCAATCGGGATTCAAACCCGGATCGGCAATCACACCATCGCGATTTGGCCCGAGAAATCCCGGGAAGTCAGCGAGATCCGGATCGCTCGAAGCCGGATCGATGACAATTGCGGGATCGCCGGTTTCAGGCAGATCGGCGATGCCTTCGCCAGGTTTCGGCGTCCATTTCCAGCCGAACGAAAACGGATCATCGCCGCTTCCAGAACCTTTGTATTCGACCGTCAATAACCCGCCCCCTATTAAAACGATGGCGACGCAAAATTCGATCAAAAGGAATTTAGCGCGGAACTTTCCGGTTAGGAAAATCCACCAGAAGGATAGACCGACGACCGCCACAATGATGACCAGATATAGAACCATCTGGCGCATCGTATGAATGATGTGCTCCTCCATCCGAAAGGCCACCGCCAGCAAAATGGCGAGGACAATGAACAGGCTGATCGGAAACCAGAGGTTGAGTTTGGGTCGAGAGCGGCTCATGGAGATCGGAATCATCGCCCTCAAAGCGGGCTCATTTCAAGTTTCGTCAACAAACTTTGCGTGGAGCTTGAATCGACGGCCTCCCGGATGGAGCGTCGCGGCGATGAATCAAATTGACCTTCAAAATCGGACCGCAGTTGTGACTGGCGGAGTTCGCGGGATCGGCTTTGCGATCTGCCAACGGCTGCGTGCTTCAGGGGCGAGCGTCTGCATCTGGGATCGCGACGCGGATGCGCTTCCGGAAGCGGCCCAGCAGCTGCTGAGCGAGCCAGGCACTGGAAACGTCGAAACCGAGGTGGTAGAGCTGACGAGTTCCGACTCCGTCGCGGCCGCCACAAAGTCGACGCTCGAGAAATCCGGAGGCCGAATCGACATTCTCGTGAACAACGCTGGGATCGCAGGTTTGACTCAGCCGACGTGGGAGATTCCGCCTGACGAGTGGCGGAAGGTGATCGAGATCGACCTCGTCGGCCCCTACTTGACCTGTCATCACATCGTCCCTTCGATGATCGAAAATGGCTCCGGGCGAATCGTGAACATCGCCTCGATCGCCGGCAAGGAAGGCAATCCGAATGCGAGTCACTATTCAGCGGCGAAGGCCGGGGTTATCGCGTTAACCAAATCTCTCGGCAAAGAACTGGCCGACAAAGGCATCCTCGTGAACTGCATCACGCCTGCGGTGATCGAAACCGCAATACTTGAGCAGATCACGCAGCAGCACATCGATTATATGCGGAGTAAGATTCCGATGAATCGCTTTGGAAAAGTCGAAGAGGCAGCTGCAATGGTGGCCTGGTTAAGTTCGGAGGATTGCTCGTTTTCAACAGGCGCGGTATTCGATCTTTCGGGCGGCAGAGCGACTTATTGATCGCATCTCAAACGGATTGACTTCGCCCGCCTCATGTCCCAGCATCCGGGCCCGTGTCGACCACTATCCGATTGCTTCATAGACCTGAAAAAGGCACGCCTGTCTTGTACCGGCTTGCAGGTGATCGATTAGTACTCGGGCGCGATGCGCGAGCCGAACTCCGAATCGACCACGCCGCGATTTCATTCGCCCACTGCATTTTTCGTTGGGATGATGACTCCGAGAAATTTGTCATGGCGGATCTCGGTTCGACCAACGGCACCCGCGTGAACGGGATCGCAATCGGAGAGCGCGGAGTACCTCTGGATGACGGAGATTTGATTCTGCTCGGCGAAACGATCGAATTGGCAGTGATCGAGGCGGACGAAAGAACCGTTGAGGAACGTGAGCCGTACGAGCCAAAAGAAGACGGACCCGCGATCAACCCGATTGCTTCTGCAGTCGCTCAGCAAATGGGTTCTGACCGCTGAGTTCGGGGTTCATTTCGCCTTGAAACAGAGCAGTTGGCCATTCTCCAGGGAGACAAAAATTCGGCCCGATGCGTCGATCGCGGTTCCGCCCTTCACCGCGACTGCCGGCAAACGGTGAATCCAGACATCGGCTCCGTTTTTGATATTCGTCGCGACCAGAAACGGCTCATCTTCCTTTTCATCTGGATGCCCGGTCGCCAGCAGCTGCTCGCTGGGTTCGGAAACGATAAAGCTCGTAAACCGCCGACTTCCGGAGTCCGTCCACCGTGTGGTTGGGGGTTCCGCCTTTCCGCGGCGTCGAAGAATTTCACGCGCGGCGTCTTTCTGACCGCGTGGCTGGCCAGGCTCCTGAAGCTGTAGCGCGCTGTAGAGATAGCCAGCATAATTCGAATCATGGCAGAGCAAACTGCCGTCGCTACACTCGTGCTCGAGCGAAACGTATTTTCCGTAAGTTGGATAGTAGGGATAAAACGCGGTTCGGAACTCGGAGGTGATTTGAACTTTCGCTTTATTTCGACATTCGAGCGTGTCGAGATCAAATCGCGCAACTTCGTAAACTCCCCCGCCAAGAAACTGTAGTTCACCATCCACAATTCGAAGACTCCCCTGCAAGCTGATCCCGCTCTCGACCTCACTCGACATCGTTCCGGTGGCTGTGTTCGCGGCTTGCAATTCGCCGGATTCAGCATCCAACGCAACGACGTAGGTCCCATCGTAATGTGCGAGGCCGCCTGCGGCGAAAACTCGACCGGACTCCTCATCCACGGCAACCCCGCCGGAAAGCGGCCAAGCCGAAATCAGCTTTCCGAAGACTGGAATCAATCGCTCGTTCGGACCAACGCGAAAAGTCCAGAGCTTGCGACCGGTTTTCGCTTCGAATGCGTAGACCAAACCGTCCGCACAACCAACAAACAGGCGATCTTTGCTGACAACCGGAGGATAATAGACGGGGCCAGCCGCATACGACTTCCAAGCCAATCCTCCATCCGCGTTCAGCGCTTGAACAACACCATTTCGGTTCGCAACGAACGTCAGGCCGCCAGCTGCGACCGGCGCTGTCGGCAAGTCCCCTGCTCCAACGTCCGCGCTCCAGGCCAACTCGACCGACGCTGGAATTTTAACCGAAGTTGTAGGCGAAGTGGCTTCGTCCCCAGGATAGCCGGTCCAGTCTGACTCCGCCGCGCCCAGCGCCGCAACCTCTTCTGAATTTTCAAACAACTGCAACGCCGAATCGTACATCGTCGAAGCGTCGGGACGCATCTCATTTGCGGCGGCCAGGCTGATATTTCCGTATAGCGATAGCTGGCAGCCACACATCCACGGCCCCCAATAGAGTTGCCCATTCGAAATCAGCACTCCGTCCTGACAAGGCGGACGCATCGGAGCGATGTGCTGAGCTGTGTTCGTTTCCGTGATGACACGGACCGTTCCCCCGCTCGCCCGGAAGAAAATACTGTCGAGACAACCCGTCGCCCGCGTGCAGGCGCGTCTTGCCGGCAATTCCTTGAGAATATTCCCGGTGGCGTAATCGAAAACCGCCCCACCCTCAGAGTTTTGCGCTCCGGCCGCCCAGACCGCATCGTCGCGAAGCACAATCTGCATATTCCCGCGAGGATAAGTCCACGCGAGTTTCCCGTCCTTCGCCGAAGCGACAACCATCTGCTCACGTTGTGGACCAGCGAAGAAAAGGTAATCGTCAGTGCACTTCATGTAGGTCTGGGTGGCGTAACCAGTTATATAATGCTGAGCCGCCGAATTCCCGCCAATCGCCGCCAGCAGCTGCTCGTCCGTATTCTTCCAGACCAGCTTGCCGGTTTC
Source organism: Verrucomicrobiales bacterium (assembly GCA_047620505.1). Lineage (GTDB taxonomy): Bacteria > Verrucomicrobiota > Verrucomicrobiia > Verrucomicrobiales > DEV007 > JBLHKS01. The sequence goes on along the minus strand of JBLHKS010000213.1, from coordinate 3,847 downwards.
CACTTCCAGACAAGCCAAAAAATGCCCAGGACTGAAGCAATAGATGAACTTGGAATTCATGCAGACCGCCCTTGCGTCCAGAAACTCATCATCGCGATAATTCCAAAGAATTTCCTTCGTCTCAAAATCCATCGCAACGAGCGTTCTGCCATAACCGAATGAAGTGCGCGGGTCATCGTAGTCGTGGCCGTCCCACATCCCCCATGGCCAGTGCCCCATCCCCCTTCGCACTGATTTCTGCGTCTCAATCTTTTTCTCTACGTTGCCTACCAAGCCGTAAAGAACGCCGTCCCTCTTCGCCATCCATTTCCAAGTCTGGCCATCGGTCATTTCAGCCGGAATCTTGATTTCGTATCGAATTTCGCCCGTGTCACCGTCGATCAATTTGCAACTCTCGTGGTCGCCCATCAACAGGCCGTCTTCGGTCGCGATCATCGTGTTTCGATGAATCATGAAACTCTTCGGCAGCGGACGCCGCCAGAGAATCGTCCCGTTATAAGCGCTCACGCCAATCAACGTGTTCAGCCACTCATTCTGATTTGCCTTGTGCGCGATGTGCCCCATCGCCTTGTACATTCGACCACCCGCAATCACTGTTTGCTCCGGCATCGGGCTGAATTTAGGAACGTTAATGAACTGGGTCCGAAAATTCCCCTTTACCAAGGCGTCGCTCGAATTGGGATTATTGTCAGGGCCGTGATAAGGATGACTCCAATCGTCAATCCCTTCTGGAACTGGCTTGATCAACTCGCGATCACCAGAAATCCCCTTTGCCAGCGGCCGGAGCACGCGCAGCAGCTGCTCATCTGAGGTTTGATCAAAAGCGATCGCCACATCGGCGAGATTATCGCCCAGATGAAGAGTTTTTAGCGATCCAGGTGCCGCAAAAATCCGCGATCCGAGCAGGCCCGTGGCTTCGGCCTTTTCCTGAAGCTCACGAATCTCCGCCTCGTCTTCGGACTGCACAAAAATCTGGAACTCACTCGCCTCTGCGAGTTGAATCGCGAAATCCGCGCCGTTTTCCGGAAGACCGGCCAAGCACAGAATTCCGTGCTTCACTTTGGTCTGACTTAGAATCTCGTCGACCGACTGAGCGGGGGCAAAGCGGATTGTCGCGAGCAGGATCGCAATCAACAGAAATGGGGTTTTCATCTTGCGACTCTGCCGGTTTTTCGGCCCGCCGTCACGATCAAAATGACTCCGCTTGCAAATCGCTGCCAGCAGCGCTAATCCGACAAACTCAGATGTCGAAATTTCCTGACATACTCAAACGCATTGGTTCTTGGATTCGTTCGAACTGGAGTCACCCCGCTATGGTTTTGCCTGCGCTGATCTTGCTAACGCAAATCGTTAAGGAATTCTATCCATTCTCGCACTTCCCGATGTATTCAAACCCGACGGATCAGCCGTCGGTCGTAGTTTACGCTGTCGATGCTGATGAACGGGCTAAAGATGGCGGGTATCTTCCAGTGTCGATGGAACGCGTTTTTGGTGTTAGAGCCGCTTCTACCAAAAAGCGTCTCTATTCAAATATAAAGAATCGGGCCAAAGATTTGGGAATCGACAAAGAAGATTTGCCAGAAGAGGAATTGTCAGAAATTGCGTCCGATCTATTGGAATATCTTCGCCGCCAAGCTCGTAAAATCGGTAAAGAAGATCAGCTTCCGCCGAGACTGGCTTTAGTCCATGGCGAGATTCATGCGGAAATTGGCATAAAGCTTCATCGCGTAGATGAAATCATCGCCGAAGAGGAGACACAAACGCCATGAACTGGCTTGATCGAATCGGTCCCCGCAGATTCGGGCGATGGGAAGTTCTCATCATGCGATTTCTTTTCGCTGCTCTCGTCCTCTTCAAGACGTTCCCAACTGAGAAACAACGACTCATCGATCCCGACAAACCCAACGGCATCGCCCATTTCATTGACCTGACGTTTATCGCCAATCCAGATATCTATTTTCCGCTACAGTGGATTGCGATTGCTTGTTTAATTCTCTACGCATCTGGCGTTCTTTTGTGGTTGATGCTTCCATATTTGGCATTTTTCAGCATCGCTACCTGCACTTTGGGGAATTCAGATGGGGGAATTGGCCATTCTTACCAAATGGTCTCGCTGATTCTACTCGCTCAGGCGGTAGTCGTTGTCGTTATCGCTATAAAATCACGCAGCTTCGGCTGGTTGTCGGATGGTCAGACGGACACATTTCTCGCCTACTATGCCCAAATTATGATTGTCCTGTGCTACGTCACCAGCGGCATCACAAAAGTGAAAAATTCCGACGGTGACTGGATTTGGAACAGCCCCTATTTTGCTGCCGACATCGTAAAAGCTGAATACCAGACACATTACTCTCGACTCGATGAGCCCTTGGACGAAGCTTCGATCGCACGCGGCCACTGGTTGGTCGAGCACCCGATGGTTGCCCGGCTTCTGTTCGCTCCCGGTCTGTTTTTCGAGTTGCTTGCCTTCTTTGCGCTCCTCAGCCGACAATGGGCTCTGTTGTTCGGGCTTGCCCTCATCGGAATGCATTCCTTTATCGAGTTTTTCATGTCGCTCGACTTCTTTTTGTTCCAAGCTTGCGTCGCGATTTGGCTGGTCAATCCGGCGTGGTGGATTTATTCGGGCATTCGCCGCATCAACGGTCTGAAAGCCGCTTGAAGAAAACCACGAGGTCGCCATCGACGGCTTGCAACTCGGCTTGGAATTCGGGCACGCGCAAAAAATAGACCGCAGCCAGATTCAAGTGCGCGTTGTTCAAATCATCTCGGAGCCAAAAAGTATCGTCCGCGTCTTTGCCTGCATCACGCAGCTTCTCCCGGATTTCCGATTGGAGTTCTCCGAACATACGTTGCTTTGAAGCCCGCATTCGCTCTGGAGAGGTCTCGATCGAATAGAGAAGATGAAGTTTCTGCCGCAAATCCAGAAGTCGCTTCACAAAATCCATCAAATTGGCCTGCTGCTTCTCGTAAGCGGCAAGAGCTTCAAATTCGCCCCTCGAAGTCAACCAGCGACGAACGCCTTCCTGTTCAACGGCAACAGCGAGCGCTTCATTGAACTCTGTATCTCCTGCGACATAGAACTTTTTGTGCGTTAGCTCGTGAAAAATCAAGGCTGCAAGATCCGCCTCATCGTAATCCAGAAACGTGCTCAAAATGGGATCACGAAACCAACCGAGAGTTGAATAGGCAGGCACTGGGACGATCGCCGTTTCAAGCCCGCGGTGTGTTCGAAGATTCTCCGCGAACGCCTCTGCATCTTCCTTTTTGAAATATCCGCGATAGCTGATCTTTCCAACGACCGGTGCGCGCCATTCAACCGGAGCAATATCGAATTCAGTTGAGGCGTAAACGGCCCACATCACGGCTTCTCGATCCAGATCAACGTAGCTTGAGTAATTTCCATCATGCGGAAGCTCAAGGTTCGACTCCGCAAATTCCAGCAGCTGCTGGACGAGTTTCAGCCGCTTGCTCACGTCGTCTGAGGTCTCCGGATCACTGATCACTTCCGCCGCAGGCCGAGCCATTTTCAAAAGCTCGACTTGTCCGCGAACGGCCTGACCGTACCATGTCGACTGACACGAGCTAAGCAAAAGCGCAGTCGCAACACTGGCCGCACCGAGCCCATTCCATTTCAATCGTAGCCGAATCATAGGCGAACTTTTCGCACTCCTTTCAAAACTCCAGCAATTCCGGGTGATGTTTTTCGAAGCTTGAATTAGCGGGCTCTTCAGGGATTTTCGTGGCAACTATCTAACGGAAAGAGATCTAACTTTGCGCAGAAAAACATGATTCGAATGCGGTAGTTGGCAAAGGACCGAAATCCGCGCGCTGCTGACTTCAGGCTTTG
>JBLHKS010000212.1:0-12124 GCA_047620505.1 Verrucomicrobiales bacterium | reverse complement strand
CGAGTCGCGCACCTGCTGGGCGGCGGAGAGCGGCGTGAGGCCAAAAGCGGCCAGATCCTCGGGACGGTAGCGTACCGGCAGGGACTGAATCATTACCTCCCGGCTCGCGGCCACGTCCCGGGCTCCCAGCAACGGCTTGAGAACCCCTTCGATTTCCTTGGCGATCAACCGAAGCGTCGGGAGGTCGTCGCCGTAGACGTTGATCGCGATGGCGGCCGGTGTGCCCGAAAGGATGTGGCTGAGCCGGTGCTCGATTGGCTGTCCGATGTTGGTGGTGACTCCGGGCACGCTCTCCAGAATCTGGCTGATCTGCGCCCGCACCTCCTCTTTCTTGAAGCCAGGCTTGACGGTCACGTCAATCTCCGAATTGCTGACGGGTTCGGCGTGTTCGTCACGCTCCGCCCGTCCCGTCCGGCGGGTTACGCTTTTGACGCCCTCCAGCGCCAGCAGCTGCTGCTCGACGGAACTGGCGATCCTGTCGCTGGCCTTCAAAGACGTGCCCGGCGTCGCGAAGAGCCCCACCGTGAAGGTGCCCTCGTTGAACTCCGGAAGAAACGATGTGCCAAACGTGCTGCCTAACCAGATCGCTCCGGCAGTGATTAGGACCGCCGTGAGGATGACCAGTTTCCTGAACCGGATCGCCCAAACGACTAATGGCCGGTAGAACCGCTTGAGCAAGCGAACGAGCCACGCGTCCCCTGACTCCGACTCCGAGTGACCTTTGCGCCCTTTCATCAAGTAGCGGCACATTGCAGGCGTTACCGTCAGGGCCACCAGCAGGGATGCGACGATGGATACGGCGAACGCGATGCCGAGCGGGCGGAAGAAGCGCCCTTCGATCCCTTGGAGAAACATGAGCGGTAAAAACGCCAGCACGATAATGGCGGTGGCGAAAACCATGGCCGGCCGGATTTCGTTACTCGCGTCCAGGATGACGGACAGGCGGGGGCGTTGCTCGGACTCAGGCAAGGCGGCGTTCTGATTCAAGCGCCGGAATACGTTTTCGACGTCGATGATCGCGTCGTCCACCAGGCTGCCGACGGCGATCGCCAAACCGCCAAGCGTCATCACGTTGATGGTCATGTGCAGCCAATCGAAGGCAAGGAGCCCGACCGCCAGCGAGAGTGGGATGGCGGTGAGCGTAATCAACGTCGTGCGTACGTTGAGGAGGAACAGGATGAGAATGACCGAAACGATGATCGCGGCGTCGCGCAGGGCGTGCATCACATTCTCCACGGACAATTTGATGAAATCGGCCTGCCGGAAGATTTGCCGGTTCACCTTCATTCCCGCGGGCAGAGAGGGCTCGAGGTCGTCCAGCATCTGGTCGATCTGCTCGGTGATACCCAGCGTGTTGGTTCTCGGCGCCTTCTGAACGGTCATCACGACGGCGGGTTTTCCGCCGTCCGCGCCGGTGCCGCGTTTCGGAGCCGCACCCATCCGTACGTCCGCAACCTGGCCAATCGTCACCGGGAACTGGTCTTGATACTTGATGATGGTTCCGGCCACATCCTTGACGGATCGTACCCGTCCGCTTTGGCGAACCGGCATCTCCAGCGAGTCGATGTCCGGAATGTATCCCGCGCTGAGCGTGCTGTGTGAAGCGGCGGCGGCTTGCGCCACATCCTCGATGGTCAGTCCGTAAAGACGCAGTTTGTCCTGTTTGACGACAACCTGATATTCCGGGAGTTCGCCTCCAATCACCGAGATCTGGGCCACCCCTGGAATGGCGAGCAACTTGTTTCTCAGTTCATATTCGGCAAACGCCCGAATCTCCAAGTCGGTCATCGTCCCATCCGGGGACGACACCGCCAACAACATGATTTCGCCGGTGATCGACGTTATCGGCGTCATCTCCGCGTGAGCATCTTCCGGCAAGTCTTCGCGCACCGAATCGAGGCGCTCGGACACGAGCTGCCGGGCGGTCATGATGTCCATGTCCCAGTCGAACTCGACGTAGGCGACGGACAATCCAATGGCGCTCGTGGTGCGAACGCGACGCACGCCCGGCATTCCGTTGACCGAGGTTTCGATCGGGAACGTGACGTACTGTTCGACCTCGTCCGCGGCCAGACCGGGGGCCTCGGTCATGATGACCACCGTGGGCGCGTTCAATTCGGGAAAGACGTCAACTGAAGTAGAATTGAGCCGCAGGACGACTGTAACCAGTAGGACGACGGCCATCAGCAGGATCAGCGCTGCGCGATCCAGGGAGAATTTGATTAGTTTTGAGAGCATTTTTTCTTAGTCCTCTTCGATATGATAGGTTCCGTCCGCGTGGAAGTGCCCGCCTTTCTGGGATGCTCCGCTCATGGACGTGGCGAGTTTCAATTCGTAAGCGCCAGCGAGAACGACCTCGTCGTTTGGCCCGACTCCGCTCTGAACCTCGATCCAGCGGCCGTCATCAACTCCGAGGTCCGCTTCGACCCGGATTGCCTTGTTCCTGTCGTCCGGATCGCGCTTGAAAAAGACGTGGGTGATGCCGTCCTTCACCACCGACGAACGCGGGATGGCGAGCACGATTCCCCCGGTTGATTCGGAGGCCACTTCGAGAAAGGCAGACACACCGGGGCGAACCCATGGAGGCACTTCTTCAGGATGGGCGAAAAGTGTGATCGTTCGCTGAATTGGATCGGCTGACAATCCAAGATGGAGGTGCGCCACGATCCCTTCATTGATATCCGTGGAGCTACTCTGGGGAGGAACAATGCGGACCGTCGATGCTTCGTTAAACTTGCCAAGATCGCTTTGGAGCCCCAGCGCACGAAATCGCACTTTCGACGGATCGACAGTCGTCAGGATGAGCGTCGCCGCTTCCACAAATGTCCCGTTCGTCACCGCGAGAGATTCGACAAACCCGGGTTTGGTCGCGCGAACTTCGATACTGGAGATCGTCTGGTAGAATGGCAGGGTTCGCCCGTCTTTCTCCGATTCGGCGAGCAGATCCGCCGACGTCATTTTTTCGGCTCCGGTAGGGTAGTGAAAGTTCCAGAGACGGACCGCGCGATTCAGCGAAGCCTGCATTTCGGCCTCCTGTTTAGTGAGTTCGCCTTTCAATTCCGCGGCTCTGGCTTCCAACTCCGCATTTTTGAAATTGGCGGTCTGGAGAGATTTCAGTCTCTCTGAAACGGCGTCATACTGAGTTTTCGCCTGTTCCAGCGAAGCCGATGCCAGTTCGATCTGCGACTGCAATTCCAGCCAATTCGGGGAACGGAAACGGTAGAGGAGCGTACCCTCTTCCACGCTGTCGAGTTCAGCGACGGCGAACTCCACCTGTCCGGGTGAGAAGACGCGGTGCTCGTGTCGGGCAAGCGGCTCCAGCTCGAAGGCGCCGGGCACTCGGATCGTCGTTTCGACATTTCGTCGCTCCACTCCGGCGAAGGTGATGCCAAGGTTGTTGCGAACGGTGGCCGGAATCTCCACCCGGTTCGTGGGATCCTCACCGGCGGCCTCTTCGGCGGGTTCCGCATGTTCGTGACCGTGGCCCTTGTCCCGGTTGCAGGCGGGCAACAACAGCGCCGCCGCAATCGAGAAAATCGTCAGAAAATAGAATCGTTTCATTTGCTTTGTAGATGCTGTGCGGATTTTCAATCGCGGGTTTCGAGACCGAGCAGATACCGGATCTCGCTATTCGTTTTGGCGTCGTCGAGTTGGGTGTCGATGAGCGTCATCTTCGCTTCGTGAGCGCGCAGGAGGCTCTCCAACAACACAAGACTGCCGCCTTCGCCCAGTTCCAGCAGCTGCCGGGCGTCCGCGATCTGCCGGTCAACCAGTGGAACCAGCGTTTCGTCGATCGACTTCCGGCGGGAGCGGATGCCCTGCAAACGGGCCTGAAGCGCGGCAATGCGTCCGGCGACGCGTTCGTACCCCGTCTCGTAGGCGGCCCGCGCCAGCTCTCGTTCGGCGCGCGCTTCGGCAATTCCGCCCTTGTTCGAATTCAGAATGGGGATCGGGATCGCTCCAACGAATCCGATGCGCGACTGGCCTTCATCGCTCTCGCCCTGCGCTCCGAAAGTCAGGTCAGGATATTGTTTCTTGATTTCGCGCAACAGCGTCTGCTCGGCGACCTCATACTCGCTTAGAAGCCGGGCCAGCGTGAGGTTGGACTCGGACGGCTCCTCCTTGGCTGACGAATCCCGCACGGCGGAAAGCGCCGGGACCAGATTCAAGGGCGCCTTCGGGGAAAGTCCCAGCAGAGCGCGCAGCTGCTGCTCGCCCTCGGCCACTTCTCCCTTCAACCGCGCCAGTTCGGTTCGCCGGCTTTCCCGTTCGATGACGAACAGGGCGGCCTCCGTTCGGGGCATCTCGCCTCCCTCGGCAAGCCGGTTCGTCGACTCGATGATGGAGTCCAGCTCTGTAAGAACCGCTTCAGTCTGCTCGAATCGATACCGCTCCGCCGACCACGAAAGCCAGTTTTCACGAAGATCCCGGACGATCGTCCACTCGGACTCAGCTACTCGTTCGAGTTCGGCGTGCATCGCTGCTTCCGCCCTCGCCTTTTCCACCTGAAGCCGGCCGGAAATCGGGATCGTGAACGCCAGAGCCGAGCCAACGACCCAAGGGTCCGGAACGTTCGAGGTGATATTGAGGACGTCGATGCTGAGTTGGGGGTCGTCCCAAAGGCCGGCATACTCAGCCGTAGCCTTGGCGACATCCGCCCGCAGCCGCGCGATCCGAAGATCGGGGTTGTACACCAGCGCGACCGTTTCACCCTCGCTCAGCGAAAGGCCGTCTTTCGGGTTAAAAGTCTTCGACTGAGGTGAAGCTTCGCCGAGTCGCTTGGCGAAAGTTTGTACCTTCTCGTGAGCCGGCCCGCGATCCTCCCAATCGCCGACGTGGGCCGAAAGGTCCACAGGTTTGCGTTTGTAGGTCTGGCATCCCGTGAGCGCGCCCAATGCGAGGGCGATTGCCACGGACGACCAAGCGAATCGGGAAGTCTTTTGTCTAGTAGAGTGCGTAGATTTCATTTTTTGAATGGTTTCGATGTCAATGAGTGGACTTGATGCCGGGCGATAGCGGCGGTCGTCGCCAAGGCGTTTGTGATTAGGAAAGTCGTTAAAAAGTGCATGAAAGTTGAATGGAATTTGGTCAAAAAAGAGGGACGCGGCGAGACGCGCGCATCGGAGGAAATCAAGAAAAGGCGATGCTAAAGCGCGCAGAGGCGCGCGGGGCATGCCCTAACGAAAACAACACCAGCCGCCCGGAAAGTGGACGAACTCAGGTGTTGTCAGGAAAGCGCTGGAGGAGCGTTCGACTGAACGCAGTGCGCGAGAAACCGTAAAACCGGGGCCTTCCCCGGCGGCGAACCTGAAAGATTCACCGTCCACGGTGGCGTCGGCTCTGGCGCGAAATCGCGATGCTCAACGACCGTCGCCAGATCCAGTTGCGGTCCATCGTCGGCGGACTTGGTCAGCAGCTGCTGGGCAGCCGGGAGAATCGTCGCGTCAAGATCGGCGTCGGGAATCGTGAGAGGCAGGCGGTCGTGGTGATGATGGTCATCGTGCTCATGCCCATGTCCATGCTCGGCTACCTCGACGGCATCGTGGCCGTGGGAATGCCCTGTCTGCGCGGGCTGATTCTCGTGCTGGTGATGGATGTGCAGCAGATCGAGCAAAGCGTCATGCTGGCCCGCCAGCGTCCACATCAGGAGCGCAGAGACCACGATCGACAGACGAATGGAGGGAATCCGAAACACTTCGACGAGTAACACCGCAGGGTGTCGTCGCGTCAAGGTTAAGTCTGGATCCGGCATGTCGTCGGGTTAAACGCCAGCGGCGCGGATTTCCCTCAATGTATTTTCTCGAATCTTCGAGCGGCCCTCTTCCGCCGACGCCGCGTCGTTGCAATCCAAGCCTTCAGAGCGATTCTGCCGCTGATGAAACGAATCTCGTTCCTTCTCTTTGCGCTCACGACCCTGTGCGGCGCCACGTTCGCGGCTGACGTCGCGATCACGACCGTAAAAGCGCCCGGCGGCGGGCTACAGCCGGAAGTCTTCGTCGATGCGGACGGCAATCTGCATCTGCTCTACTTCCAAGGCGAGCCGCGAGCCGGTAACCTCATGTATACGAAGCGGCCGGCGGGCGCGGCGGATTTCCTGACAAGCGTCCAAGTCAACACGACGCCGAACGCCGCCGTGGCGATGGGCACGATCCGCGGTGGGCATCTCGCGATCGGCAAGGACGCGAGTGTTCACGTTTCGTGGATGGGCTCGAAGGCGACGCTGCCGAACCCGGACGATCATAAAATGTCTCCGATGCTCTACGCGCGTTCCATCGACGAAGGCGCGAGTTTCGAGCCGGAGAAGAACGTCATCACCAACGCTTACGGTCTCGACGGTGGCGGAACGGTCGCTGCGGATGGGTTAGGCAATGTCCATGTCGTGTGGCACGCCCCAAAACGCCCCGGCGCCGAGGGCGAGGTCAACCGCACGGTCTGGATCGCCAGTTCTAAGGACAACGGCGCGACCTTCGCCGCCGAGCGCGAAATCTGGAACGAAAAGACCGGTGTCTGCGGCTGTTGCGGGCTGAGGGCCTTCGCCACGCCAGCAGGCGAAACCTTCGTCCTCTACCGCGCCGCGACTGGCGGGAAGGACCGCGACATGTATCTACTTCGCGCCAGCGCTGATGATGGGGCGATACGCTTCAACGGTTCGAAAGCAGCGGAGTGGAGCATTCAGAAATGCCCGATGTCCTCAGCTTCATTTGCCCTCGGTCCAAACCGGATCGGCGCGGCGTGGGAGTCGGAAGACAAGGTTTTCTTCAGCGTGATGAGACCAGCAGCTGCTGGCCGGAAGATCGGCCCGATCGAGAATCCCCGGCGCGGTAACGCGCTGCACAAGCATCCGTCGATCGCTTTCGACGACGACGGAAACATTCTTCTCGTCTGGACGGTCGGGCGAGGCTGGGGCAGCGCGGGAACGGCGGTCTGGCGGGTGTTCAAGCCGAATGGCGATCCGACCGATCAATCCGGCGAGCAGCCCGGAACTCCGCCTTGGAGCAAGGCTGCGGCGGTGTTTCATCCAGTGGACGGCTTTCTGGTGTTCTACTGACACGCTTCAGCGCGCATAGTCGGTCCTTGTCAGAATGCGGCTCCGCAGCTGCGGTTTGCTCGATAGCATCGGGCTGCGAAGTCTTCGTGAGTTTTTTTGAGGGGGGATTGCGAACTCGGCGTTGAAGGCATCGAGGGGGCGACAACATCAACCAGCCCCGCAAAACAAAAACCAAACTACCAACCATACCAAGCACTATGAAGAAATCGTTGGCCAAATTCATCATCGCCGCGCTTGCGCTAGCCGCGCTCTCGCTGAGTTCCTGCATCAGCAACCCACCGGATGACGACGGCGTCAAAGGCGGCCGTCACGGTGGCGGCGAACACCGGCATACCTGATCGATCTGGATCAGATTCAGTTTCAACCTTTACCAAGGCCGCCTTCGAATTCGGAGGCGGCCTGCTTCGGTAAGACGAAGACGCTTCGAGCGTCCAACTGTTTTGAGTTGAGTTCCCTTCTACGTCATGCCGCACGACCATCATCACCATCACGACGCGACGCAGCCTCGATACCTCTGCCCGATGTGTCCGAGCGTCGAAAGCGACAAGCCGGGCGACTGTCCGATGTGCGGGATGCCGCTTGAGCGCGCTGGCGTTCCCCCAGCAGCTGCTGGGGGCGGCGAGACGATTTACACCTGCCCGATGCACCCGGAGATCGAGCAGGATTATCCCGGCGACTGCCCCAAGTGCGGGATGGCGCTGGAGCCGAAAACAGTCGGCGGCGGGGATGGGGCTGAGGATTCTGAGACGACTTCGCTGCGGCTGAAGTTCTTCGTTGGGCTCGCGCTGACGATCCCAGTCTTCATCTTGGCGATGGGCGGGATGATCCCGGCACTGCATCTCGACAGCCTGATTCCCAAACACGTCTCCAAGTGGATCGAGTTTCTGCTGACCACGCCGGTGGTGATCTGGGCTGGCGGCATCTTTTTCGTCAAAGCGTGGCGGTCGATCGTGAACCGCAGCCTGAACATGTTCACGCTGATCTCGATGGGTATTGGCTCGGCTTACGTTTACAGCGCGCTCGCGGTAATCGCGCCGGGTTTGTTCCCCGAGTCGTTTCGTCACGGTGGGGAGGTTGCGCTCTACTTTGAAGCGGCGGCCGTGATCACAGTTCTGGTCCTGTTAGGCCAGTGGCTGGAGGCCCGCGCGCGGAGCCAAACTGGACAGGCGATTCAGTCTCTTCTCGGCCTCGCGGCCAAAACCGCCCACCTCGTCAAAGACGGCGAGGAAACTGACGTTCCGGTCGACTCTATCGTCGCGGGCGACCAACTCCGGGTCCGGCCGGGCGAGAAGATTCCAATCGACGGCGTAATTCTCGAAGGCGTGAGCGCGGTGGACGAATCGATGATCACCGGCGAGCCGATCCCAGTTCGCAAGTCAGGCGGCGAGGCGGTCATCGGCGCGACGATCAACCAAACTGGCTCGCTCTTGATTCGCGCGGAAAAAGTCGGTGCTGAGACGCTGCTCTCGCAGATCGTCCACATGGTCGCCGAAGCCCAGCGCAGCCGCGCGCCGATCCAGAAACTAGCGGACTCCGTCGCGGGTTGGTTCGTCCCCGCAGTGATTGGGATCGCCGTTCTCGCCTTCGGCATCTGGGCGATCTGGGGACCGGAACCGCAACTCGCTTACGCGCTCGTCGCTGGCGTTTCCGTGCTCATCATCGCATGTCCCTGCGCGCTTGGCCTCGCCACGCCGATGTCGATCATGGTCGGAATCGGCCGCGCTGCCCAATCCGGCATCCTCATCAAAAACGCCGAAGCCATCGAAGCCGCCGAGAAGGTTACTTGCCTCGTAACCGATAAGACCGGCACCCTGACCGAAGGCAAACCCAAGGTCACCGATCTCCTCGCCGCTGACGGAACCGATGACCAGCAGCTACTGGCGTTGACCGCCGCAGTTGAGGCCCACAGCGAACACCCGCTCGCGCGCTCGATCGTCGATGAAGCCAAGGAACGCGGCGTCTCCGTCTCCGATGCGCGGGACTTCACCTCGACCACTGGCGGAGGCGTCACTGGCGAGGTCGATGGGAAACTTGTGCGCGTCGGCAAGCTCGGATTTCTCGAAGAGAACGGCATCACCGCGCCCGAAGCCCTCGCGAGGCGCGCTGCCGAACTCCAAAGCAAAGCCCGCACCGTCGTCTGGGCTGCCGCCGACAACGAAGCCATCGGCATCCTCGGCATCGCCGATCCGATCAAGGAATCGACTCCCGAAGCGATCCGCACGCTTCACGCCATGCGCATCAAAGTGATCGTCTGCACCGGCGACAACCAGCGGACCGCAGAAGCCGTCGCAGGCGAACTGGGCATCGACGAAATCCACGCCCAACTCGCGCCGCAGGACAAGAACACCATCATCAAAGACCTCAAAGCCCAAGGCCACATCGTCGCCATGGCAGGAGACGGCATCAACGACGCTCCCGCGCTCGCCGAGGCTCACGTCGGCATCGCCATGGGCGCCGGCACGGATGTCGCGATCGAAAGCGCCGGCATCACCTTGGTCAAAGGCGACCTCATGGGCATCGCCAAAACCATCCGCATCAGCCGCGCGACGATGCGCAACATCCGTCAGAATCTCTTCTTCGCGTTCATCTATAATGCCCTCGGCGTGCCAGTAGCCGCGGGGATTCTCTACCCATTCGTTGGTCTCCTCCTCAACCCGATGATCGCTGGCGCCGCGATGAGCTTCAGCTCGGTGTCGGTAGTGGGGAACGCACTACGATTGCGACGGGTAAAGTTGTCTGAATGAGGTAGGCTTTCCCGCGCGGCGATGCTCATTCGAGTGAATATGAGATTACCTTCGGCGGGCCTCCTCGCCCGTTGATTTCATTGTCCTAGCAGAAAACGTGAGTCAAGTTATTGATCAAATGCTTGAGACCCATCGATCCGTCCCTGATAACGCAGCCCAATTTCGCAAGGTGGCTCTTCAGGTCAATTCGTATGCCTACCTGATTAACCACGGCAATCCGGGGCGAGAAGACTTCAAAGACGAGGCAGATTTCAACGCACAGATGGTTTCAGCGTTGAAGAATGAACGTCTTGAGATGATCGCCGTTACCGATCATCTCAAAGGTGTTCTCGGCCAATTGAAGCGATTTACGATCATGAACACGATCGGCAAAACTTTAACGTATAGGCGATGTGAACTTCACTCAGTTTGAAGGTGCCGGGCAGTCCACCGATCTGATGATTTGATCGCAGGAATTTTAGCTCAATTCGCCAGATAAGAACTGCTCATTATCATCGCGGGCAAACGCTCGATCTCAGACCGCTTGCCTCATGTCAGTAACTCTGAATTCGATGCGGTATGGAAGAGACAGCGCAATGTTGGCATGCAGTGCCATTGTATCTTCTATCTCTGTTGTTACTGATCCTGTCCCGGATAGCTCCCTCAACAAGTTATCCATTAGTTCCTCGCCCTTCACCCGGCCCGGAGTTCGAGAACTCCTGACAGACCCAAGTACTTCCTCCTTCTTGCCTCAGTCCTCAGTCGCCACCCGCAATCAGCTTAATCGCTAAATCAACGGACCTCCTGGACCTTCAGAGGCAGCGCATCTGTGGGTATGTCGGCGACATCAACGCTGGTAAACTGCAGCTCCAGAGCCGCGAGCTCCTTGGCGTACTCCGGTGCAGTGCGTGGTCTCTGCACCGGCATGGGTGGTGGCGCCACTGGTGGTGGTGGTGTCGGATGCGCTATTATGTTCATGAAGGTTCTCCGGGGCTGGTAGCGCACCGGCCCAGGCTCGGTGTGCTGCGGGAACCCCTCGGGGGGCTCGACCGGTGGTGTTGGTGTTTGTGTGTCGTCGCTCATACTTTTCAGTCGATTGTCTCGTTTGATCCTATCTGGACCAAAGTCTAACCAGTCCTTTTTTTAGCTACTACGTCATCTCTATCAAGGACTTACGACTGAAATACAGAGCTAAGCACAGCCCCGAAATGTCCCACGGTCATGAAGCAGGATTTTCGAACTGTCCTCACAAAGCCCTTGGTAGCGCTCGACTTCCTGTTGCTGTTGCTCCCGTTTCCGCACATCCGTCTCGTAGCCCGGGATATTCTGGAACGAAGGCCGACGAATCCTCCACCACGCGCTGATCGAATTGCATGACGCAGACAAACCCATCGATCCCATCATCGAAACCTGCACACTCGTGACTCATCCGCAGCTGAGCCGGTCGTTTTACCGGCTGCCAGAAGCGAAGCGTGACGAGATCCTGACAAAGCTCCTGGCCCGGAAGCTCATCGAATTCAGAGGCACGATGCAGCGACAGATCGTGGCCTGAATTGTTGATGCGCGCACTCAGATGAAGCCCGATTCAGCGACGGAAATTGCTTCTGGTCGCCGTATGGCAACGCCTCGGAAACATGTCGCCCTACGCTGCATTTTGTCGCAATTCGTCGCCCTCGTTTACGATGAATCCCTTCGAGAGCAGGTTGACCACAACATCATTCAGCTCATCCGCCGGCATTCCGTTGATCGATCTGCGTAATTGCGCCTTTTTGATCGGGCCCTTCTCGCAAATCTTCCAATACACCTGCTTGTCGCTCCTCGACAGTTCAGTGATTTCAGTGCGGTCAGCAGGGCTTGGGCGGAAATGTGCTGACAAGTTTTGCAGGTGCTTGCGAATGAAGTATTTCGCCATCTCCAAGCCCTGCTCGTACAGCACCAGCTGTGGAGATTCGTCGTCTCCTATCCGCGCCATGATCAGCGTGAACTTCACCGCAAGCTCCGCCATCCAGCGGGCGGGGATCGGGAGGCTTTCCGTGGCTTCCCATCGTTGTCCCTCCTCCAGAAACTGCATGACCGGTTTCAGGTCCTTCGTGCGTGGTCGGATTGAGCGCGGCTTTGCGGCATGACGGAGGCGTTCGTCGAAAAACTGCTCACACATCCGCGCGATCGTTGTCTTCACATTGCTTTGGCCATCAAGCATCGGAAACCCGGTCTCCGGGCATTCCAACAACAGGAATGGAAGCGAGCGGAGCCAACGATGATGGCGGAAGAATGCCCGGGCCTGCTTCGTCGGCAGTTGCCAGAACAATGAAGGAGCCGTGCTTCCGGTTTTGGAATTTGGATCTGGTTTGAC
>JBLHKS010000211.1:0-12190 GCA_047620505.1 Verrucomicrobiales bacterium | reverse complement strand
TCCGCCGCCGTTGAGGCTGAACCCTCCTGTGATCGTAAGCGTTGAAAGACGCGTCCGCGTGTCGGTGCCGAAATCCCACACTCGGGTCACGTTGTTGCCCGATAGAATGACTCCGCCCGATAGAGCGGAGGCGTCGATGTCCAGCGGATGCGCGTTGTCGGCCACGTCAAGCTCCGTCGCAAGCGTGATCGTCGCCCCATTGAGAGAGGAGTTGAACGTGATGTGCGTGCCGAAAGCACTGCCCGCAGCGGCATCCGCCAAGGCCTGACGCAACGAACCGGCGCCGGAATCGTCGGCGTTCATCACCTCAATCGTGTCGCCCTGAGCCAGCAGGTGCTGAAACGTCAGATCGTCGTCCCTCTCCACCGCGCCGATGTCGACAATTCCGCCGTTGACGCGGGGAGCGCCGCGTTGATCGGTCGTCAGCGCCGAAGTCTGATCGCCGCTAGCCGGATCGATCGCCGGACTGCCGAGCGCCGGAGCCATCGTCAGAGTCTGCCCTCCATTGTCCCTGAGAGATCCGAGCTGAGGATCGCCGAATGTGAGATTCTGGCCGGTCTGGTTGCTGATCGCGCCGCTGATATCGGGATCGGTCGCCGCGTTGTTCCCGGCGACGATGGAATTGGTGAGGTTGAGGGTCTGGCCCAGGTTCCAAACGCCCCCGCCG
Organism: Verrucomicrobiales bacterium; assembly: GCA_047620505.1. Lineage (GTDB taxonomy): Bacteria > Verrucomicrobiota > Verrucomicrobiia > Verrucomicrobiales > DEV007 > JBLHKS01. The sequence goes on along the minus strand of JBLHKS010000211.1, from coordinate 11,523 downwards.
ACGCTTCCGGTTGCCGTGTTGCCGGACACCGTGGATTGGATCAGGTCCAGCGTGCCGCTGAAGATGAAGATGGCTCCGCCATTCCCGGTGGCGGTGTTGCCGTTGAAGGTGGAGTTGATGATGTCGACGTCTCCCGAGATGGTGACCGCGCCGCCGTCCCGGCCGGAGGTATTGTCATGAAAGGTGCAACGCTCGATCGTCACCGTGCCGCCAGCTGCGATTGCACCGGTGTTCGTGTTCGCCGGGCTCGAATTGCTATGAAAAGTGCAATCGGAGACCACAAGAGTGCCGGAATTTACGAGGGCTCCGCCGAAGCCCGCGTTCCCTCCCGTCAGGGTAAACCCGCGCAGGGCCACATCCGCACCCGAGGGCGAGTGAAGAATACGGTCGCCCAAACCGGTGGCGTCGATCACGGCTCCATTACCGGCGCCGACGATGGTGAGCTTCCCGCCAGTAGCGGTGGCGGCGATGTCGAGGTCGCCGGTGGCGTTGGCGTCTTCGCCCGCGCCGGTTCGCGTGAGCCGGTAAGTCCCGGCAGGCAAGAAGATGGAGTCGTCAGCGCCCGTCGCGTTGGCGTCGCGAATCGCTTCCCGCAAGGAAACGCCGGTTCCGTCCGCGGAAGTGGCGTCGAGTTCGTCAACCGTGGTGGTGACGGAGAAGGTGGCGGCTTGTGCTACGGGGACTGCGAGTGCAATCAGACAAGACAGGCCTGCGAGAAGAAGCTTTGCGGAGTTCATGAAGATGAGCGGGGCTTTGAAGAGTGGCGCGACGATTCCCGACAAGAGAACAGTCTGAAATTTGACCCAACCTACGGGAAAGGTCGCAGTCAAGGCACCAAGCGCTCGAAGGCATCGATTTTCGTTCAACTTTAGATTGTCTATTCTGGTTTTAAATTGATAGCTCGGCGTTCCCGAATTCCGCATTCGCCGATCATGCCCGCTTCCACCCAAACCGAAGACAAAAACGCCGAAATCCAGGCTTTCTTCGATGGTTGGGAAATCTACCGAACGGTCATCGATCGAAATTTCATGTCGCATCGCGAACTTGGCGACGCCCTGGTCGCGCACTTCGCGAATCGCCCCTCAGGCGGACGTTTTCTCGATCTCGGATGCGGCGACGCCGACATGACCAGCCGCGTGATCCGCGAAAGCCGCTTCACGAATTATCTCGGCGTCGATCTGGCCGAAATCGCGCTCCAGCACGCCCGCGAAAACCTCAAGACGACAGGCGCTGACGTCGATCTGCGCCAGGCGGACCTCGGTGAGTTCGTCAAAACCGCAAACGGGCCCTTCGACGCGATCGTGGTCGGCTACTCGCTTCATCACTTCACCCGGGAAGAGAAAAGCGAGTTCTTCGCGGCGATTTCCGACCAGCAGCTGCTGGCACCGGGCGGCGAACTTCTCGTCTACGACGTTTTTTGCGAGCCGAACGAAACGCGCGAGGCTTATCTCGATCGCTACCTCGCGATGTGCGGTCAAATCTGGGACGCCTACACCGAGCGCCAGATGGAAATGATCGACGAGCACATCCGCGGCCGAGATTTCCCCGAAGAGCAGGGCGAATTCGTTGAACTGGCCCGCCAGGCTGGCCTCAGCGGCGGCGACGAACTCTGGCGCGATCACACGGGATTCCATCGCCTGATTCGGTTCACCTGAATCGCACTCGCCGCTCTCCAACTATCATTTCACAAATATCCGAGCCAATGGAAGGCCGCTGTCCGTTTGGGCGTGGTTAGTCCGACTCACTTTTTCCCGACTCAACTCGACGTCACATGGCCGATTCCTCCGATCCGAAACCTCTCGACCTTTCCAGCCTTCAATTGGCTCCGGACTGGGTTAGCTCGATGGACACCGAGGCTCCGCCCTCGAAGAAATACGAAAAATTCGAGGACCGAGGCGATGATCGCAAAGGCCGTGGCCGAGGCGGCCAGGGTCAGGGCCGAGGCGGATACGGCGGCGGTGGTGGAGGAGGCGGCGGCGCAGGCTTCGGCCGCGAACGTTCCTTCGGCGGTGGTGGCGGCGGAGCAGGAGGTGGTGGAGATCGACGCGGCGGAGGTGGTGGCGGCGGAGAGCGACGTGGACCTGGCGGCGGTGGCGGAGGTGGAGATCGACGTGGCGGTGGCCCAGGCGGCGACCGACGAGGAGGACAGGGCGGCGGTCGTGATCAGCGCGATAGCAGAGGTCGGGGCGGATTCGGAAATCGCGATCGAGATCGGGCACCGCGCGAAGAATTTGCCAGAGGCATCACCGCGAAAATTCGCGCAACGCGGGAGTCGGTCGCAGCGCTCGCTGGTCGGATTAAAATGTCCGGCCGCGCGATCGCGCTCTTTGATCTGGCGAAAATGATTCTCGAAGGTCGCGAGCGATTCGAAGTCGTTTTCGGTCGCGAAGACGAAAAGAGCTCCTCGCAACTCGTCCGCTGCAAGGCCGACGGATCGCTCTGGATGAACGAAGAAGACGCCATTCGGCATTTCCTTTCCGATCGCAAGAATCTCGAAAAATATTACACGATCGAGGAGACCAAAACCGATGGTCCCAAAGGCAATTTCAACTGCATCGCGGTCTGCGGACTCAGTGGGCAGCTGCTGGGGCCACCGAATTATCACGGCTACCAGCCGGCGATTCAGCGAATGCATCGCCAGCGCTTCGCCGACATGCCGATCGAGCGCTACAAAGCGAAAATCCGGACGGAAACGAGTGAGGAGCTGGTCGCGAAATGGCGTGAGCAGGAAAGCCTGGTCACGAATTATCTTTATCCAAAGACCAAGGAAAAACCCGAGCCGGAACCCGTTGCCGAAACGGCTCCCGAGGCTCCAGAAAAGCCCGAGGTCGAAGCTGAAGCCGCAGAGCCGCCAGTTGTCGATGAATCCGCGCCTGTCGAAAGCAACGCAGCCGAAGCCCCGGTCGAAACGCCGGATGCACCCGCTGAATCGGAATCAGCCGATCCGCCGGAAGCCGCCGAGCCCGAAGCCGAGGCCAAAAACGAAGCGGAGCCCGAAAAGCCAGCCGAGCCGGTCGTCGAACAGACTCGTCTCGATTCGCTCGAAGCGCTCGAACGGCATTTCCGCAGCAACCTCGCTGCCCACACCGTCAGACTCCAAAAATCGGTCACCGTTCCAGGTGGAATCCCAGCGAAACAGCTCGCGCCAGGCTTGCTTTCGATTCTTCGTCGCGAAGTCGAATTTCTCAAGCGCAGTCCCTTTCCGCTGGTCAAAGTTCTCTGCGGACAGCTCGAGCGAAGCGGGCTCAAGATTTTCAAGCATTACGAAAAAAAGCTCTACGCAGCCAAAGCCCGTCCGCGCGCTTTCGAGACCGACACGCCGCTATCGGACGGGATTGTCAAAATCATCCAGTTCATCGAGCGCGAGCCTGGCGTCAAAGTCAGCGAACTCGTGACGCGAATTGCGCCTCGTCCGCCATCGAAAAAGGAAGAAGAGAAAGCTCCCGAAGCTGAGGAACCGGCAAGCAGCGAGGCTGTCGAGGAGCCGAAAGCAGTCGAGGCCGAAGTTGAAGCAGCGCCGGTTGAGTCCAAGGAGGAAGCCCCTTCCGCCGAGAGCGAGCCGGCTCCGGAGTCCGAATCGAAGCCAAAAGGGAAAGCGAAAGCAAAGACCGAAGCGGCGAATCCGCGTGCACGCGGCGGAGAATTGACCGCAGCGGAGACCGCGATTCTGAGCGATCTTCATTGGCTGATTGACGAGGGTTTCATCATCGAATTTGCCTTGAGCGAGCTTCATTTGGGTGTGCGTCGTGGCGATCCGAATCAGAAGAAGAAGCGGCCGAAATCGAAGTCAGCAGCTGCTGGTGCCAAAAAGAAGGGCGGGAAGTCCAAAAGAGCGAAGGTGAAGGCAGGCGGAGCGGAAACTCCTTCGGAGAAAGCGGAATCTGCGCCTGAAGCGGCTTCGGAGAAAACCGAGCCTGTGGCCGAAGCGTCCGAAGTGCCTGCTGAGAAAACCGACCCCGTGTCGGAAGCGCCCGAAGCGACTGCGGAGAAAACCGAGCCCGTGTCGGAAGCGCCCGAAGCGGCAGCGGAGAAGACCGAGCCCGTGTCGGAAGCGCCCGAAGCGGCTGCGGAGAAAGTCGAGCCTGTAGCGGAAGCGCCCGAAGCGGCAGCGGAGAAGACCGAGCCTGCGTCGGAAGCGCCCGAAGCGGCTGCGGAGAAGACCGAGCCTGTAGCGGAAGCGTCTGAAGCGCCTGCGGAGAAAGCCGAGCCAGCGGCGGAAGCGCCCGAAGCGCCTGCGGAGAAGACCGAGCCTGTGGCGGAAGCGCCCGAAGCTGAATCGAACGAAACAGCCTCTACTAAAGAGTAGAGCCGCTCGAATTCGTGTTTTCGCTCGGATTTTTCTAATCCCAATCGCCCTGTCATCCCGAGCCTGCCGAGGGACCTCACGAAACACTTACCAGTTTCCGAATACCCTTGGTTTTCCGAGCCCAAGAAGGGCGGGATCGCAAGAGCGGCGTAGAGCCAGCAAGTGCCCGTGAGGTCCCTCGACAAGCTCGGGATGACAGGGCTTGCGTTAGCGCTAAACTCCTTCTCCCATGCGATTCAAAGTACCGCGTCGAGAACTATTCAGCCGTCTCCTGCTCCGCAAAAACTCTCCGCGCATCCGGCAGCTACCGATCCTTCTGCTAATCGCACACGACCTGTCATCCCGAGCCTGCCGAGGGACCTCACGAACGCTTACCAGTTTCCGAATACCCCTGGTTTTCCGAGCCCAAGAAGGGCGGGAACGCAAGAGCGGCGTTGAGCCAGCAAGTGCCCGTGAGGTCCCTCGACAAGCTCGGGATGACAGGACTTGCGAATCCCGCGTCGAGAACAAATTCCGCCTATTCAGCTGGCTCCTGCTCCGCAATAACCCGTCGCGCATCCAGCAGCTGCCGGTCCTTCGCCCACGCCTCAGCCTGCTTGCGCAGCTCGTTGATTCGACCGCGATGCTGCCCAAGTCCGTCCTGGTCAAACGGAGCTTCGGGATACGGCCAGTCATCCGTGCGGAAACTGGGGACCGGGACGTTGCGGAGATGATGCTCGTCCTGCGTCACGTTGGCGAGCGGGTTGCGCGCCCAGGCATAACGGACGGCGACGGGATTCGGCACGTGCGGGCTGGAAATGACGACTTTGGAGCGGTCGTGCTGATCGCGATTATTCTTGTCTTTGCCCTTCACGAACCACTCCGCTTGCGCCGGGAAAAAATGCTGATCCTCGCCAGCGATCGCGAAGCCCTCAAACGATCGGCCGTCGTGAGATTGGACAGTTTGGTCGAATGTCAGGGTGATTTCGCCTTCGCCAATTTCGGTCTCGGCGAGAAGCGCGGGTTTCCACGGAAAATTGTGGCCCATCGTCGTGACCAGCGCCCAGCGCGCCGAACGTTCGCCGAGCGCGACTTTCTTGAACGGGTGATACCAGGCCATTTGCTGATCCCAGGCAGGTAGAAATTCGACGCCGTCCATTTCGTTAGCCGCTCGCAGCTGCGCCTCGCGAATGTAAGGCGTCGCGTCGATCATTCCGACCTCCAGCGTCTCGATCGTTTGCGGCTTACCACCGGCAGTCATGCCGATGATGCAGAACGGGAGCTGCTCGTCGCGAAATGCCGTCCGCCAATCGCGGATCATCGCTTGAATCGTTTTTGCGTAGAGCGCAGGCCGCGAATCGCCGAGCGCGTTGTTGTAGCCCTGGTTGAAGACCGCGCCGCGCACCGTGAAACCGGCGAAAGCCGAGATCATCCCGTTGTAGCAGCTGCTGGGGCGATTCTGGTCGAAAGCTGGCCCCGGGCGCGGCTCAGTCGGCTTCGGGCGCGGCACTTCGCCCTTCTTTTTGCGGTTCTCGGTGTCGCGTTCCCAATTTTTAAGCTGCCCCGCGAGATCCGCCGCCGGATCGTAAGCCGCGATCTTTTCGTCCCAGGTTTCGAGCAATGGCAGGGCGTCCGGGATCGCTTCGAGACTCTCGCGCGACGTCCAGGTTTCGACATTCGTCCCGCCGCGTGAAGCGTCAATCAAGCCGACCGGCACATCGTCGACGAGATGAATTCGCCGCCCGAAAATGTAGCCGATCGCGGTGAATTTCTTCAGAGCCTCCGGCGTGCACGGTGCCCAGTTTCCTTTGAGCTCGTTCGAGTTGTTCCACGAATTAAACTCGTTGAGCGCCTCGAAATTTGTCACCGGGTCGCCGCCATTCGCTCGCGGAATCGTCATCAGCCGAATCTCCGGATAATTCGCCGATGCCAGCTCCAGATCGCCATCATAAACAGAGTGGATTTCGTGTTCCATGTTGCTCTGCCCGCCGAGAATCCAGACCTCGCCGACTAGCACATCGGTTATACGAATTTCGTCATCGCCTGACGAAACCACCAAATCCTGCGGCTCAGCATTTTTCGGCATCGGCTCGAGCGTCACTGCCCAGGAACCATCGTCGCCGACCTCCGCGTGAAGGCTCTGATCGGCGAAGTCGACATCGACATGCTCGCCAGCCGTTGCTGAGCCCCAGACTACGATCGGCTTACCTCGCTGAAGCACCATGTGATCGCTGAAAATCGAGTGGACGCTCAATTCGGCGCTGGCTGAGCACGCGAACCCGAAAGCTAAGAAAAGGAGGAATCTCATGGTCAGGAGCCTGCCGGACGTCGCTCCGATCGTCAATCCTGGAAACCGCTTGCTCGTCTCAAATCGCCGCCAGACGGTCCACGATGAAATCGCTAATCGTTCTTCTTCTCCTGACCGTTGGCGCGGTCGGGCAAGCACCCAAACCTAAGCCTACGGGGCGCACGGTCCTTCCGGCCGATTTGGTGGCTTCGTTAGAGGCGCACGAAGATCTGACCTACGCGAATTACGGCGAGCGCAGTCTCCAGCTCGATCTCTACCGCCCGAAATCAGCCAAGGGCAAAACGCTTCCAGCGATCGTCTGCATCCACGGCGGCGGTTGGGCCAACGGCAATCGCGCCGGCCACGCGAATATGGCCAAATCTCTGGCGGCTCGCGGCTACGTTGCGGTGACGATTTCCTATCGACTCAGTGGCGAAAAGCCGTTTCCAGCTGCGATCCACGATTGCAAGGCGGCGGTCCGTTGGTTGCGGGCGAACGCGGAAAAATACGGCGTTGATTCGGAGAAAATCGGCGCAGCTGGTTTGTCGGCCGGCGGTCATCTCGTGGCGTTGCTTGCGACCTCAGCCGGGGTGCCGGAACTCGAAGGCGAGGGCGGAAATCCAGATCAAAGCAGCGCAATCCAGGCCGCAGTTCCGATGGGTGCGCAGTCTCATTTGTTGTCGGAACGAAATCGGAAAGTTTCGGCTGAGAAGGAAATCTGGAAGGCGTTTCTCAGCGGTTCGCAGGAGGAACAGCCAGCGCGTTACCGGCTTGCATCGCCGCTCGTGCATCTCGACGCCGAAGACCCGCCGGTTGCGTTTCTGTCTGGCGAATTCGACGATCCGAGCACCCACGCCGACGCGTTCCGGGCGAAAATGAAGGAGTTAGGCATCGATTCCGGTTACACGCCGATCGACGGCGGGCCGCACGGATTCATTGGCGGGCAGAATTGGTTTGATCAAGGGATCGAGATCACGGCGGCGTTCTTTAAGAAGCACCTCTAGCTAGCCGTGCGGCTTGAAATCCGCGTCAATCCGCATACCGTCCGCGCATCGACTTCGACCACCATTTCCAAACTCGCCGGCAGGCGCTCACCCGATGCGGAATGGGCTTCGGCGCACTGGCGTTAGGCGGAATTCTTCCGTCAGCAGCTGCTGATTCGGCCCTGAACCCGCTTGCGCCGAAGCGACCGCAATTCGCGGCGAAAGCGAAGCGCGTGATCCACCTTTTCATGAACGGTGGACCGAGTCAGGTGGATACCTTCGATCCGAAGCCGATGCTGACGAAGTTCCACGGCAAGACGCTGCCTGGCGAACATCTCAAGACCGAACGGAAGACCGGCACGGCGCTGAAATCACCCTGGAAGTTCCGGCAGTACGGTGAAAGCGGGCTGCCGGTGAGCGATCTTTTTCCTAACGTGGGCAAGATGGCTGACGAGCTCTGTGTGCTGCGCTCGATGCACGCCAACGTGCCGAATCACGAGCCTTCGCTCATGCTGATGAACACGGGCGATGAGCGGTTGGCGCGGCCGAGCATGGGTGCCTGGATCACCTACGGCTTAGGAACGGAGAACGAGAATTTGCCGGGTTTCGTTGCGCTTTGTCCGAATGGCGTGCCGATCGTCGAGACGCAAAACTGGCGTTCGGCGTTTCTGCCGGGTGCGTTTCAAGGGACTCACGTCGACACAAAACATACCGCGGCGGATAAGCTGATTCAGAACATCAAGAACGCGAAAATCCCGCTTCGGACGCAGCGCGCGCAGCTCGATCTAATTCAGGAGTTGAACGCGAAGCACCTCGCCGAGCGCCAGGAGGACGCGAAGTTGGAGTCGCGAATTCATAGTCTCGAACTGGCTTACCGAATGCAGTTAGAGGCGAGTGACGCCTTCGATGTCGGGCGGGAGCCGGAGTCGATCCAGGAACTTTACGGTCGAGGACAGCAAGGTCGACAGATGCTGATCGCGCGACGTTTGGTCGAACGCGGCGTCCGGTTCGTTCAGGTCTGGCACGGTGCCGGGCAGCCGTGGGACAGCCACTCGCAGATTGAAAAGGCGCACGGAAAACTCGCCGGGGAGTGTGATCAGGCGATCGGCGCGCTGCTGCTGGATTTGAAGCAACGCGGTCTTCTCGATGATACGCTGGTGATTTGGGGCGGAGAATTCGGTCGAACGCCGACGGTCGAGCTTCCGACCCCCGGTGCCAACGCTGCGGACACTGCGCTTGGTCGAGATCACAACCACCACGGCTTTTCGATGTGGCTCGCGGGCGGCGGCGTGAAGGGCGGCATGGCCTACGGCGCGACCGACGAATTCGGATTCAAAGCGCAGGAAAATCCGGTTCACATCCACGATCTCCACGCAACGATTCTTCATCTGCTCGGATTCGATCACGAGCGGCTGACTTTCCGATACGCTGGCCGAGATTTCCGGCTGACGGATGTGCACGGGCGGGTTGTCGGAGAGATTATCGGGTAGCGGCACCGCCAAATAGCCATTCGCACTATTGAGACTAGAAATATGAGAAAATCGCTGGAAAGAGAAGCTGGGCGCTCTAGGATTGCGATCATAAGTCGAGTTTCTGGATCTATTAAGATTTCCATAACGTTTTTCACGGCGCTCCAGCTGGTTCTTGCCAGCAGCTGCCCGGCAAATTCGGAAGTGAGCTCGGCTGGCTTTGAAACCACCCCACTTCAGAGAAACGTGAAACCCACTTTTCCAATAATCGCGGCCTCGGTCGTGCTGGCGATCGCGCCCGGATGCGCTCTTATCAAGGGTCCTCAGAAGGACGCCAAACCTGTCGCGACGTTTGAGAATTCAGGCGGCTCGACGACGGGATCCAATTTGACTGGCGGCGCGCCTGCGGAATCGCTGCTTGTCGCTTCGGCTGGGTCCGGGGAGGGGACTGGTCAGGGAAGCATTTCGATCGATTCCGTACTCAAGCCGTCTGCGGAGCGAAAAACCGAGGCCCCCGCCTCTTTGAATTCGCGTCCATCGCCACCAGTTAAAGAAGAAAAGCCCGATGCGGCTCCAGTGGCGATTCAGCGACCGGTTACCTCGGATAATCCGCCTCCGCTGCTTCGCCGCCCATCGCAGAAAGTCGCGGCAACGGTAAATCCGGCATCTCAATTGATGCTTGCGCAAGTCCAGGCTCCCAACCAGCAGCTGCTGGCACTCGCCGAGCGTGGTGAACTCGCAGCGAAGGCCTACTGCGCGACCTGTCATTTTTTCCCCGAGCCCAAATTGCTCGACCGCGCAACCTGGCTCAACATGGTCTTGCCCGCGATGCGCGCTGGAGGCAGTCGACACACTCCAGCCGCAACCCCGGGTTCAATCGATATTACCCAAACGGTCAGCCCGCTTACGGTGGCGCAAATCAAGGCCGTGCCGCTGGGCGATGAGGTCTGGCAATCGATCCTTGCCTACTATGCAGTCAACTCTCCAGAGGCTCTCGAAACGCCAACGCCGCCCAGGGGAATCGATTTCGATCTGCGACATTTTCGCGCGGAAATTCCTGAGAATTACCTCGTCAAATCGCCGGCCACGAACGCGATTCGGATCGATGAAACTCGCGGTCACATTCTAGTCGGCGAGACCGATCCAAACACGTTTCTCGTCTTTGATTCCAGCCTGATTTTGATCCAGGAAGCGCGGCTCAGCAGCCCGCCAACGTGGTTTGAACATTTTACCGAACCGGGCTCAACCCAGCGCAAGCTCACCCTCACTCTTTCCGGAAAAATGGATCCCAATGATCTTGCGATCGGCAACCTCGTCTCGATCGAAGAGCAGCCTCCGGGAGCAGACGTCGTTTACGATAAACCGATGACGATGATCACGAAACTTCGCCGCCCGGTGAACACGCGCTTCGCCGATTTTGATGGAGATGGCGTTCTCGAAGCGTTAGTCGGTCAGTTTGGAGACACGATCGGACAAATTGCCTACTACAAGCAAGGTGCCGGCGATCAGGTCACCGAAAAAGTGCTGATTCCGCGACCTGGATCGATCAGTTCTTACGTTCTGGATTATGACGAGGACGGAGATCAAGACGTGCTCACGCTGATGACGCAGGCGCGCGAAGGCGTTCATCTTTTGCGAAACGATGGAGCTGGGAATTTCACCGAAGAACCGCTCGTGCTCCTTCCTTCTGTTTACGGATCCAGCTCATTTGATCTCGCCGATGTCAACGGAGACAAGAAGCTCGATATCATCCTGACATGCGGCGACAACGCGGATCATTCGATGATCTTCAAGCCCTACCACGGCCTCTACATTTTTCTGAACGAGGGCGACGACAAATACGACGAAGGCTACTTTTATCCGATCAACGGCGCGTTTAACGCCAAAGCTCGCGATTTCGATCAGGATGGCGATGTCGACATTGTGGCCTTGGCTTACTTTGCAGATTTTGATCGGCGTCCGTTTGAATCGCTGATTTATTTTGAGAACGAAGGCGACGCTCAGCTCTTCGATTTTCATCCTTTTACGATCGAGCAGGCCTTGATCGGCCGGTGGCTTACGATGGACGTCGGCGACGTCGATAAAGACGGGGACATCGACATCGTGTTCGGAAACTTCCTCCGCCGTTTGATGGGGCCGGGCACGTTGCCGGAGGACCTGAAGGCGAAATGGGCTCAGCCCGGGCCGCATTTTTTGCTTTTGCGGAATACGACTAAAGACGGAGAATCGTAGGAGAATGTGGTTTTCGGCTGGGCTTTCGAGTCTCAGTCGCAAGCAGACGGATCATTGAGGCGCATTAGTCATAATCGACATCCTCGCAGTATCTTGGGGTATTTAGATTTCTCTTAACGCAGGTGTTTTTATCTTGCATACGCTGTGAAGCCACTTACAAAAACCAAGCTTATTATGAACAGATTTACACCAGTGATCCCTCTTGCAATTCTGCTTGCTTGCTTGCCCTCTTGTGATGACGGCGTGAAATCCAATTATTCTCCGCAA
>JBLHKS010000210.1:0-12230 GCA_047620505.1 Verrucomicrobiales bacterium | reverse complement strand
GCACTGAAAACCGCAATCGAAAACCTGCCCACCGACCTCGACTTGCTCCTGACATTGCACCAACGATTCGTTACTCACAAACTTAAGCCGGCTGGCGATTCGGCGAAGCAGCTCAAAGAGGCGATGAAGAGCGAAGACGCCGATGTCCAAGCCGCAGCGATCCATCTCGCCGGAATCTGGGGAGTGAAAGCGTTCGTCGAGCAGATCCGCGAACTCGCCGAAACGCCGGAAACCGCGGACCACGTCAGGCATCGCGCGTTCTTCGCTTTCCTCCGGCTCGATCGCGAAAACGGACTCAAGTTTCTAACGAAAACGGCAGCGACTGATCCAAATCGGCTCCATCGGCGATTCGCGACCGAAGCGCTAACCAACGCCGGGCTCGCGCTCGCATCCGGTTTCGCGGCGGAGCTCTTGAAGGATTGCGGAAGCGAGGAGGAGGCCAACGCGATCCTCGCCCCGTTCCTGAGTCGACGAGGCGGCAGCGACGTCCTCGCAGGGGCCCTCATGAGCGTGGAGATCTCGGAAACAGCGGCGACTTGGATTTCGACGGCTCTCAGTAGCGCGGGCCGAAACGAGCCGGGGCTCACGGCCGTGATCAACCAGGCGCTCGGCGTTCAAGCAGGAGCGCCGGATTACAGCGCCGAATTCGTCCAGCAGCTGCTGACGGAAGTTCGCGAATCCGGAGACGTCGAAAACGGCCTGAAAGTCTACGAATCGCAGCTCCTGAATTGCATCGCCTGCCATGCGATCAAGGGCAAAGGCGGAGTGTTAGGGCCGGACTTGACGACGGTCGGCGCGGGCCTGACGCCGGACCTCCTTATCGAGTCCGTGCTCTGGCCGAATAGGCAGCTGAAGGAGGGATATTTTTCGGTGACCGTCAGCACGAAGGACGGCCGGATTTACAACGGCTATCGCGAGCGCGAAGAAGCTGGCGTGCTCTGGCTTCGCGACATCGCCACTCAGAAATCGGTCCCGATTCAGACGAAGGACATTGCCAAACGCGACGATGTCGGAACGCTGATGCCTGCCGGACTGACATCGAGCCTCAGCCGAGAAGACCTGCGGGATTTGATTCGGTTTTTGAGCGAGCTGAGAGGGTAAAACGGCTCCTCGCTTACTTCACGGCCACGAAAACCCGCAGCTGGGCGAGCGTGTTTCGATCAGCGACCTTGATCCGGAATCCAAGCGTGCGACCGCCGTCCAGAATCTGAATTCGGTCACCGTCTTCCAGCCCGCGTTCGTCAGGCAGGAATCCGAAAGCAGCGAGCGCGTCGCTGCCGTCGACTTGATTCAGTGCGTCGGACTCGAGCAACGACTCAGCGGTCGTGGAAACGCCAAGAATCGGGCTGTCGAATGTGATGAAGCCGTTGATGAAACCCTGATCGAATTCCGCAGAAGCGACCTGGAACGATTCAACTTCGAGGCGGTAGCTGCGGACAGCTTTCGGGGAATTCAGCCGCATCGGGCCAAAATCAAATTCATCTCCAGAGACGAAATCGAACTCAAATCCCTTTGGCAGAGTGAGTTTGAAGTGCTCCATGACGACCTGCATCACCCCTGGAGGCGCGGGCTCGCTGCCGAGCATGGAACCTTCGAGCGCGAATTGAATCGGCTGGCTGTAGCTTTCGATTCCGGAAAGCAAGGGGAGGTGGTCGTGATAGGATTTCACGTCCGAGCTGGCGTGGTCAATTCCGTGGTTTGGCTTGAAGACGATCGACTGACCGGCTCCGATGACGTTGCCGTTGGCCTTGTCGTTGGTCTGAAATGCGAACGCCTCACCTTCGAGCGAAAGCTGTGTCGCTTCAGTGGAATTTTCTTTGATGCGAATCGCGGTGGAAGCTCCGTCGAGTTCGAAATTTACATCCGGAGTGTGGATGATGAAGGGATCGTTTCCAGGCTCGACCGTTGCAACGAGCTTGCCGCTGATCAGCTGGGCTTCGGAAGCGGAAACGAGGTGGATTTCGGCCGGGCCTTCGATTGTCAGACGATTGCCGTTGTCGAAGTCGATCCGAGCCTTGCCGGCGCGCAGCCGAACGGGTTCGCCGGGCATGACCGTTGAGCCGCGAGCCCACTCGATCGGTTCGGATGTTTTTTCCCAGACGGCGTTCTCGGTTTGGCCGACCGTCGCGAATCCAGCGCTGGCCTGATTGATCATCATCACCGGAATCGAAAGGAGAAGCGCGACAGCAGCTGCTGCGGCGAGGCCCCCTGCCCAAACGCGGCGGATGAACGGAAAACGGACGATTTTCGCGGCGATCTGCTCTTTTTCGACGACTTCAGTCGCTTCGACCGCCATGCGCTCGTCGATTTCTCGAAGCTTCGGGATCAGGGCCTCGATGAAGGCGTCTTCGCTGCGTTTCGCGCAAACGCGAGTTTCGAGCCCATCGCGAAAAGCCTGGTAGCTGCGCTCCGGCTTCACGCATTGTTCGATGAGATCGACGAGTTCGAGCTCCTGCCGAGTTTGAGCGGCGCGATTCGGCTCAAGGGCGAGGATCGAAGCAAGGTGGTCCTCGGGCAGGCTGCCGTCGAGAAAGTGAGAGAGAAGTTCGTTGAACTGCTGGTCAGTCATTATTTTAAGCGGCTCAGAATTAAGATGCGGAAGGGAGGGCGGAGAGCCCGGCTATTTGCGCGATGCGGGTTTCCATGCACTTGCGCATTGAAGATCGAATGCGTTCGAGAGATTTTCGAACGGCGGCGGATTTCATGTCGAGCGCCTCGGCGAGGTCGGTCGCTTTGAGATTGAGTTCGTAACGCTGTCGGAGCATTTCGCGGCTCTTTTCGGGAATCTGGGAAAGGCACTCTTTAAGAGCGGCAAGCCGGTACTGGTCGAGGTCGTTGTGCTCTTCCACTTCGTCGCTTGCGCTGCTGGTCGAAACGAGGATGTCGGTCAGGTTGTCGTTCAGGATCCGATTTCGCCGTGCGGATTTGCGCCGGTCGTTGAGAACGCAGTTTCGGGCAATGCCCCAGACCCAATTTCTGAAGGAAAGATTTACGTCGAAGCGGTCGCGTCTTTCGTAGGCGATCACGAGGGCTTCCTGAGCGACGTCATCGACCCAGAGCGCGTCGACTCCAAGCGATCGAACGTACGCACGGAGACCGGACTGATACTCGCGGACGTGTTCGACGAATTCTTCGTTTGTGAGCATGGGATCTCGATCCAGATGATTTTTTAGGGGCGGCGGCTGCCGAATTGAATTTATCCCCACTAATGCTTGTCGCCAAGTTCCTTGCTGTGACGCGTTTTGCGTGGGCTTCAGCTGATTCGCATTTTCTAGTTTTTCTACTGAGCAAGGCAGGCTAAAAACTAATTTCGCGTCTTAATTCTGAAAATTATTGCAAGTTTAGACGGAATTTGGCAGAGATTTGAGAGAACGGGGTTGGCGCCAGCCAATCAAGCGCTATATTTTCCGTAGTTTTTCGCTATAAACAGTAATGCACCGAGGTCGCAGAATTTTTATCATAGTCTGTTTGATCGCTTGGACGGCCCTTGCCGCAGGCGGTTTGAGCTTGTTGCTGCGCGGCAATATCGAGGAACGCCTTGAAGACCAGGTCGCTGGCGCGCTGGAAAGCGAATCGGCTTTTGAGCACGTGAACGCGGTTTTCGACGGTCTGAACGGAACGATCGACGGACGCGTCGGCGCTGTCGAAATCCGGGAAGCCGCGATGAAAGTCGCCGAGAAAGCGATTTCAGCTGGCGCGATTGTGAAAAACCAGATTGATGTGGCGACGACGAGTTCGACGATCAGCGCAACGATTGATGGCCACTCGATTCGGCTGGAAGGCCAGATTTCTGACAGCGGTGCGAGGGACCAACTAGTGATGGCGATTCGGGAAATCACGATTGTCGACGAAGTGATTTTCACCGCCGGAGACCAGCAGCTGCTGAAAGTGACGGGTGAAGTCCGGACGGCGGAATGGACGTCTAATCTGGTTGAGTTTCTTCCGCGATTTATGACTTCCTGCCCGGATGGAGTGATCGAAGCCAGTGACGAAGCGTGGACGATTCGAGGCGGTGTCGACGGCGGGGCGGTCAAGCTGAATGAAATCCGGAGTGCCCTGAGCAAAGCCGCTCCGATAACGGCTTCCACGAATGTTGACGGCTTGCGTTTGGCTGATGTCCCGCCACGGCCGATTCCTACGACTGGGGCGCCGACAGTTGCGATCGGTTCGCCGCCAGAACCGGCTCCAAATCCGGAACCCGGGCCTACGCCAGATCCAGCCGTTCCGACTCCCGAGCCAGTTCAGCCAGGCCCAGCTCCAGATCCGGGGCCCGAGCCAGCTCCCGAACCCTCTCCACTTCCAGTCCCCGAGCCTGAACCGGAACCCGAGCCAGAGCCAGAGCCCGAACTGCCGCCCGCAACGCCGGAACAGCTCGCCAATTTAGAAGAAGCTCTCGGTGAATTTACGATCTATTTCGCCCGCAAATCGAGCTACATGAACGAAACCGACATGAAGACGCTCGACAAAGCGATCAAGGCCTTGAGCGACTTCGGAGCCGCTTACCAAGTCGAGGTTGTCGGATTTGCAGACAACATGGGCGACGCGTCCTTCAATCGGTGGCTAGCAGGACAACGCGCGGAGCGGATTCAGCAGTATTTTGAGGAGCACAACATCGTGGTTGACCGCACGAGCGCAGAAATCGTGCGTCGCGAAGCCGGTTACAAGCCGACTCCCGCCGAAGCTCGCGATGATCGCCGCGCAGAACTTCGGTTGATCCGAAAATCCGGCGAAGACTAGAAAACCGCCAATCCAAACCCAAATGTTAGCCTTTTCCATGGATCTCTTCGGCCCAAGCATGCTGGCGCTCTCGGCAGTGGCCGTAGTTGGCTTCACTGCCGGATTGCTCGGCGGATGGTCACGCTGGCGCAACGAACGGAGTCGAATTCAGCAGCTGCTGGACGAAAACACCGCGATGTGCCGCGAAATTGACCAACTTCAATCTCGTGGCCCTGCCGCGATCAAGCCCGCGGGCGAATCCGAATCTCCACTGCAATCCTCTGGCTGATCCCAATTCGATCACCAATTTCTACAAACTTCGCTGACCTCCACCCCTCCCCCCGCGCGAATGGATACTTTCTTTTTTCTCCTGGGTGCCTACGGCATCTGGACTTGGGTTTTTCTTGCCGTCTGTATTGTGCTTGGCGTTCGCTATGCCAG
Organism: Verrucomicrobiales bacterium; assembly: GCA_047620505.1. Taxonomy (GTDB): domain Bacteria; phylum Verrucomicrobiota; class Verrucomicrobiia; order Verrucomicrobiales; family DEV007; genus JBLHKS01. Next base: position 7,073 of record JBLHKS010000210.1, on the reverse strand, counting down.
AGCACGTTGGTTCGTGGACTCCGATCAACTCGCCAGACTTCAGGCCGAGCGTCGAGATCTCGAGGCCGAACTTCTGCAACTCCGTCAGGACATCGATTGGAGCCGATCTGAGCCTGAAGCTAAGCCCGTAGTCGTCCTTGAATCGGGGCTGCAGCCAAAACCGCTGGCTCCACGCGCGACGGTTCCAAAGCCGGCACCAGAGATGTTGAATCGCGCTCCAGAGCCGGAACCAGCAGCTAAGCCGGCTACGACCAAGGCGAAATCTTCGCCGGATTTTGATGAAATGCCGTTTCCGCCGCCAGTCCCGATCGCGGCTCCGATTCCAGAGGCTGTGGCGGTAAAAACAGATCCAAAGCCCCAAGTCGAGGCCCCCGCAGAACCAGCAGCTGCTGCTCCCGTCTTGCTCGGCGGCGGACTGATCATTGAGCAGGCCGAAGACGAGGATGAAGAGCTCGACACGTCCGGCCCTGGCCTCGATGCCGGCGAAATTACCGACCTTGCGATGGGTGGTGCTTCCGCGATTGTCGTCGATCAATCGGCTCCAGACACCGTCGATCACGGCCGAGTTCTCGCCGAACATTTCCAAGACGAACCCGTCCGAGTCGACCCGATTCTGGGCATCATCTACGAGGTCGAACCGACCGTTCTCGATCCACTTCGGATGATCAAAGGCGTTGGGCCAAGCGTCGAACGCTCGCTTAACGAACTCGGCGTCTACCGCTTCAAGCAGATCGCAAACTGGTCGAAACAAGAGGACCAGCAATACAGCAAGCGGCTCGAAAAACACGAAACTCGGATCGGACGCGACCGCTGGATTCCTCAGGCCAAGGAACTCCTGCCGCTGTTCGAAACTGAGAACGCGCCGCCGTACCTCGCTCCGGAAGAGGTCGATCACGAATCCAAAATACTGAGCGAATTCACCGGCGAAGACGTCGGCGCCGACCCGATTCTCGGCATCATTTTCCGCGAGCCGCCCGAACTCGTCGACGAGTTGCATCGCATCAACGGAATCGGTCCGCTCATCGTCGAAGAGCTCCACAAACTCGGCATTTTTCGATACAAACAGATCGCGAGCTGGTCGCGACTCAACGTGATCAAAATCGGAGAAAGCGTCGAGCGGACTGCGGAGCGAATCGCCAGCGAGCGCTGGATTCCGCAGGCGCGCCGATATCATTGGGAAGTCTACAGCGCGAATCCCGAGTGGGGTTCAGCGAATCCGACTTTGAGTGATTACAGCCGGAAAATCGAACGCAACTACGCGACGGAAAACGTCCGCGCCGACGGCGATCTCGGCGTGATCTACAAAGCGCCACCAGAGCAGATCGACGATCTCTCGCAAGTTCCAGGTATCTCTGCTGATTATTCAGGGAAACTGAACATGCTTGGGATCTGGAAATTCCGCCAGGTTGCCGATTGGTCAGAATCCAACGTCCGCGCGATTGCCAACCGGCTGGGAATCGAGCGGCAGCGGATTTATCTCGAAGAGTGGATTCCGCACGCTTGGAAGCTAAGCCAGATGACACGAAAAAAAGCGGCGTTCGCCGGTGAGTATTTCCGGACGGATGGAAAACTCGGAATCGTCTACTACCAGATCCCAGTCAGCCCGGACGACCTCACTCAAATCAACGGAATCACGCCTGACATTGGAGCTTGGCTAAACTCTCAGGAAATTCACACGTTCAAACAGATCGCGCTCTGGGAGCCCGAAAACGTTCGATCCGTCGCTGAACTCTGCGGTGTCTCCAAAAACGAGATTTTCCGAGGCCGCTGGGTCAGCCAGGCCGACGAACTCCACTACAAAAAGTACGGGACCGCACTGTAGCCGTTAGCCGAGGCGCTCGATTTCAAGTTGGGTTTCGATTTCCCAACGTCACCCCGAACTGTCAATTGTTCTGCCTCGGTTGGTTATGGGTCGATCTCCTCCAGCTTAAATACTTCACCGCGTCTTTTCTGAGCGCGAGACCGAGCGATACGCGCTTCAAATCGAGGATCGTTTTCTAGCTTATACTCGAAGTAGTCTTCCTCGTCGGCAAATCCAATGAGAATACCAGCGGGTCTTCCATGGCGGGTGATCAAGACCTCTTCGTCCTCTGCTCGCTTCAACAGCGAGGTTAGTTGATCTTTAGCTTCATTCACTGGAACTTTAGTCATCTTCTTCAATGGAGTTGTAGGCAAGCCAGTCATAAGAAGACACCTTTGATACGATGCCCAAAATTGTCACCAACTCATCTTCAACGTCGTAGTAAACACGATAATTGTTGATGCGGAGGCGAAACTGAGGGCGGCGTAAAGCACGAAGCCTTTTAATGCGACTTTTACTTACCTTGGTTGGTTCATGACGGAGGTAAACTTCAAGAGCTTGCCGAATTGCCGCCCGGATGTGGCCATCCAAACTGCGGAAATCGTCGTGAGCGTCCTTGGTGAATTCAATCTCGAATACCACAGTGGCCATTGTATGGCCATAATTTAACGAGTCAAATTCCAGCCTGCCTTTTTGCAGAACATGGAGTCAAACGTCATCGCAGAGGTCCCTCGACAGGCTCGGGATGACAGCAGCAGATGCTGACGAAATTCGTGAGAATTTCGTCGAAGAGCCAATCAGTGCCAATCGAGCCGAATATTTTCGACGCCCTCGTCGGCGATTCGCGCCCGCAGTTTCTCAGTTGGCTCCAGCAGCTCTGGAATCTTAATTTCATGGGTTTCGACCACGATTTGATCGGCAAGACGGTGGGCACCGGTGTCCAGAAGCCGATTGACCGCCCCTATCTCGGCGCCCTCGATATCGATTTTCAAGAACGCAACTTGCTGCCCGAGTTCTCGCAGAATTCGGCTCAAATCCACCGTTTCAACTGAGTACGGCTCGTCAGTCCGAACATTCCCCTTAAACGCGAGGAGCGAAGAGCCGTTCGCCGATCCGAGCGTGTCTTCAGCGAGATCTTCATGAGGATAAAACTCAGCTGTGCCGTCGGCCCCCGAGATCGCATTCGGGTAAAGAGTCAGCGCCGTTTCGCCCTCGAATCGCTGCTTCAAATGCGCAAATGCGAGCGGGTTCGGCTCAAACGCATGCACCGTAGCTCCTTTGGCTAGAAAAACGGCAACTGTGTCGCCCACGCTCGCTCCGCAATCGACCACAATCGCCCCCGGCGGGAGTTCGATGGTTTCCAAATAGCGCTCGTCAAGTTTGCAGCTCATGATTGGAAGGGGACCGTAAAATTCAGAGAATGCAAGCCGTGGTCGGGCTGACCGACAGGCTCAATCGACAAAGACGAATTCGTTAGCATTCAAAAGGGAGCGACAAAACGAAAAGAGCCCTTTGGATTCGATGAATTCCGAGGCGAGCGGCAACTCGGCTGAAGAAGGAGGTCTGCCTAGAAGGATTTCGAACGCCGTTTTTACTTTCTCGTCCGGCTTCACTCCGCTTTCAGCTTCGATTCGTTCGGCGAGGTACCGCGCCTGCCTCAGCATAAATTCGTTATTATATAGGGCCAAAGACTGAAGCGGCGTTGTCGTCGTCTGGCGAGTTGGAGTGAAGTTAGCTGGATCGGGGCAGTCAAGAGTTGTCAGAAACTGATCGGGCGTCGTTCGGACGACGTAACGATAAATGCTGCGCCGCCAGAATTCGGGTTCGTCGGCGGTGAAATAATCGTAAATAGGAGCGTAGGCATCGGTGAATTTGAAGTCTTCGAATCCAGGACCGCCGACATCGATATTCAGCTTACCGCTAACGAACAAAACGGAGTCGCGAACGGTCTCGGCATCGACCCGGCGCGGGTTCTGACGCCAGAGCAGACGGTTCCCGGCGTCGACACTGATCCCGGCAGCGTCGATTGCATAACGGGAATCCTGTTTGTAAGTCCGGCTGGTCAAAATCAGGCGGTGGATCGTCTTCAGCGACCACTTTTGACGCGGCAATTCCGCTGCCAACCAATCGAGCAATTCCGGATGCGATGGGTGGCCGCCACCGAAGCCGAAATCGCTCGGAGTGCTGACGATTCCCTGACCAAAATGCCAATACCAAAGCCGGTTTACGATCACGCGCGCAGTGAGCGGATTTTCCAGATGAGTGATCCAGTTAGCGAGCGCTTTGCGGCGTTCGAACTCGCTGGATTTGTGATCGCCCAAGGCCGGATCCAACATTTTCAACAGCGCGACCGCGCCAGGCGTGACGGGATCGCCAAACTCATTTTCTGGATCGCCACGACGCTGAATCCGAACCGCCGGCATTTCTTTTTCGGCTACGACGCCGTAAAACTTCGGAGGAGTTCCGAGCGCCTTTAATTTGGCTTCAGATTCGGCTTTCTTCTTGCCCAACTCCGCGAGTCTAGCGCGGTCCTTCACGGAAATATCTCGAGGCGTCGCCGCTCTGATTTTCGGATCTCCAAAACCGATCTGATCCATTCCATAGCCGTTACCGCCGTCGGTTGCAATCAATGTCAGGAACCCAGCAGCTGCAGGCAAGGCGAGCTCGACGTCTTTCAATCCATCGTCTCGTTTGAGCTGCTTGAATTCGGCGACTTTTACACCATCGAGGAAAATCCAGACATCTGCTCGGTTGCCGCCAGACGCGCCGAAATATCCCAGTCGCGTGGTAAATTTCATCTCACCTTCGCCTGTAGATTTTCGCATCGCGGCAAGATCAAAAGTGATCCCGGCGTTGGCATGCAGCCCGAGCAGCGAGTGCCCATCTTTGGTAAAATCGATGTCGCCGTGCTCCGTCGAATGCTGGCTCGCGACCGGGCCGTTTCGAATCATATCCCAAGCCGCGACGCTGGTTTTTGGAAGCCCGGAAATCGAAACGCCGGTCGAGCTAACCGGAATCTTCGCGGTTCCGTCCCCGCCGTCTGGAATGAAGACGCCGTCTACGAAATCGAAGCTCGATTTAGAAAAATGGTTCGCTTTGACGTTACCCAGCGCGCCGAACTTCCGCGTCTGAACCTGAGCCGTGCGAGCATCGAGCCCTTGCCCGATTGCTCCCGTTCCTAAGCCGTTTCCGCCGCCAACGATATCGGCCAGGTCGAGCCCGCTGCCTTCAATTCGCCCGATTTCGAAATCAGTCTCATTCAGCTGCTTCGAAAGTGCCGCCTTTTCCGAATCATAACGAGCTTTCGAAGCTCCGCTCGTGATGCGTTCGTCGCGGTTCACGCCAGCGAAAACGGCGAGCAGCTGATAATATTCTTCCTGCGAAATTGGATCCAATTTATGGTCGTGGCAGCGCGCACAATTCACGGTCAAACCTACCGTCGATGTCATGACTTGCGTCGCCATGTCGTCGAGATCCAGAGCTCGGGCTGAGCGGCGCAGAACCGGGCTTTTCGTCTCTTTCTGACCCACAAAATCCCAAGGGCCCGCTGCCAAAAATCCAGTTGCGATCGTCGCCGCTTCATCGTCTGGCCAAAACACATCGCCAGCGATTTGCTCCTTAAGAAACCGATCGTAGGGCTTGTCCTCGTTGAACGCAGCGATGACGTAATCTCGGTAACGCCATGCCGAGTCCCTCCGCTTATCTCGCTCGAAACCGTGCGTATCGGCGTAGTGCGCGATGTCCAGCCAATGCTGAGCAAAGCGTTCGCCAAAATGGGTCGAGCTTAGCATCTGATCGACGAGTTTTTCGTAAGCCTGCGGATCAGGATCGTTCAAAAACCGCTCGACCGCTTCAGTTGCTGGAGGCAGGCCGTGCAGATCGAAAGACAAGCGGCGAATCAAAGTTCGACGGTCGGCTTCTGGCGAAAGCGTTAGGCCATTTTCCTTCAGCGTTGCGGAAATGAAGTGATCGATGTCGAGCGCCGCCGAGGCTTCAGCACGAATCGGTTGCCACGCCCAATGCGCCAAACGCGAATCCTCACCGGCCGCCGAATCCGGCCAATTTGCGCCGGAAGCGACCCACTCCCGAAGCTTTAGGATCTCAGCAGCTGCTAGCCCGGCTCCTTTTGGCGGCATTCGTAGATCATCACCTTTCGGCAGGCCAATGTACTGGATCAGCGGGCTCTCGTCCGGCTTGTTCGGCAGAATCGCGACTCCCTCAGTTCCTCCCGTCATCGCGGCCGAGCGAAGGTCGAGCCGAAAGCCGGATTTCTGCGTTTCGGGGCCGTGACATTCGAAGCAATGCGTTTTGAAAATCGGCAAAACCTCCGTTTCGAAGTCGACTGCATGGGCGCTCCCAAAAAGCGCGGCCAGCAAAGAAAAAATGCCGCCGATTCTAAGCCAAAAGTTCATGAATTACTCCTTTCCCTTCAAATCCAGTTAAGCGCTGCTTCAGCCCGTTGTGATACCAGCTCAGCTGCTCGTGATCCAGCCCTAACAAGTGCAGAGCCGTCGCGTGCAATTCGTAACTGTGCACGATTTTGTCCACTGCCTTGAATCCAAGCTCGTCCGTCGCTCCGTAGCCGACTCCGGGCTTGATCCCGCCGCCTGCCATCCAAGCTGTGAATCCGCCGCCGTTGTGATCGCGCCCTTTGCCCTGTGCCGCGGGCTGACGACCAAACTCAGACGTGCAAATCACCAACGTGTCGTCCAGCATTCCGCGCGCTTTGAGGTCCTTGATCAACGCTGACGCTCCGGTATCGAGAATCGCGCCCCAATAACCGTGATCGCGTGGCAAATCCTCATGGCTGTCCCAGTTTGGCCGAATTTTCTCGGCCGTCGTGTTCTCTGCGCCGCAATAAATCTGGATGAAGCGAACGCCGCGTTCGACCAACCTTCGCGCGAGCAGACACTGCCTTCCAAAGGGGCCAATGTCAGGGTGTTCGATGTCGTAGAGCTTCTTAGTCAGCTCGGTTTCGCCCCGAAGATCCATCACCTCGGGAGCGCTCAGCTGGAGCCGCGCCGCCATCTCGTACGCCTTGATTCGGGCTTCGAGTTCCGTGTTTCCGGCCCGCGCTTCGCGATGCAATCGATTCAACTTCGCCAGAAAATCCAGCCCGTCCTTGTCGCTCTGATCAGTCACCTCGTTGAAGTCCCGGGGCGGAAAGAGATCAGCGATCGGCTGGTCCGGATTCGTCGTATCGAGCGTTGTCGCCTGATGCTCAGCCGGCAGAAAACCCGCGCCCCAATTGATCACGCCGCCGGGCGGAAGC
>JBLHKS010000209.1:0-12277 GCA_047620505.1 Verrucomicrobiales bacterium | reverse complement strand
TCAAACTCGACGCAAAAGATCCGGACGCCTCCAAGCTGGTTTTCACGGCGGAGGTTCGCAGAATTCCCGGCCCGCGTTCGCGGTTCAAAGCAAATGGCCAGCTGACATTCGCGCGCAACGGCAATTTCGAGATCAACAATTTCGAACTAAGCCGAAACGGTGAAAATCTATCGGCCAAAGGGCAGTTCGTTGCCGAATCCGAAACACTTCATATCGCGAAACTCAGCTCAACCCTCGATTGGTTTGAGATCCTCGGCGAATCGTCCGAAACGGCCGGCTATGTCGCTGGGATGAAACCGCTAGCGCCCCTTTCCTTTGAGCTGGCTGGAACGTTCGCGGTAAAAAATCCTCAGGCATCGCAGCTCACTTTGAGTGTTCGAGAATTTGCTCTGCAAACCGGCCAAGCGGAATTTCGCGGCATCGAGATCGACGCCAGTTTCGACCAGCAGCTGCTGACCATGGACAAGGCCCGCGCAAGCGCATTCGGCGGCGAGGTCACCCTGTCAGGATCGGCGCAGCCTTTCGCAGAAGTTCCCAGCTGGCGGGCGGAAGTTCAGGGAAAGGACTTCGCGCTGGCTAATCTATTGGAAAGCCACGGCCAAAATCCCCAGCCCGGACGCCTGACTGCGAACGTGTCCGTCAGCGGAGGAGCCACGCTGCCTTCGATCAAAGGCGGTGGAGATTTATTTCTGGAAAACGCCCGCTTCGACTCGACGCCGATTCTCGGTCCCTTGCGAAAGTTGCTGACTCAAACTGTGCCGATTCGTTCCTCCACGGAGGGCGCTACCGATAGCGTCAGCTCCACATTCGCAATGGCGGACGGCAAAGTGACAACGCAAGATTTGAAGATTTCGGTGCCTGCTTTTCAAGCGACAATAAAGGGGGAGATCGATTGGCTGGCGCAAAGCGGAAACTTCACGGCGCTCGCCACGCCGCGCGGTCCGATCATCGATCTGGCGGCGAAGTTGCCCGGCAAGGCGCTGGAAATTGAGGGAAGCGGCTCGATCGATGGATTCAGTTGGCGATTCAAGAATCTGGAAACCGTGAAGAAGATTTTTGACGTCCTTGGGCCAGTTGATCCGATAAAACTCATCCCGAAAGTGCTTCCTAAGTTTGGAAAGAAGAAGGGAAAAGTGGACCCGGACGAAGCTTCAGAGAGTGAGCCGGTCCGGTAAGTTTTCGACGTCCCTTGGGGACCAGTCGAGTCGACAAAAAGTGTAGTTCCGGGGGTTATGGAGTCCAGCGCCCCACCTCCCCCCGAAACTACTGATTGCCGAGATTTCTATGAGAGCTTACTCGGACGCGGTCGCGGAAAGACTTTTCAGCCTTTCGATCAGCACCTGGCCAACCGGAGTCGCCTTCACGCCTTCGCCGAACAGGATATCAGGCAGGGTCTTGCCGTAGTAAGTCGCGTTGCGCTTTTTGGCACCGACGACACCGCCACCTTTAATGGTAGCGCCAGCAAAAGCGCCCTTGGCGTTGGAGTAAATCAAGACAGGGCTGGTGAGTTCCGCCGTGTCAAAATCGGCTCCGACATCGATTGGACCTGCAGTCGCCGCAAGGTCGACTCCAAGCTTTACCGACGCTCCATCCTTAAGCATTTTGAGACTGTCTTGAGTCATCAGCACGATGATGATGTCCGCAGACTCAGCACCGATCTGAAGCCCCCAGCTGCCTTCCGCGTTGACGACAAAAGCGGGTGCGCTCCATTCGCCCGCTTCGTTCTTCACCAGAGCCACGCCGCCGCCTGTCTCAGCGCCGACGCCGAGACCGGCCTTGACTGTGCGCATGATGACAATGCCGTGGCAGTTGCTCAAAACCGGCAACGGAATGTGCTTGCCGCGGGAACCTTGAAATTCCGCAAAGCGCTGGGTCGTCTCACGGAGTTTATCGTCGAGTTTCGCCGAAGTAGGATTCAGCGGGTTTGCAATCGCAGTCGCGGAGGCCGCGACTGCGAAGGAGCCGATTAATGTAATCAGTTTGTTAGTTATTTTCATTTGGAGTGTGGTGTTGTTGTTGTTTTGGTAGGGCGCGAATTGTTCGCGCCATTTTTTAATGCGTGCCTCCAAAGCGTGAACGCGAGGCGCTCACGTAAACTCCGGCGCACCGTAAAATTCTCGCCTCAGCAGTTGATTGCCTCGGCCTTGATTGGATTTGAGGAGTTCGCTTCTTTGTTCGACTCGTTCTCGGCTTCTACTTTTAAAGCTACGCCGGTCATAGCTCGGTGAATCCGGCGTGGAAGCCGATTGCCAGCCTCCTCTTCTTCGAGCTCGCTCATGGCTTCATCCTTCGCCAACTCCAGCGCGGTAGCGATGTCTGGCTCGCCAACAATGAGCTTCTTTTCTGCGCGTGTCAGGATTTCCGCGTCGCGCGCGGCTGTGCGGCCGGTGCGGCCGGGTAGGCGGTTGAGTTCACCGATCTTCAATTGAAGAGACCGCTTCTCTTTCCTCAATTTCTGGATTCGCGCCTTCAATGTCTGCACCGAACCCCCATCCGTTTCGATCTTGTCGCTGAGGTGTTTACGGTATCGGTCGAATTCGCGTTTCAGCATCCAATAGCGCCAACTGAGCCAGCCGAAAAAAACGAAGCCGGCGATCAGTCCCCACGTTAACGGGTGCGAGAGGGCGTTCTTGATCGTTTCTCCGATAAGGTCTGCGATAATCATGGGGTTGGATTCGTCTTGGCACGCCGGGGAGCGGCAGAGCCAATTACGACTGATCCGAAAGGAGAATCAGGCGTCTTCAGGGACGGGGACGGGTTCAGATTCGACTCTGGCTGGTGGAGCATCTTCCACAGTGGGCGTGGTGGATTGCTCTATGCCTGGGTTCGACTCGGGGTGAAGGATTCCGTGGACCCCATGAACCTTGTAGATCCGGTAAAGCAGGACGCCGTTCGCGATCACCGCGAGAAATAGAAGGAAAACAATCGTCCGACGGATTTTGGTAAAAAGACTGGTCTTTCGGTTATCGCTCATCGTTCAGGTGTGTAGTAGGTTAACAAATTTATTTGGCGGCTCAGGCGGCTTCGGCCTGCTCTTGTCGGTTCAGCTCGATTTCGTAGTCATCGACAAGGCTATCGACCTGGGTGATGAAGTCGTTCTCCGTCGAGAACAGATCGCCAACGCGTTCGGCGAAATCCTTCTGCTTGAGATGCTCGTCCAGATCGAGCTGGATCTCTGCGAGGCGCTCGATTAACTCTTTTGCATCGTGCGCGATCTCTTTGAACTGTGAAAGATAAGCATGGCCCTGTTCGAGCGGTGTGCGGTTGTGTTTAATGGCTTCCATTTTGAAATGAGGTCTGTGGTTTGAGAGTTGATCGCCGCTTTTGATGCGCGGGCGAGAAGCCCGTGCCGAATTGGAACTCGGTCTTCAACCATTCCTAAGCGCAAGGGCCGTGCCAAGTGGCTCGAATAGCCACAAGTCACTGAGGATAAGGCGGTTTTGATAAACTTAGACCAGCAGCTGCTGGTCTGAAACTGGCACCAAGCAGGGCAAACTGTCCTCGCGACTCGCACCCCGCCTTCGATCGGCCCTAGGAAGTAAAAAAGTCGCCCCAGGGATATTGCAGATTGTTGACCCGCAACTCATTTACCACGCGTAGCACGCCGCTCGTGCTCCGGGCGACGTTCTCGGCTTCATGGCGCTGTTTGAACGTGTCTACCGCGCCCTTGAGCGTCGCCACGCCTTCGACAACCTCGACGGTGATCTCCTCGTTGATCGGGTTCGTAATGACATTGCGCGACAGGCGGCTCTCGACGCGTTTGCCGATCGTCATGTCGGCGTGCTCGACCGCAAATTGGACTTCGATGTTGCTCTCGACTCCGAGCACACCGAATACGCGTTCGGCCACTTCCCGGGCATGACGCTTCTGATAAGCGCGATGGACGGTGCCACCAAGCGTCACCAGTCCACGTTCGACTTGGACATCGATCTGGAATCGCGCCAGCGCTACGTCCGTATCCAGGTTAAAGGTCACGTCCGCTTGCAGCGCCGAGTCCTCCCGACGGCTCACGACGACGAGTTCGTTGGTCAACCAAATAACGCCAACCGTGTTCTGGGCGTCTTCACCTGCAATTTTCTTGTGATAGAGATGCGGAACGGCACCGCTGAGCGTGACAAGGCCTTGGTTAACCGCAACGGTGATGTTGCGGTGGCCAACGCGACCGTCTAAGAACAGCGCGGCTTCGATCGTTTTCTTGACCGCCCCATCTGTGACTATCGGCGCTTCGGCCCGCTCTCCGCGTTCTTCGATGTAGACGACTTCGATGTTGTTGACGACCTCGCTGACGCCTTCGAGCCAATAGACAATTTCGCCCGCTTTTTTCTTCTCGTAAGGGCTGCCGACAAAGCCTGACAGAGTCGCCACGCGGCTATCGACGCTGACCTTGATGGGCAGGCCGGTCAGGTAAACGTCGCGTTCGAGCATCGCCTCGGCGTTCGTCTGGATCTGAGCGTCGTCGAGCGGCTTGAGCTGGCTGACCTCGATCGTGCTCTGCACCTCGCGGACGCCGCGCACCTGCTTGGCCAACGTCAGGGCTTCGCGACGCTCCAGCAGCGAATCCGCTTGGCCTGACAGATGCACAATCTGGTCATCACAAGCGACTTGAATCGTCTGCGAGCGAATGATCGCGCTGTTCATCAATCGGCGACGGACATCGCTGATGATGTTGGCTTCTTCGCGGCGAACCGGCTTCACCGTGATCTGGTCGACCACACCGATTACGCCATCGACTTTCTGAGTCTGCGCTACCGCATGTTCTTTTGCGGCGATTGTCTCGACCTGGCCGTTGAGGCTGACGATGCCTTCCTCAACCTTGGCCGTGATGTTCGGCGCGCTTGGAAAGGGCAGGTTCGACAACGCGCCTCGGACCCATTCATCAATTTGCGGGTCGCTGGGTTGGGCGAAGCTGTTGGACAACAAGAGTCCGAGCGCTAGTGGAACGGTTAGAAGGAAGGTGAGAGATCGGATGGGAGGTTTTATCTTTGGCTGATTCATTGTGCCCCCCTGATTTGCATGGAGCGTGCCAAGTTACGGAAAATTCCGTAAACCGTTGATGATAAACCCCTTCCATCCGAATTGGATTGGACACCTGTCTCACACAATTGATTTGGACCTTGTCAGACTGTCTCCAAAGATTGCAGTGCTGGGCCAGGGACGAGGCGCTCTTTCTCATTTCCCGAAGTGGTCACGGAAAGATCCCGAGATCCTGATAGGTCAGCGCCACTTTCTCGATCGCATAGCAAAACGCGGCGGACCGCAGGCTCGGCGTTTTCCGCGCGCGCCAGACTTCATCGAGGTTGTTGTACGCATCGCGCATCGTCGTTCGCAGCGCGGAATGGACGATGTCGCGTTCGCTCGGACCGGTGGTGATGGCGGCGCTTTCGGCAGGAGCCAGGCGTTTGCCGCTCAGCTTTTCCATTGCGTCGACAATTCGTTGGTTAGCCGCGCTTTCGTAGCCGCTGACCATGCGCTCGAAGCCGACGTGCGAGATATTTTTCAACCACTCAAAGTAGGAAACGGTCACGCCACCCGCATTGAGGTAGAGATCGGGCACGATCAGTTTTTTGCGCTTCAGAAGAATCGTTTCCGCGGCACTGTCGATTGGGCCGTTAGCGGCTTCGGCGATGATCGAGGCTTGAATCTTCGCCGCGTTCTTTTTCGTGATCTGCTCCTCCAGCGCGGCGGGAATGAGAATATCGCAATCTTCTTCCAGCAGCTGCTGGCCGTCTTCAAAGTTCGTAGCACCGGGAAAATTGAGGATCGATCCCGTCTCGCGCCGGTGCTGAAACACTGCTTCCACATCGAGTCCGTCAGCGTTGAAAATCCCGCCTTCCATTTCGGCGATGCCCGTGATGATGCCGTCGCCGAGCCGCGAGATCGATTCCGCCGCGTGGTAGCCAACATTTCCGAGTCCCTGCACGATGCAGCGCTTGCCTGCGAGACCCGGCGTGAGCCCTAACGGTTTCACAACTTCCTTGCGGCTGAGGCATTCTTCAAGGCCGTAGAACACGCCCAGGCCGGTTGCTTCGCGCCTGCCTTCAATGCCGTGCAGCGCGAGGGGCTTGCCGGTGACACAGGCATACGTGTTCATTTCGCCGGCCTTGAGCGCCTTGTACGTGTCCGCTATCCAGCCCATCTCGCGTTCGCCCGTGCCGTAGTCCGGTGCCGGGACATCGATCGCGGGGCCGATGAAGTTTTTCTTGATCAGCTCAGCCGTGTATCGCCGGGTAACCCGCTCACGGAAGTCGACAGAAGTGGAGAACGGATCGATGCGGACCCCTCCCTTGGCACCACCGAAGGGAGCGCTGACGATGGCGCATTTGTAAGTCATCAGCGCCGCCAGCGCGATCACTTCGTCCTGATTAACGTTCATGCTGAACCGAATCCCGCCCTTGGCCGGAAGCCGGTGGTAGCTGTGTTCGGCGCGGTAGGCTTGAATGGTTTCGACCTTGCCGTCGTCGTTGCGGACCGGGAACCGAATGCGGTAAACGCTGTTGCAATGCTTGACTTGTTTAAGTAAGCCCGGGTCAACGTCCGTAAACTTTGCCGCCTGATCAAAGTAGTGAGTGACCGATTCCCGGAAGGCGCTTTTCTTGTGCGGACTGCGGACGAGGATGCGTTCGGTCGGTGTATTGAGTCGTGATTTTGCCATGCGATGGGGGTTCGAAAATTCAGGTAAGGTGACTCAGCACGAGCGTGGCGAGGTTGAGAACGAGAAAGAATCCGCACATGTCGGTGCAGGTCGTCAAAATCGGGCCGGAAGCGAGCGCTGGATCGATCTTCATCCGCTTCATCGCCAATGGCACGAGTCCACCGAGGAGCACGGACAACACCGTGTTCATCGCCAGGGCGCTTCCGACGACTAAGCCGAGAAAAACGTTCGCCTGCCAGAGGCCAGCGACGGTTCCGAGCAATAGGCCTAACACGATTCCGTTGATGATCCCGAGAATCCCTTCCTTCCAGATGACGCGCAGATAATCCGCCAGGCGAATCACGCCTAACGTTAATTCTCGCATCGAAACAGCGACTGCCTGATTTCCGGAGCAGCCGCTCATGTCCGACACGATCGGCAGGAAAACCGCGAGCGCGATGACCGCTTCGAGCGTGTCCTGATACATCGCGATGACGCTCGCAGCGACGATGTTGAGAATAATGTTCGGCGCAAGCCAACTCAAGCGGCGCACGCAGCGGACTCGCATCGGCAGGCTCCGTAATTCCTCGCCGCCGACAATACCAGCAGCCTTGGTGAAGTCCGAACTCTGATGCTCGGCCCGTGCTTCGGAGACGGCGCTGCGCGAAACGATGCCGCGCAAAACCCGGCTCTCAGGATCCACGACAGGCAAGCCGAGGAACTTTTTCGAATCGAAGATTTTTTCGAGAGCTTCGAGATCGTCGGTCACACAAACTGAGACCGGATCGGCAATCATCACCTCGGCGACCGTTCGGTTACGGCGGCGCAGGACGATATTTCGCAGGGGCAACACACCAGCGAGCGCGCCATCGTCGTCGACAGCGTAAACGTATTGCACGTCGACGTCGTCGAGATCTTCAGCTCGGGCGTTCAGCTCCTTGAGCACCTCGCCCAGTGTCTGATCCAGCTTGAACGCCGCGAACAACGGCGACATCAAACCACCGGCGCTTTCATCTGGGTAACTGGCAAGTTCGCGCAGGCTCTCGGCCTCTTCCGGATCGCTGAGATTCTCGAGCACCGCGGTCGACTCGTCCTCCGGCATATCCTGGAGGAGGTCGGCGCTGACTTCGGCTGGGAGTTCGTGAACGACCTCAGCAGCTGCTGAAGGCGTCATGTCTCCGAGAATGTCGCTCGCCTGCGCCTCGGGCAGGCGCTCGAGAATATCAGCCGCGGCCTCGGCATCGAGACTTTCAACAACCGCGACCTGCTCTTCCTGGCTCAGCCGGCCAAACGCGCGGCGCTGATCTTCGACGCTGAGTTCGCCCAACGTCTCGTTGATCCCCTCGGCGTCGCTACTGGCGAGTTGTTCGCTCAGCTGCTCCCATGGGCGATCAGCAGCTTCTTCGCCTTCCTCAGGCGGGGGCGATGGCGGTTCGATGACTTCAGGCATTGGTGGCTGTGTCAGGGATGGTGAGAATGCGTTGGGCGATGCCGTTCAGCAAGCGACCGAGGATGTCAGGACCGGTGATGATTCGCCGCGAGTTCGATCCCCAGTAGAGGATGACTTCGCGATCGATTAAACGGTCGTCCGGTGTCTCAGTCTCTACGACAAGTTGCGTCAGGACAGTGTCGAGCGTCGCTTCCGGATTCTGGACCACGATTGGAATGTGGCAGAACTCAGTGGGGCTCGAATTGGGCTGACGCAGGAACTCGTCCGCATTCAAAACAAGCTTCGGCATTTCGCCCACGCCCTCGGTCAGGACGATCCACTTCCACGTGTTCGACTGCAGATGCTGACGGAAAGACTCGATGTCGTCGAGCGACGAAATTGGCATAATCGACTCCGGCGCGATCGACGAGCCCTCGCCGCTGACGCGCAAATCATCGATCCGCAGAAAGTTCAAAGCGCCGCGTCCTTCGGCGTGGCCGATGTCCGTTTCGCGCTCGTTGATGTGGCGGTCGAGGAGGACTTCGAAATCCTCTTCATCGAGAAACACCGCACCCTCTTGCCCGATCCACTTGTCCAGAACCCACGCGCTCGGCCTCGCGACAGGCCAGAGGATGATCTGGTAAAAACGGATCACCGGAGCGAGCAGCGAGCCCATTTTCAAGGCATTTCGCGAAAAGTAAGCCTGTGGGATGATCTCGCCGATGAAGGTGATTCCGAAAGTCGAAAATGCAAAGGCGACCACGCCAGTCATGACCGAACCCGACAACATCGCAAGCGCGACGTTCACACTGACATTGCCCCAAAGAATCGTGCAAAGCAGGAGATTCGAGCGTGTTCGTAGTAGCAGAATTTTGAGCGCGTCAGGGCAACCCTGCTTCGCCTCAGCTTCGAGGTGGAGACGCCCAAGGGAGAAGAACGCGAGGTTCAAACCCGAGAACATCGCCGATTGTGTGAGACAGAAAATGATGCCGATCCAAGGGAGAAATGTCATGAAGTGTAATTCGTCAGCGCCCGATTCCTTCGAGCAGTTGCACGGTGACGACTTTTTCCTTCCCGTCTCGTAGAATCGTCAGCGCAACCGTATCGCCTGGTTTCCGCTGATTCAACGAAGCAGTCAATTCGCGTGGTTCGTTCACCGTTTTGCGGTCGATCGCGACGATCGCGTCGCCAAGCGCGACCCGACCCGCGAGCTTGCGACGAGTCGGAAGAAGCTTCGCTTTATCGGCACCCATGCCCGGGGTCACCTCAAGAATGAGGACGCCCCGTTTAACGCCATTAGGGATGTCGCCGTGCTTCAACGTGATGCGCTCGGAGACGGCCGCCAGAGTTGTGATGTGCACTACTGAAGGAGCGGTCTCTTTGAAGGTCGCGATGACGCGCTGTTCGTGTTCGGTAAGCTGCGCGGCAAGTACCGAAGGTACAGCGAGGATCGCGAGTAGCAAAAGTCGTATCATTATCGAAAATATTTTCTAAATGGGCCAGCCGCCCGCTCAGCCCAACGCGAGCGGGCGGCGGCTGTTCTCTCAAAACCCGTAGACCGGGCGTAACTGAGATTGGTCGGGCAGGTCGTCGTAGTATTCGCCGCGTGGCCCGACCCAGCCGGAGCCTGAGCGATTCAGGAACACGGGCGTGGTGCTGCCGTTGCTATTGCGAACGTGGACGGTCGTGCGGTTGTTGGATTCGAGGTGGTTGATCTGGTCCTGCTGACGGCCATATAGATTGCCAGCCAATCCGCCGACCAACGCGCCAGCAATAGCGCCTTCAGTCTTCGAAATGCCGTCAATGTTATTGCCGGCGATCGCGCCGATACCAGCGCCAGCGACAGAACCGACCAGCGTCCCAGACTGCTGTGCCGTCTGGCAGCTGCTGAGGCCGATAAACGCGGCGATCGCACCAATGAGGATGAAAGTGTTCTTCATGTTGTGATTGTTTTGGATGTATTTGTAGGAGTTTGCTGACTTCGGTCAGATTAATTGGTCACATCGTTGTCGGTGATGAAGCCGTCGCCGTTTGTGTCCAACGTACTGAAGATCCGGCCGAGAGTGGCTCCCTTGCGTGGTTTCGATGCGAACTCGTCAAAGCTCAGCGAGCGGCTGTCGTCGTCATCAAGGTTATTGAAGCGCTGCATCGGCTCGCGAACATCTTCGTGGGCCGTCCACTCTTCGACGGTTACGACGCCGTCGGTATCGGCGTCGATTGCTTCGAACGCCTCTTGTTGTACTCCGGCGCGGAACTCAGCTTCGCTGACGCGGTTATCGTCGTTGGTGTCTAGTTTGGTAATCAGGTCCTTTTTGTTACACGCGGGCAATGCCAGCGCGACGCCAAGAACCGTCCCGATAAGCAGGGTATGGTTTTTCATGTGGTACCATGAAACGCGTCATTCATGCCAACTTAATAAAATATCCATAACTCGCTTAAAGCCAATCGATAAGCCTGATTCGATAGGCGGAAAATGATTGACGTAAATGATCTCTCTGATCACAAACTGCAAGTCTGGTTTGCAGCCGGGGTGGGCAATTCAGGTCCATGAACAAAAATTCCCGCCGCAGCTTGGAAGCCACGTCGGGAATCAGTTCAGTAAAAGAGCGATCAAGCATCGGTGTTCTTGCCGAAAGGTTAGTTCGAAACGCTGCCAGGCACGAAAACGCGAACCGGATAGGTGGTCGGCGGGTTGGCTGGGTTATCGGGATCGTCCATCCCCATTTGGCCGTCTTTCATCTCGACGCGGTAACGCCAGCCTTGTTGCGCGGCGAAGTTCTCGTGGAAACGCGCCTCATTCGTCGGCGAACCGCTCAGCTCGGAGCCTTCACCGCCCCAGCGCCGTTCGGGCGGATGGTTCGGATCGAAGGACAACCGCCAGACGCGGTCGTGAACTTCACCAAGCGTGAGCTCGACTGATTTACCGGTGGAATTGCGATACGTAACCGTCAACGTGTCGAACAGCTCCCGCCGCTTCTTTGCTAGCGCAGACCGGAGGTCTTCCGGCTCCCACGTGTTCACAAGTCGCTCGGGCGCGCGGGTCGCGTAGAGCACTAGCCGGTCTTCTTCGTTCTTCAGGCGAAGGAACGCGCGTCGAATCCGCATATCGCGCGCAGGCGTCGCGTACACGTTCCAGTCTCCGCTGGCGTAATAGATATTCGCAGGCACGGAAATCGGATTCTTGCGTGCGTGATTCCAAGCACGGTCGACGGCATCGGCGCGATCGAGCAACTCGGCATACACGCCTTCACGAATCGCCTGTTCGTAGTTAGCTACGGCTTCGATTTTTGAAGTCATGAGGCGTTCACGAACAACATTGTAGAAGTGTTCGCCGTAGCGATACTGACGCGTGCTGTATCCTGGAACTTTTTCGTTGTTGAGGACAAATCCGACCTCGCTAGTTTCGGCATTCGCGACCAACGGTCGGAAGTAGCGAAACCCGCCGACATTATGCGGCGAATGATAATTCAGCTTGCCGGAAAAACGGATACGCGAAAGGGACCCGTCCGGATGAGCTTCAAGCAGAAACACCGTGCCGTCGTTCTCCACTTCGGCGATGAGCGCGATGTGGCCTTCCTGACTGAAGAGCATCACGCAGGGGCGTAGCGCCTTAGGCGAAAGACTCAGCGGATAGGTTAACGACGCCACCGCATCCGGCGAAGTTCGGTAGGTCCCGTAGTGAACCGTGATTGCAAGTTCGTCGAAGAACTGCTGTAGCGAACCGGTATATGACAGGTTGTCACTCACGCGAACTGTTCGGCTTGGCGTTTTCACATTCGGACCGTTGTCGACAGCCGTGTACGCGAACGGTAATCCTCGCTTGTAAGCGTAATAGCTACGCAGCATCACGGGCAGGTTCGCGGCGTTGATTTTGAGCCGCGGCTCTTCTTTGATTTCGCGTAGGGGATTGTGCAGACTCTTGAGCGCTTCCTGCGCTGAGGCCCACGATTTTTCACCGAGACCGGCGACCCAATCGGAATAGGAAACCTCTTCTTGAGGACTCCAGTTCCGGGTGACCTGCCAGACTTGCGCCTGGCCGAATGAGACGCAGCCGAGCGTAATCAGCGCAGCCGCGAAGGTTAGTTTTAGTTTCATTTTAATGGCTCTTCAGGGATTTTCGTGGCAACTATCTAACGGAAAGAGATCTAACTTTGCGCAGAAAAACATGATTCGAATGCGGTAGTTGGCAAAGGACCGAAATCCGCGCGCTGCTGACT
>JBLHKS010000208.1:0-12321 GCA_047620505.1 Verrucomicrobiales bacterium | reverse complement strand
TCGACCAGGCGCGTCATCGGCTCGCCGCGACGCTTGCCCTCATGGTAGAGAGCGCAGACTAGAAAACGGGAGATGCGCGGCACGTAATGGGTAGGTGTCGCCATCAAAGATATATGCCGCGAAAACGGGGGTTGTTGCGCGCCAGCGGGAGCCGATGGGTAACGGCCGGGCTCCACCTCGAACGGCAACGGATCTGTGCGCCGGGTGAGCTGACCTGGCCTTAATGACGCGATTGCGACGATGACTCGGAAGCACAGCCCTCACCAACCGCGGCAGAAGCCAAGTCTGATAGACACCAGGAACGCGCTTGAGACCCGCCAACTACTCCGACTGCTCAGGCGTGATCTGGGAGCGGAGCCCGCCACTTGGAGTTGCTGGCCTTGAGTGGTTCAAAAAACTCATCTCGATTTCGAAAAATGAACTTTGATTTCGTGAACGGTTTTTTTGAACTCGTCCTCACTCTGAGGCACTTACAGAGCAAGAGCCGAGCCGGCGAGGTTCAATTAATCGAACGTATTTCTGAACCGTGGCCACTTTTCGCTGTCTTATGCGACCACGAATCTCAATCTGGCAGATCTGATGCCCTTGGCAATCTCGCCGTTCTCGATGGCGACCCTGGATCGCAAGACTGGCCCGTCTATTGGTCGAACTGACCGTTGACCGGCACCGATTGCTCAGCCGGAGCCACGCCAAATCACCCCGCCAAAAAGCGGGCCGCGCAAAGTCGTGTCCGGACCTGAGCCTGAGAGCCGGGATGGGATCCGCAAAATGCTACATTAATGACGTAGACGTTCGGTGCCTTCTTCGGTGAAGCAGCGTTCTTGAAATTTGGCCAGGAATTCCTCTTTGCTCACATCGGGGCGGCAAAACCGGATTCGGCAAAATGGCATCAGCGACAACGCGCCCAGGCAGAGTTCGGCTAGGTTTTCGGGACTTCTGGGAGTTTTGACTGAAGGTGGTGCCGCATTCGGTTATCTTGAATATTCGCTTTCCATCTTCTTGGCCAGCGCGTTCCAGGAGGCCATAGCCGGTCTGGAACAAAGAAGGAAAGTTGATCCAGCTTCTCCGCCGCGAATTGAAGGAGGGCTCCGAGGTGAAACGCGTCCTGCCCGAGCAATGAATTGCGCAATCGCTGGTCAGCGATCTGGCGCTGGCACGGCGGCGGCTCTAGATGTCAATGGGCCTGGAATCGGAACCGTGAGCCTGCGATCGCATTCTCGCGCACAGCCTGGGATTCGAACCCATGCTCGCAAGTTGACGTCGCTGCGCCGCTGGGTTTCCATGATCCACTATTTATGTCGGAGATAATTTCTACTCCTCGAGCATCTGTAGTGAGCACTTTGGCGCTGTGCTTCTGCTCTCTGATTGCGCTCACGACGGTTGGTTTTTCCCAGAACGAACCGGCGGAATTATTGGCCTTGCTGAAAAAGCATGATGAGGCAATCCGATCTCTCGAAGCCGATTCCGGAAAGACGAAGTTGGATCAGCAGTATCTCGGGGCGCTGCGCAGACTCGCTGCGAATACAGCCGATCCCAATCAGCTAGCTCTGATCAATGCGGAGATGAAGCTGGTATCAAAGCCGGGTTTTCTAAAGCGCCCGGCTGCTGGATTTGAGAAACTGGCGCGGTTTCAAAAAGTCTACAACGCCAGCTTGGAGCCGATTCGCAATCAGACGAGTGCTGAAATTGAGCAGCTGAATGATCGTTTGAAGGCGCTTCTGCAGAAACTTGCCGAAAAGTCAGCTGGAGCCGATCGCGATGCGGTGGTGGCAGTGATTCGCTCGCGATTTGATGCAGCTGCGGAGATGCCCGCACCGCCTCCGCAACCTGGTGGAGACCCGGCGCGGAAGAATTCGCTTCTCAGCTTCAGCGTCCTGCAGGATCAATATGAACCGCCGAAACCGCGGCTCATCGTTCCCGTTCTCGCTTCGTTTGAAGACCTTTCCGCTGCGAGGGAAGTGCAGATGACTTCAAGGTTAGCTGGCTCGGAAGTGGGTTCGGTTCTGCCTGCCGCCGCCGGGAAGCTTGAAGCCCCTGGAATTTCGCGGACTTTGCTGATTTACACAGGCGAAGGCGACAACCGCAAGGTGGCGGGATCGTTGTTGCTTCGCGGAATCGAGCCGAAGCGAACGGTTGGCGGGGACGCGGGTTCGCCCGATCTGCTCCTTGAGATCGATCCTGCCGCCGCACAGGCTCCGGCGATGAAGGACGGGCAGTTGCTGATTCTTCGCAAAGAAAAGGAGTATCCTGGATTGTTTGAGATCAAGGCTGGGCCATCGACGATTTCGGTTCGCGGAACCCAGGTTTTTCTGTTGGGGAAAAACGCCGACGTTAGTTCCCCGCGTAGCGCGGGCGGTGAGAGCGCTCCAGTCCTGCTGGTAAAGGACGGAAAGGTTCAGGTCGCGGACGCTGGCGCAGGGAATGCAGTTGCAGTTGGCGAGGGTTCCGAGCGGATGATTCGACTGCGGACAAAAGATGCGCTGCCAGCGGCTCAAGCGACGAAAATAGACGCTCTTTACGAGGAAGAAATGCGCTACTATCCGAATGCAAAAAGTTGGCTACTCGCCGATTTTGAGGCCGCTGACGACGGAACCGGGCCGTTGGTCCATTGGAACCTTCCTCTCAGCGAAGGTGGCAATCCCAGCAAATGCATCACTTCAGGCTTGGAGACTGGCGCTAAAGCCCTTGTGCTCAGCTTTCCTCCTACAGTCGGCTATCACTACAGATATCTGACATTCGACCTCAAGTGTTTGGCAGATTACAGTGACGATGACCGGCGATATGATAGTGTTCAGTGGATCTGCTTCAGCAATGGCGACCCTTCGGACGAATCGGCGCTTCACTATGAGTTGGGAGAGAGGCATTCTGACTTTGAAACGGTTTGCATCGACCTCTGGGCAACTGATGGGAGCTGGAAGCATAGACTTCCCAAGGAACTCGCGGCGATTTCATTCTGCGCGGTGGGAACGCTCTTCTCTATCGACAACGTAGCTCTTTCTCGATTCCGAAATCCAGATGCGAGGCAACTCGAAGTGAAGCGGATGTTCCATGATTTTCCGCCCCGGAAATCAGGCGCGGCAATGACTTCATTATTTTGGGCACAGCGCTACTTCGACGAACACTATCTCAAAGTGGGCCGCGCACCGAAGCATGTTCGTTTTAACAGAGTGACAAACGAAGAAGAAACAGAGCAGCTTGCGGAGTGGTTTGATCGCGAGGTCACGCCAGGAATATCGTGGGCCGATGGAAATAGCTCAGCGACTGGGCCGGGGTATGCTAGTACTTTGCACTACCAAGCGATGCGGCAGCTCATGAAGCGATCTGTCGAAAGAGGATGCGAGGAGTTGGCTATCGATTTGACTCCCCGCGAACTTCTCTACTGGGCATCGTTGACGGGAGACTTTGGAGATTCTGGCGAAGGATGGTTTCTCGATCTCCCCATGGTGCTGGAAAGCTATGGCGCAGACCGCCGATTCATCCAAGAGTTCAACGAGGCTAACAAAAACTACCAACCGGACTATAGGCCAGATTCTGATGGCTTCTATTTCGATGAGAATCCGGGTTGGAATATTCCGAAAGAACGCATTTTCGTCGAAGTCTTCTCCCGCATGCATGAGAAAGTCTTAGAAGACTGGGCAAGATATACGATCGGCGAAGACAAGAAGGTGACGCTCTACTCCTCCTTGATTTGGGACCACAGTTGGCGCAGGGAGGATTTGGATGACTTCATCCAAGTGCTCAGGCGCGACCCTTCCGGAGAGGTCACTCGCGTATTTCCCAAGCCTTAACAACGCCCGATCACCGGTCCGGAGGGTGGCGGCTATCAGTATGGGAAAAGTTGTTCAACTACCACAGGGTATTCATCCGCGAATGGTGAGATCGTTGGTTCTATCCTAAGCGTCAGCAAGTCAATTGTATTTTTGCTGTACAAACCAGGATTCGGACTCCTGCCCGCAGTTGACTTCGTTGCGCCGCTGGGTTTCCATGATCCACTACTTATGTCGGATATCGCTTCTACCCTTAGCGAGCGTGTTGTTGCGTTCGGGCTGCGTTTTTTTTGCACTGATAGCCGCCCGCATGCCGGACGTCATTCAATCTCCACAACTCAATCCGGCGGGGAATTGACAAAGGAACTCCCTGACACGTGAACAAGCGACGTTCGGCGATCTGGCGAGTGGCTGCCATCTCGGTTTTGGCTGTCGCGGCGGCGGCGGCCTTGGATTGGTCAGGCTTGCTCGACCACTTGGACCGCAAGATTTACGACAGCTTCCTCTCGCTTCGAAACCGCTCGGAATCCGCGAACAGCCTCTCCGAGAGGGTCTCAGTCGTCGCGGTCACCAACGCGGACGTGACCCGGCTCAATCAACCGTTTCCATGGCCGCGCGATGAGCAATCTGTGATTTTCGAGAAGATTTCCGAGTTAAAGCCCTCGGTCGTCGCGGTCGATTTGCTCTATCCAGAGCCTACCTCTCCAGAGGCCGATGGCCGGCTCGCGTTTCAGTTGGCGGCGTGCGGAAAAGTCGTCACGGCCTTTTACTTCGACGACGCCGAAGACCGGGCAGCTGCTGGCGACGCAGAGCTTCTCAATGCGAGCGGAGACAGGCTCGCGGCCGAGTTTTCCGAAGGCGATTGGCTCGCGTTCGAGAAACCTCCGGCGCTTCCGACGACTGCAATCGCCGCCGGAATTTCCCGGGCCGGTCACGCGCATTCGATCTCGGACCCGGACGGACTCATCCGGCGGGTCCCCCTGGTGGTGCGAGATCACGAGCGATTCTATCCTTCGCTTTCGCTCCAGGCGGCTCTCATGCACTGGGGCGTTGATTGGTCTCAGATGACGCTTTCAGCCAACAGCCTCAAGATTGTAGATGTTCCGAATCTGGGAACGGTGGAGATCCCCTTGGATACGAAGGGCCGGATGTTGCTCAACTACCCACGCTCCAGCGCCAATCGGTTCCCGGCGACGAATGTGTTTTCGCTGATGGACGCCGCCGCGCCGTCGGCTGAAGGCCAGATCGTCTGCGTTGGCTCTCTTGTCACCGGGCATGGAGACGTCTACGCGACGCCAGTGAATCCGGTTACTCCAGGGCTGCTCATCAACGCGTTGGCTATCGACCAGATTCTCTCGGGAGAATTCATCACCGAAGCCAAGACGCTCATGTCCTATGGCCTGGCGGTGTTGTTCGGGTTGATCACAGCCGGTTTGATCTGGCTCGCGCGCCCCATTGTCGGCGGTATCCTCTGCGTTTTGGTGATTGCGGCTGGCGGCTGGCTTTGCTTTTGGCTGTTTGGCGAGTTCAAGCTCTGGCTGGCACCGGGAAGCGCGATGATTTCGGCTGTTTTTTCCGCCAGTTTGATGTCGCTGGATCACTACGTTTTTGTCGTTCGCCGACATCAGCAGACTGTCAATGCGTTCAGCCGCTATCTCGGGCCGAACCTTGGCGAAATCCTCGCCGAAAATCCAAACGCGTTCGACAGCGGGCCCAAGCGCAGACTGTTGACGGTTTTTTTCTCCGATATCGTCGCCTACACCTCGACGTCGGAGTCTCTCGAATCGGAAGATTTGATCGGAATGTTGAACCGGTATTTTGACCGAATGGCGGTGATCGCGTTTTCCCATCACGCCACGGTCAGCAAGTACATGGGCGACGGTATGATGGTTTTCTTCAACGAACCGGTAGAGCAGTCGGATCACGCCGCGCGTGGCGTCCGGATGGCGATTTCGATGCAGGAAGCGATGCCGAAATTGAATGAGGAATTCAAAAACCAAGGCCTGCCGCCATTGTCTGTCCGCATGGGTCTGAACACCGGCTACGCCCACGTAGGAAACATCGGCAGCGCTGGGTTTTCGGATTTCACCATCATTGGACCAGCCGTGAATCTGGCCGCGCGCGTGATGGGCGAAGCCGGAGGCGGTCAAATCTTCGTGGGATCAAAAACGCACGCGCTGGTGGAGGGTGAATTTGAGTTTGAAAGTCTTGGAAAACGGGAACTCAAGGGCGTCCGGGAGCCGGAAGCCCTTTTCCTGATTCATTCAGAGTCACTTTAGCGATTGGCGCATCTGATTTTGAAGCAAGCGATAGTAGCTTAATTAATCGGTCCTTTTTTCAGAATCTTGGACCATTTTCTAACCCGGGGAACTCGGCCGGATTCTGTATCATTGCCTTTCATAGAATCGATGAATCGATCCACGGGCCGTGCATAGTCGATGGCGCTGAAGGGCGTGCGATTTATCGAATTCTCCCGGCCGCGCCTCTGTTCGGTCGGTCCCTCAGCTTCGAGTTGAAGGGCGAATTTCATGTCGTTCATCGTACCGATGACCCGCCGCGGATTGCCCGGCACGATACACGACCGAGCGTCGGTCAAGGTCAGCGATGATGACGAAGGCGTGCTCGCCGCCGGGCGATCAGGTCTTGGAGGCCTCGAAGATGCTCTGGATCGACGCGTCCAGCATGGCATCGAACTCAGGCTCAGTCTGCTTGGCGTTGAGGCCCTCGCTGAGCGCGCGGCTGAAGCTCGCGACCATGCCGTGGTTGCGCGACAGGCGCGCGTTGGCCTCGTCGCGCGAGTAGCCGCCCGAGAGCGCCACGACGCGCAGGGTGTTCGCGTGCGTGATGCAGTCGGCGTAGTAGTTGTCCTGCTCGGGCAGCGTCAACTTGAGCATGACCTTCTGGTCCGGGGCGAGCTTGTCCAGGTGCGCCAGGATGGCAGTCAGGAGCAGTCGCTCACACTCGGCCTTCTGGGGGCTGTTGATGTCCACCTCGGGCTCGATGATCGGCACCAGGCCCGCGGCGAGGATCTGTTTGCCGACCTCGAACTGCTGGTCGACCACGGCCTGGATGCCGACGGGGTTGGCGGTCTTGATGACCGAGCGCATCTTGGTCCCGAAGACGCCCAAGGGCCTTGCCCGCACGAGCAACTTGTCCAGGCCGGGGTTGGGCTTCATGACTTGCACGCCGTCCTGCTCGTCCGCGAGGCCCTTGTCGATCTTCAGGAACGGGACCACCTGCTTGTCTTCCCACAGGAACTGCGCGGTGCCCTTGCCGCCGATCTCGCGATCCATGGTGCCCTCGAAGAGGATCGCGCCCAGGATGCGATCGCCGCCGAAGCTCTTGGAGGTGATGATGCGCGTGCGCATGGCGTGCACCTTGCCGAACATCGCGTCCTCGCCCGAGTACTCGCTCTCCTCCACGCCATAGAGGCGCAGGGCCTTGGGCGTGCTGCCGCCACTCTGGTCGAGGGCCGCAATGAAGCCGGCCGCGTTCTGGATCTTGGCGAGTTGTTCTGCGTTGCTCATGGGGGTCTTGAAGTGTGTGGAAAGGGGCTTGCGGGCCGACCACTTTGGCCCAATCGCGCGCTGCCCGCAACCGCGCGTCGCGTCCCCAGCCGCGATGCCCCCCATCGGCGCGGGCCCTGGCCAAGCTCGCATAAACCGCGGCATCTCGCTGCGGCTACTTTTCAAGCACATACTGAACAACGCTCCGCATTTCTGCTCAAACCGCTCGACAGTGTATTGTCACCGGTCACTTCAAAACCCGCCAGCTGCGGTCAAATCAAAACCAGCCAGTCCGGATGTTGGGATTCACGATGATGCTGAGGTTTTGACCGCTGATTTTGGCGTGGATTTGCCGGTGGTCGAAATGGCTTTGGAAATAGCAGACCGTAGAGGCCAGCAGCGCCGGAATCGGGAAGAATCCTTAAGGAGTTCTTTGCACAATAGATATCACATCCATCGCTGCTCGCGCACAAGCCGTCTCGTTGTCCTGCCAGCCCAGCAACATCAACCGGTTTCCGTGGACCGAGGTCCAGGAGCCATCGACGACACACGAATGCGGATTACCGACGATGTCGCTGGAGACAATAGGCTCTTCGGTGTAGGCGAGCACGCCGCGTAGCAGCCCGGCAGCGGCCTCACGCAGCAGAGAGTTGACCGCGTTCGGTTCGGTTCCCCTCGTCAGTTCGAGATGGACCTCACCCAGATAACCGCAAGCAATTGGGATGCGGTAGCCAAGGCCAGCGGTGAGCTTGCCCATCAGCTCGGGGATGACCTGGCCGATGGTCGATGCGGTGTAGTCGAGGTCAGAGGGGATGACGTTTTCGGCGGCGGAACGCCCTCGATAAAGATTGTAGTGAGGGCCGTCGAGGATTCTCTGATCGGGCGACATCGCTAGCAGGGTGGTGATGCGACCGCGCTCGATGCCAAACTGGTCGTGGATGAGCTTAATCATCGGCGCGACGAGGTTGGTTATCCCGGCTCCGATCGAAATGAGGTGATGATGATCCGGGTCGTACGACCCGTCATTCACGCCGCGCACGAGCATGAGGTCCGGCTGGTGCAACAGGCCGGTGGCGATGACTTTCTTCGCGCCATTTACCAGATGCTGACTGTTGCCTTCGCGGTCCCGGAGAAAGCCGGTCGACTCGACCACGACTTCGACTCCGAGATCGCCCCACGGCAAATCGCTCGGACGCGCTTTATTCAACACGAGGATGCGGTGGCCGTTGATGGTGATCGATTCCTCGTCGTTCTCCACCGCCCCGTCGAACCGGCCATGGGTGCTGTCGTATTTGAAGAGATGCGCCAGCATCCGGCTGTCGGCGATTTCGTTGATGGCGACAACCTGGGAACGCTGCCCGTCATCCATCAGCCGGAGTAACCGCCGCCCGATGCGTCCGAATCCGTTGAGGCCAACCTTTCGCATGGAGGCAAGTTCACGTCGCCCCGCAAAATCACAAGCCAGCAACTGCCCGGAGGTGCGACTCACGACAGAACCTATGAACGCTTATTTTGTTAAGTATTCTTAATTGTTTGTCGCACTTTGGAGAGTAACTTTTGAAACAACCATGGAGAGCGAATTGGAGCGCATCGAGCGGCGGCGACATCGCGTGCTCAACGACCCGAGTCCACCCGACTCGCGGAAGGGTTGGCGTCGTTGGCTGCGCCGACCGAGGCGTTTTCGCCGGGATCCCTCCCGCCTCGAACTTAACGCCCAGAGGTCGGACTGCGTGCTGATGGAGCAGATCGGTTCGCAACGGATGCTGATTTACTCTCTGGACCGCCAACGGGCCGTGATTCGCAAGCTGCGACCATTGAATCGGTGGGAGAAACTGGCGCGGCTGCGTGACGCGATCATCCAGCGCTTACGGAGAAGGCCCATGCGTCAGCAAGCGATTCATCGCCGCCGGATGACGTTCTGGAACGGCGTCATTGGGGCCTCAAGAACGACAGCCGGCTCGTGGTAACCTCGAAGGTGGCCCGGCGCATTCAAATCGATCCGCCGCCAGCGTTGAGCAAGATCGGAGCCCGCGAATTCCCGCTTCGGCTGGCCCAATCAGGCAAGATCAGGCAAGCAAGGTCGTTAGTGGCGCGGGTTTTGTCTTTGTCGGGTGGCTTTGGGAGTGGGGTTGGCGAACTCGCGAGGAGCGCACATCTCGATTCCCTGAGCCAGCAGCTGCTGTGCCGGGACAGACGGAGCCTGTCGGGTCCGTGGATAGGTCAAGCCACCTTCGCCAATGACCCGGAATCCACTCTCAAAAGCCTCGTTCAGCGACCGCCGCCAGGCTTCCGGCCGGCGCGAGTTCCTCCGCGTTGGCGCGCTGGGTGGGCTCGGGCTTTCTCTGCCGCAACTTCTGGCCGCAAAGGCGAACGTCACCGCCAACGGCGCTTCGGCCCGGGCCGACTCTTGCATCGTGATTTTCCTCAACGGCGGGCCGAGCCATCTTGACATGTGGGATATGAAGCCTGACGCGCCGTCGGGAATCCGCAGCCCGTTCGACTCGATTCCGACCTCGACGTCGGGCGTTCATTTCAGCGAGCACCTGCCGCGACTCGCGAGGCAGATGCATCATTGCTCGCTGGTGCGGTCGATGCATCACAGCGTGAACAATTCGCACGCGGCGGCGGTTTACGTGGCGTTGACCGGGCATGATCGTGGCGAGAAAGGCGGTGGGGCGCGGCCCGGCGATCACCCGAATCCCGGCGCGGTGCTCGCCAAATTGTGGCCCGCGGCTCCGGCGAGTTTCCCGTATGTTGCGTTGCCTTACAAGACGAAGGAAGGCGCGGGTGGGCCGCTTCAGCCCGGGTTCCTCGGCGGGATGATCGGCGCGCAGCACGACCCGTTCTGGGTGCTCGATGACGCAAACGAGCCCGGTTTCCGGGTGCGCAATTTGACCTTGCCGGAGGACGTTTCCGTTTCGCGCATGACCGGGCGCAGCGAGCTGCTCGGGAACCTCGACCGGCCCTTTGGTTCAAGGGAAGGCAGCGCGAGCCTCGACTATGACGTGATGAGCGCGAACCAGCGCCGGGCGTTCGATTTGCTGACGACGGACGCGGCTCGGCGCGCGTTTCAGATCGAGCGCGAGCCGGCTAAGGTGCGCGATGCCTACGGCCGCAATATTTATGGCCAGAGCGTGCTGCTTGCGCGGCGGCTGATCGAGGCGGGCACGCGGGTGGTGACGATGTCCTGGGCGCCGGACGCGAACGCGACCTGGGACACGCACGGCGACAATTTCAACAAGCTCAAGAACACGTTGCTCCCGCAGTTCGACGCCGCGGCGAGCAGCCTGATCGCGGAACTCGCCCAAAGCGGGATGCTCGAACGCACGCTCGTCGCCGTGCTCGGGGATTTCGGCCGCAGTCCGCGGATCAACGCCAACGCGGGCCGCGATCATTGGAATTCTTGTTACTCGGTCCTGCTCGCCGGCGGCGGACTGAAGGGCGGCTACGTTCACGGCGCGAGCGACAGCACCGGCTCCGTACCTGCCGAGAGTCCTGTGTCTCCCGGCGACATCATCGCGACGCTCTACCATTTGCTCGGCGTGGATCCTGGGATGAGCATCCACGACGTGCTCGATCGCCCGCATCCGCTGGTGCCTGAAGGCCGCGTGATCAACGAGCTGATCAGTTAGCGTCGCCAGCAGCTGCTGGCGTTCCCGGGAAAGACGAAAGACAACTACATCGAAGACTCCGATGAGACTGAAACCGATTACCTGGGCAGCAGCGATATTTCTGAAGGGCATGGCGATGACCCGTCCAGGCCAGCAGTTGCAGAAATCGAATTCTGGCATAGCGCAGATCCGAGGCCGAGTGCGCCTGGTTTAACAGGCAGCCTCGGACAGGAGACCTTTCAATCGCTCCCGGGGACGATCGTATTTTATCGACCCATAAGGCGTTTGATTCAGGTAAACCTCCATCTCCTTCCAGTCCATCGGGCGATTCTCTTCGCGCGCGGTTTCCTCGACGAGTCTCACCTGCGAAATCGCGTCGTTCATCGAGCCGATCAGGGACCGGTTGCTCCGGAAAAAGAACACCACACTCTGGTTCGAAGCGTCGAAGGCAACGCCATGAGCCACCCAAATCGCCGCGATCCTTTCCATGAACATGAGGAGGAATTTCGGCAGGGTGGTGACACCGGTGGCGGGAATGATGATCGACCTGCCTTCTGTTCTGGCTCCACGCACTCATCTTTTTGTCGCCTTGCCGCCGTTAACAGGCGGTGACTGGGTGAAGGAAACTGCCGAAGCATGTGGCTGTGTAGCGATACTCCGAGCAGGCGATGGAGGATTTCTCGATACGGCTGATTTCGGACGTTGTTTCACTTTCCAGGCCGCAGTGTCGTGTCCGGGTTATGGTGTGGTGTGACAGGCAACGCAGCGTTCCTCCGGCAAGAGGGAGAGAAGATAGATTTCCACCAACCCCAACAACCGATTTCCTCTTTACCCGGTCGCTGGATTGTTATTTCTAAAATATTTTCTCTGCTTCTCTTTAAGGAAGAAAAGGTTGTTGGGGTTGGTGGTCTTGTTGGAGATTGAAGCACAATCAACTCGTTTCGAGCCGGAGATGAGACAGACGTGTTTTGCGCCGGGACTGTATGTCCAAGGTCCAAACGTACGTTGATGAGATCGCTCTTCCCGGAGAGCGCCCTATATGTAAAGTATTACTTGCACACTTGGACAACAGTGGGGGTGTCAGGGGCAGCTGTGCCGGGTACGCTGTTGACAAAGTTATACACCTGGTGGTGGAACACGTGCTTACGCCGGAATTTCCACTGGCGTGTATTGAGGTGTCTGGAAACTTTATAGAGAAACAACCTCTTTTGGCACTATGTCAGACACCTCGACATCCACCGATTCCTCGACGCAGCAAGCCGACGTTCAGGGCCCCGATTGGGGCATATATGGAGACACTGTCCAAGCGCTGAGCGCTGGCACCGATGTTCGGCCGGAGCTGTTGCTGGCCTACATGTGCTCCGTGCTCGGGGGATTGGCAGGGCCGTCTTCGCGGCTTGCCGGACTCTTGGGTGAGGCTCACCGCCCGGCGCAATC
>JBLHKS010000207.1:0-12393 GCA_047620505.1 Verrucomicrobiales bacterium | reverse complement strand
AAAACTCTGGCAAAACCGGCATATGAAGATCAGGGAAGACGAGCGAGGCGATGCTGAAGCGAGTTACAAGCGCGCGATTGTCTACTATCGAAAAGTAATAGCCGAAGCGACAAATTAGCGGCCTCGAATTGAGCGTCCGGGAGGCGGCAGCGGCGGTTGGGTCCAATTCCAATCGCTCTTATATTCCAGTTCTTCCAGATAAGGTGTTTCAATTTTTCGCCCGTCTTCGCTTCGCGATTTCATAGCCGCGTTCAGAACGCCACTGGTCATCAACGTTCGCTCAATCGGCCACTGCGGCTTCCCTGTTTGCATCATTTTGGTGATTTCGCTGATCAGCAGCGCGAAATGGTAAAACGGGCGGATTTCCTGCAGCGCAATTGAAGTGGAATCGACTGAGTCATCTCCATAACGCCAAGCCGCGCCCCACTCCGCGACAACGCCAGGCAAAGTCAATACGCTGACTTTCAAGCCGTCTTCGTATTGAACATGAAACAGAGTTGGCTCGCCCCGCAGAGCGGTATCGATTGTCTTTCCTTCCTTCATCGGTCTGGTCCAGAAACCATCGACAACCCGCTCCAGCAGCTGCCGACTCCACAATCCGTCTTTCTCCGTCTCCCAAACGGCTTCACCGGAAAGTGTCTGAACCCAGCTGACGCCGGTTTCGCCGCCTTTTCGGCGCTCGACAAGAGATTGAACGACCTCCATTGCATGGAATCCATAATGATCCAGACCGCCGTAATTTACGGCGACCAGTTCTTTAACCTCAGCATCTCTTTTGAGGTCGACTGCTGGATAGCGCCAAGCGTTCGGAGCCGAAGATCCAGCCATCAACGGAATTTCCAATTCCCGGGCTTTATCATAAATCCATTTTGCGTCCTCCCAGTTGTCCGCAAGGTGCTTGTCGGTAAAAACTGGGACAACCTCGCCGGTCTCCTCAAAAACGTCGGTGATCGCCTCAAACATCCTTCGCTTTGGGTATGCGGTTTGACCTGTGTCCGTTTCTGGATACTCGCCATGCTCAGCGACCATAAAGACGGCATCGATAGCCAATTTATCACCGCCATGAGTCAGCGCTTCCTTGATTGAAGGCTCAATACTAAAACCATGCTTTTCGGCCATGGAGCGACTGATGTCCGACTCAGGAACTTGATCGGTGAAGAGCGATGTCAGGGTGAGCGGTGGACGGTCACCATGACCGTCCAGAGTATCCGTTTCCGTCATACGGCTGAAGAACACGTCAGCATGTGAATTATGCCGATAAACAGTCGTCACACCCGCCACTTTGAGAGGTTCCTCCTTCTTTGCGATCAATCGGACGATGCCGTAGACGAGGAATTCGGGAACCTCGAACTTCACCCGGCCATTCTTGTTTTCAAACTTCAAGGCTTGAGGCTCGTCCACTTCAGGCGTGATAAACTCGACGCTTCCGAGTTTGAAATTCGGTGGAATCGCGAAGTCCGCTTTCACACCGCTGACAGCGATTGGTTTTTCATCTTCCGTTCCTTTCCCGAGACCCGGTTTGCCGTCTTTTAATCGAGGCGGCTCATCGCGGTTGTAATTTACAAAATGCAGATCGATCTCGCCGCCACCGGCTGGCCGGTTTGCCGAAACTCGGACCCGAATCGGCGCATCAAACTTGCTGAGTTGCGCGTCGAGTTCTTCGGGCAAGTTATCGTAATAACCCGCTCCGCCTCCTCGGACCAGGTCGTCCGGAGCGACCGAAAATAGAATATGGCGATCAAGCCAGTTTTTGCCGGTATCCTGAAAAGTTTGAACAGGCTCGATGTTCCCTTTGTGTACTTCTTTACGTGGAAATAGAAGACGCACTTCCGCATGAGGAGTCGCAGTTCGAAACAAAGCATCGTAGCGCTTCATGAACTGGTGATACTGAATGAGAACCGCTCGCGCATCCGGTTTGTTGTATCGAGAGTAGAGCCCCATTGGAGCTCCGCCGTTGGCCCCAAGCTCTGCGATCGCTACCCGTGTTCGAACCCCTTCGTACTTTCCTAGTGTAAAAGGCTTGTCGTCCAGCGCACCACGAAGAAAGCGAGCTTGGAGCGTGCCTTCGCCATAGTATTCTTTCTCCAGATCAGAGTAGTGACCCGCGCCGCCCATGCTGTACCACGCATAGTCCTCGTTGGCTCCCCAAAGATCGGCTGGTAGAAGACAGCGTTCGTCTCCGCGAATCTGGTTGAAGTTCCCAAGATGATTCCACTGGGCTACGATGAAATCGGGTTTCAGCGAGCGAGCATATTTGATGAAGATCTCATCAAAGACCTGCTTGTTGGAAATCTGCGACCACTGAAGCATTTCCAGTCGAAGCGGCGTCGATTCTTCTGGTTTGTGCCAGCAAACGATCTCGTCGAAAACGTGTGCTTCGAGATCTTCGATCTTGAATTTACTTTTCAGCTGACGCGGACTGTACTTTTCCGTGAGATGCGCGCGGAATCCGGCCTGACAATGTTCGCAGTGGCAATCGTGCCGGTAGAAGTAGTTCGCTATTGCGCCGTCCAGACCCCGTTCGATTCCGCGTTTCATCCATCGCTTTAGAACTTCCTGCCAGTTTGGGTTTCGCAAGCAGGCCCAATATTCGGCCATCCCGCCGATCTTATAGGCGTGCTGGACGATGGGATTGCCCTCCTTGTCTTTCTCCAGAAAATCGAGCGGATCTTCAACGGGCTTTGGCCCTAACTCATCCTCATTCCATAGATCTTCATAGAATTTGAAGAAGCCACGTGGGCCGTCCGGTCCATCTGGATCTCCAACGAGAAATTCTACGTTGAAATGGCCAACGACAAGAATATCGCGATCGCGCATCGCTTTGTTTCTCTCTTCAAACCAAGCACCGCACTCGGCCAATCCCTGAAGCGGAAAACGTGCGGGGTAGCCGCCAAATTGCGGCGTGTGGGCGATGCTCCAGAAATGCGCGCCGTAGCAACCGAATTGAACGAGGTCTGGCTCGACCTCGTCGATAAATTCGATGTAGCCCGGCTCTCCATAACCGGCTAGATGGGCGACCATTCGGGTGAATTCGAGCCGGTCGCGATCCTGTGCCTGGAGCGTGGCGGCGAACGCGAGAACAAGAAATATAGGCAATCTCATACCCTTGGACACGCCTGCTTGAGCCCTCGGCTTCCAGGGTTTCACGCTTGCCAGCGACCACGGTGCCTGCTCCCTTCTCGACCGCATGAAAAGTCTCCGGATTCTCACATTCCTCGCTTGCGCGCTTGGGCTGGTTTTGCCAGCAGCTGCTCAGGATAAACCTCACGCCGTCTTTGTGATTGGCACGCCTCACTACAATCCGGCAGCGACGATGCCGCCGCTCGCGAAGCAATTGGAGGAAAACTTCGGGTTCAAAACGACCGTCGTCTCGACTGATTACAATGCGGAAAAGAACGCGAAGGGAATTCCCGGTCTCGAAGTCCTCGCCGAAGCCGATGTTGCGATCTTCTTCCTGCGATTCCTGACACTGCCAGAAAATCAAATGGCGCACATCGATGCGTATCTTAAGTCGGGCAAGCCGGTGGTCGGATTTCGGACTTCAACTCACGCCTTCAGCTATCCGAAAGATCACAAGCTCGCGAGCTGGAACCACGGTTTCGGGCTGGACGCGATGGGCTCGAAATATTTCATCCACGGTCAGGGCGCGACGCAGGTTTCGAAGGCGGCGGATCACGAAATTTTGACCGGAATCGATCTGGCCAAGCCGCGAGCAGCTGCTGGCACGCTCTATCTTTCTGAGCTGCCGGATTCGGCGACAGTGCTGCTGACCGGGGAGGGGACTTTCAAGCGGACGGGCACGATCAAGAATGGATTCGGCACGCACAAGATTACGTCGGAGATGACGGACGACGTCGCCTGGACCTGGAAAACGCAGTGGGGCGGCCGGGTTTTTGGGACAACGTTAGGGCATCCGAATTCGTTTGCGGATGAGAATTGGGTTCGGCTTGCGATCAACGGAATTCACTGGGCTGCTGGAAAGCCGGTCCCGGGTGCAGACGCGAAAGTCGCGGCGTTGAAAGGCGGTCTTCCGCAACACGCCAAGCCGCAAACGGCGAAACCAGAGCCGCCAAAGAAAGTCAAGGACGCGAAGAACACCGAGATCGACAAACCGGCTCCGGCTGAAGATCCCGACTTGGCGAAATACGCGATCTACGCGAATTCCGCGCCGCGTGCCCCGGAAGCTCAGCCGATCGAGACGAAACTGCCGCTCGAATTGAAAAAAGGCGATTCGGTCGCGTTTATCGGAAACACGCTTTTTGATCGGGCTCAGGATTTCGGGTATTTCGAAGCGATGCTCCACCAGGCGCATCCGGAACTCGAGCTGAAAGTCCGGAATTTGACCTGGTCGGCAGACGCCGTCGGGATCGAGCCGCGGCCGTCCAATTTCGCCGACACCGAGCAACATCTCTTCCACGAAAAAGTGGACGTGATCTTCGCGGCCTACGGTTTCAACGAGTCGTTCGAAGGCGAGGTCGGCGTGGCTGATTTTCGTGAGAAACTGACCTCCTTTGTCGTCAGCCTGAAGTCGAAAGCCTTCAACGGCGAGAGCGCGCCGCAGATCGTGCTCGTCTCGCCGATCCCGAACGAGAACGTCCCCGGCGTAGCAGCTGCTGACCGGAACAACGCGAATATCGCGCTCTACAGCGGGGTAATGGCGGGCGTCGCGGCGGATCAGAAAGTCGGATTCGCGAATGTTTTTGAAGGCATGTCAGGGAACGACAAGCCGATCCAGCTGACGATCAACGGCTGCCATCTGAACGACTACGGCTATCACCGATTCGGCGCTGAGTTGTTCGTCGAGGTCTTCAAAACCGACCCGCCAAAGGTCGACGAGAAAGTCCGCGAAATGGTCGTTGAGAAGAACAAGCAGTACTTCCGACGCTACCGGCCGGTCAACACGTTCTATTACACGGGTGGTAGAAACAAGACCTACGGCTACCTCGATTTCCTGCCGGCGATGCGGAATTTCGACATGATGGCCGCCAATCGAGACGGGGTCATCTGGGCACGCGCGCAGGGCAAAATGTTGAAGTGGAACGACGACAACATCCCTCCGCTGCCGCCGTCGAAGGAAAGCCGCGGAGCGAACGAGTGGCTCAGCGCTGCGGATGAGTTGGCGGCGTTCAAGGTCGATCCGAGGTTCGAAGTCAACCTCTTCGCTGGCGAGGAGGAATTTCCAGAAATCGCCTGCCCAATCCAGATGCGCTGGGATTCGCAGGGCCGGATGTGGGTGAGCTGCTCGACGACCTACCCTCACGTCTACCCAGGGAACGAACCGAACGACAAACTCGTGATTCTCGAGGACACCGACGGTGATGGCAAAGCCGACAAATCGACCGTCTTCGCTGACGATCTCCACATCCCGCTGAGCTTCGAATTCGGCGACGGCGGCGTTTACGTTTCGGAAGAGCCGCACCTGACATTCATCAAAGACACTGACGGCGACGGCAAGGCTGACTTTCGTGAGAAGGTGCTCATGGGCTTCGGCTGCGAGGACTCGCATCACGCGCTTCACGATTTTGCCTGGACGCCTGACGGTGATCTGATTTTCCGCGAATCGATCTTCCACCATAGCCAGGTCGAAACGCCCTACGGGCCGGTTAGGCAGCTGAATTCCGGCTGGTTCCGGTTTGAGCCGCGGTCACATCGGCTGACGTCGTTCGGCACCTACCACAGCACGAATCCCTGGGGCGTGACGTTTGACGATTGGGGTCAGCACATGGCGAGTCACCCGGTTTTCGCGCAGGCGTTTCACGCGCTCGACCCTCGGTATCCCGAGCAACATCCGAAGCCCGCTGGCCTGCAGGCCTACTCAGGAACCTGTGGTCAGGAGTTCGTCGATTTCGATTTTTGGCCTGAGGAAATGCAGGGAAATTTCATCAAAGTTCGCTACAAGCCGACGAACCGGGTGGAGATCCACAAGTGGAACGAGACCGAATTCGGCTTCGAAGAGGAGTACGTCAGCGATCTGATTTTTTCCACGAACCTCAGCTTCATTCCAGTCGATCTACGCTCCGGCCCGCGCGGCGCGATGTACGTTTGCGATTGGTACAACCCGGTCAAGGGCCACGCTCAGTACTCGCTGCGCGACCCGCGCCGAGATCGTGAATCCGGCCGGATCTGGAGGATCGTTCCAAAGGATGCGACCCTCACCGATCCACCAAAAATCGCCGACGAGCCGATTGGGAAGCTGCTCGAGATTCTGAAAGCCCCGCAGTACCGCTACCGCTATTGGGCGAAGCGCGATCTCCGCGAACGCGATCCGGCTGAAGTCAAAGTGGCGCTGGACAAGTTTGTGGCTGCGTTAGACCCGGAAGATCCGCGTCATCGGCATCATCAAATGGAGGCCGTCTGGATGTACCGAGGGATCGAGGCGTCGAAGCCGGATCTGCTCGTCGAATTGTTGAGGTGTGAGGATCACAACGCCCGCGCTGCGGCGACCAAGCAGCTCGCCTACTGGTTTGACGGGATCGAAAACGCCCAGCAGCTGCTGAACGACCGAGCGAACGATCAAAACCCGATCGTCCGGATGGAAGCCGCGATCGCTGCGAGCTACATCGGGACGGAGGACTCGCTCGTCGCGATGCTCGACACGCTGGATCACGCCTATGGCAAGCACCTCGCCTACGCGATTCGGACTTCGTTAGGCTCGCACTCGCTCAAGCGGCACTGGGAGCACAACGAGCCGTTCAACGCCGCCCACCCGGAGTTGCGCGAGTTCTACGACAACTTCGGCAAGAGCCAGAAGATGCAGCCGACGACGAGAAGCGCCCAGGACTCGCAGTTCGACAGCCAGAAAAATGTCAAGGTCGTCGAGCTCAGCTGCGTGAAGGAGCAGATGCTTTTTACCGTGACGAAGATCGAGGTCAAAGCCGGCCAACCGATCAAGCTCACCCTGAAAAATCCGGACGCGACGCCGCACAACTGGGCGTTGGTTCAGCCGGGCACGCTCGAGGAAATCGGGATGGCCGCGAATCTGATGGCGGCGGATCCGAAGTTGGCAAAGGACGGCCAGTTCATCCCGAAAGAGCACAAGAGCAAAATCATCATCCATACGAAGATGCTGAATCCGGAAACGGCTGAGACGCTGCGTTTCAAAGCGCCGGAGAAGCCGGGGATTTACCCTTTCATGTGCACTTTTCCCGGGCACTGGCTCATCATGAAAGGCGAGTTGATCGTAAAGTGAGGTTTTTCTCGACCTCGACGAATTTTCAATCACCATTTTACCATGCGGACAATTTTCCTGTTTCTCTTGTTTCCCTTCGTAGCTTTCGCCGAAACCAAATTCGTTTTCGATGGCGATTGGAAAGGCGAACGGATTGAACTCCCGCCACCGTTCGCGCCGACGCTTGGTTGGACGGGCGTCGAGAACATCCGGTTTTCGCCCGGGATGTTCGATCAGGCCGAGGAATCTTTTTTCAGCTACGCCTTGGTGTTTCTGTTAGAGGAAGGCGCTGATGTATCGGCCGAGGGGATTCAGCGCGAGGTCCTGACCTACTACAAGGGGCTGTCCGCGGCTGTGTTGAAGGGCAAGAACATGAATACGGACACGGAGAAATTTGAGTTCGATCTCGAAGAGCCGGTCGAGGCGGAGGGCGTGACGACTTACAAAGCGAAGCTCAAATGGATCGAGCCGTTCGCGACCCAGAAGGGGCAGTTCTTGAGCATGGAGATCCGGGTTTGGAAACACGGAAACCAGCCGGCGCTGTTTTTTTCCGTGTCGCCTCAGGCAGAGGATCACGAAGTCTGGAAAGACTTGTTTCGAATCCGCGATGCGTTTCGATTCGAGGACTGAATATCAGTCGAACTGACGGCGAAACTCGGCAAACTCAGAGCGGAGCGTTTCCAGCTCGCTGTTGAGTTCGGCAACCTGGCCTTCCAGCTTTTTGCGCCAGGAAGATTCTTCCTCGAGCACGATTTGCGCTGCCGAAACCGCGCTGCCGCCAGCAGCTGCTGGAACGGCCGACAGTCCTTCCGGCTCGCCGCTCAAGAGATGGGCGTAGATGACAGCTCGCCTGCCCGAACCGGATGGGAAGCGCTTCACGATTGGAAATGCGGGGAAATCGATCAGCGATTGCAGCGATTGCTCTACCGCCTCAACTGAGCCGAATCGGTGAATCCGTTCGGACCGCTGATTCAGTTCGCCAGCGGTCTGGACGCCGCGCAGCAGAAGAATGCAGATCAACGCCTGCTGATCCTGAGTGATCGTGAGGACCCGGTCGGTCGTATGGCGGTACTTCGGAACTCGCGAGCCTGACAGATGCACTTTCACGGCTAGTTTTTTGTCTCGCAGGCCATCCAAAGCGCGCTCGACAGTTTCCTCATCGAAGTCAGCCACGGGATCACGACTCGATCTTTGATTGCAGGCCGTCTGGATCAGATTGAGGGACATCGGATACTGCCCTGGCGTGGTCGCCTGCTTTTCCAGCATGCTCCCGAGGACACGGCCCTCAGCAAAAGTCAGCTCCCCGGCACGGGCCTTGGCTTCATCTTCTGCGGATTCGATTTCGTCTTCGGCGTCTTCTTCTTCGTCGATCATTGACGGGATTCTAGTCGGTCGACGGCGAAGGTCCAGCGGCGAGCTTGACGGGCGTTGCCTCGGCTGGTTGGCTGGATGAAACCTCATGAATCCGATCTCAAGAATCTGTCTTCTGGCGCTCATCACGAGCGTCGCTGTCGCTGACCCTAAGCCGATCCCTGGCCAGCAGCTGCTGCCGCTTCCTGAACACCAGGTCTCGTTTCAAAGCGACGGAGTCGAGAAAACTCGCTGGCATTTTGGGCCCGAATATCCGCGGCCGTTCTTCTACCCGTTCAACGGCCCGTCCGGGACTTCGCTGACTCGAATGGGGCACCCGGGAGCGCAGAATCACGATCACCATCGCTCGATCTGGTTCGCGCATGCGGACATCGAGGGCTCGAATTTCTGGGCCGACGGCCAGCCCGCGCAGGTCCGCCAGAAAATGTGGCTCGCTTACGAAGACGGGGAGGACGAAGCGATCATGGCGAGCTTGTCAGGGTGGTTCGATGGCGAGGGCAATGAGCTGATGGAGCAGGAAATCGTCGCTGCGCTGATCCCGCTTGAGAATGGCGAAACGGCGCTGGAATTCCAGCTGACGATGCGGCCTTCGGCGAATCGCGAGAGCGTCAATCTCGGCAAAACGAATTTCGGATTTCTCGCTGTTCGCATGGCGAAGACGATTTCGGCCTACTTCGGCGGGGGAACGATTTCGAACAGCGAGGGCGGAATTGGCGAGCCTGAGATTTTCGGCAAGTCAGCTCGTTGGATGGACTACAGCGGCCCGGTTTCAGCTGGTGAGGGGCCGAATCGGAAGACGGTGATCGAAGGCATCACCTACTTCGATCATCCGGAGAATCCGCGCTACCCAACGAAGTGGCACGTTCGCGAAGACGGCTGGATGGGCGCGTCGTTCGGCATGGACGAGCCGTTTGTAATCAAGAAAGACGAGCCGCTCGTTCTCCGCTACCTGCTTCACGCGCACGGCGGTGCCTACGATCCTGAGAAAGCGTCGACTGTGGCCGAGGAATTCGGGAAGCGCCCGGGATTCGAGCTTGGAAAGCCGGAGAAACACGGGCAGTTCGAAGTTCATCGGGCAAAAGCCGGGCCCTGACAGCGTCGAGAAGCCCGTTGGAACGGGCTCGCGAAATCAATCGAACGATCAGGGATCCGCGGCCGCTTGCCTCCATATTGTTTGTTCAATTTCAGGATTCCTCCATTCCTCTAACAATGAATGATTAACAACGAAACCGGAACTCTCGACAAAGCCAAGGGCCGAACCAGCCTGACAGGTTTGAACCATCCGCCTACCCGATTCGGCAACTTGCAAGCTAAGGAATTTTGAACTTGCCGCCGAAGTGCGTCACCCCAATCGAACCATGCGCAAGGACGTCGAGGAGCTTACCGCCTTTGGCATAGTGGATATACTTTTCATCCGGCACAATACAGCCGAGAGAACGGCCAGATAGGCCCTTGTCAGTGCTGGCATCGTTATCAGAGACGTATCCTCCCCCATGCAGGACGACCCCACGGCCTTGAATGTTGCTGTTGGTGCCAGAGAGACCATCGAGACGGAGCGCTCTGCCAACCTTAGTCGAAGTGTAGAGAGCAAGGGTGCGGATAGCTCCAAGCGAGCTACAACCCGAGCCGTTCACGTTCGATACCTGTCGGCACTTGCCGTCATGCGGCGTCTCGTTTCGGCCACCCCGGCCATGAGCGGTTTTATATTTATAAAGGTCACCAGTCTTGACGTTGAAGAGGAAAAACCGAGGGTACTTAGAATTAATGGAGTAATCCACCTCGAAAATCCATGTGCAGACCGAACCCTGCTTGGAGCGTTCTTTGAAGGCGAGTTCTACTTCAGACGGGGTAGTCGTGAAGGTTCCGGCAGGAGGTTTCAGATTGGGTTTAGCGGGCATTGTCGTGTTTTTTGTATGTGGATTGCTGTCTTTTGATGCAGTGATAGCTACGTGTATTATTAATGCTGAAGGTTCGGGCTCAGGCGCGCGGGCGGTAAGCGTAAAATTCATCACTGGCGTCAATTCCGCGTCGCCTGCTGGTTTCTGTTAGTCTTACGGTTAGAGCGGTGGTCTTTAGTTTGGGGATAGGCTCGATCGCGGCCTGCAAATCATTCAGCAGCTGCTGGGTCACGCCGAAATCGCCCAGCCCGGCGAGATTCATCTGGCCCTCGTCATGAACCACCTGCGCCCGTTCCTCGGCGATGGTGTCGCGGCCATTGAGGAAATCGCTCATGCTGAACCCGACCCGGTCCGCCAGCTGGGCGTTGTCGTTTTCCAGCGCCCAGGCATGGACGGCGGCCGCGACCGGAAACGCCAGCTCCGCCATCGCCTGGGTGATGGCGGCGCGAGGGGCAGCCAACGTCGCTTTATAGGCGTCGATGGCGGCGAGCAGATCGTCCAGCAGTTGCTGGGTGACGCCGTAGTCGGTGAGGCTGGCGAGAATAGCGGTGGCTTCGGTGTGGACGAGTCGGGCGCGTTCTTCGCTTTCGGTGTCGCGGCCATAGAGGAAATCGCTCAGGGTGAAGGCGATCCGTCCGGCGAGGGTCGCGTTGTCATTGAGCGTTGCCCAGGCTTGAACGGATGCGGCGACGGGACAGGCGTATTCGGCCAATGTCTGGCGGCGGGCGGATTTGTCTTTGGCGGCCCCGGTGATTCCGGCTTGTTGGGTTTCCGCAGCGGCGGAGATGGCGTCGACTTCGGTCTGGAATTCTCCGTAGCCGTTGGCGAAGGCGGGTAGGCTCTGCCACGCGGTGTTGTGCTTGGCGCAAGAGGCGATGACCGCGTAGTACGTTGAGAGTTTGTCTTCCTCTTTATCGGTCATCCGGCGATGGTAGGAAGTTTCCAGCCAGGATGGCAAGACTTTTCTTTACCAAGCAGAGTAGTCCCTGCGAGAACCCATGTAATTGGGGAATTCCGGGACTCGCCAGAGTTCCGACTCTTTTGGTCAGCGAAGG
Organism: Verrucomicrobiales bacterium; assembly: GCA_047620505.1. GTDB lineage: Bacteria > Verrucomicrobiota > Verrucomicrobiia > Verrucomicrobiales > DEV007 > JBLHKS01. Next base: position 901 of record JBLHKS010000207.1, on the reverse strand, counting down.
GCGGAGTTATGGCGTATTCCGCTGTTGTAGATATGGGTCTACGCCTTGGCCATGAAGCGGTTGCAAATGATCGCGGCTGTGGCCGCGCCCGAGTGCGGAGACTCGGGACTACGGTTTTCTGCGAAGTTCACCCGCAAATCGGGTCCCTGAAGTCCGAAGATGCGCCGTGACGACCGAGAGATGCGCAGTGACGACCGAGAGATGCATCGTGATGACCGAGAGATGCGTCGTGACGACCGAGAGATGCGCCGTGACGACCGAGAGATGCATCGTGACGACCGAGAGATGCGTCATGATGACCGAGAGATGCGTCGTGATGACCGAGAGATGCGTCGTGATGACCGAGAGATGCGTCGTGACGACCGAGAGTAAGCGTCTCGTTCAGCACCTATTGAGGCATAGATCGTAGACGTCGTAGTTTATCGGCTATGACATCTACGAAAGAGCCGGAGGAGGTCGGGCAGCGACTGTTGCGTGTTGACGCGCGCGGTCGCGTTCGAACCAGTTTTGAGGAACGGGAAGCGATCCTTGATGAGTTCGATCAAAGCGGCATCAGTGGCGCGGGGTTCGCAAAGCTGCACGGGATCCCATACTCGACGTTTGCCCATTGGGCGCAGAAGCGTCGCCGTCGGCTCGGAGAGCAACAGGACTCGGCGGCCGAACAACCAGCGGCTCCGCAGTTGGCGTTGGCGGAAGTGGTGGTGGACCAAGAGCCGCGAGGAGCTGTCGCGCCGCCGTTGCCGGATCGCGCCGATGACCAGAAGTTGCGCCTGGATTTGCCCGGCGGAGCCAGCGCGCTGGTGTCCAATCGTCATCAGCTGCAATTGGCGGTCGATCTCTTGCGAGCCTTGTCGTCGTCATGCTGAGCTTCACAGGCAGTCTCAAGGTTTACGTGGCGCTG
>JBLHKS010000206.1:0-12496 GCA_047620505.1 Verrucomicrobiales bacterium | reverse complement strand
AGATTCAAGGTCGAAGCCAACGCTCCATTTTTCCAAGCCTTTTCGAGCGCCGCGTCGAGAACTCCGACCGCCCGATCTGCTAAGCCGGCTTCAGCCATCAAGCCTGTCCATTCGGTTAGCGCGGTGCCGGATCGGGGTGCGCGATCGGCAATCATCGGGGCGATCGCGGCGAGGTCGTCTGGGGGCAGCGCGCCGGCGGTCGCCGACCGGGCGAGGAGCGGATGCCCGGCGTAGGCTCGGCCGACAAACGGCTGGCTCAAAACTCCTCCGATCACCTGACGACGAAGGCTGACGTCGATTTCGTCAGCTGCGAGGCCTTCCAAATTCAGCACGCGCATCGCTTTTTCGAGCACATTTCGTTCCTTGGTGAGCCCTTCGACCAGCAGCTGCTGGGTTTCTTCAATCAGAGACGCAAACCAGGCCCGAAAGAGATCCGCCTCGCCGCAGATCGCGTGCGCGACGAGGACGTAGCACGCGGTCCTCGCGTAATCCTCGAGGTAAATTCCAGTCGGCGTCGTCTCGATCATCTCGCGCATGAGCGGGAGCATTTTGTGGAGTTCCGCGATTTTCAGGTCGCCGCCCCACATTCTCGCGATGTCGCTGGTTTGATCCAGAATCGATTCAGACGAGTGCTCGCGATGGCGGGCAAATGGGTCGTCTTCGCCGATCACCAAAAACCAGAAATCGCGAAGCGGCTGGTCGTTTCCCTCCATGAAATCGCCGATCGCGAGCCGGGACGCGACGTGGGTCGCCCAGTAAGCTTCGTGACCTCTCGATGCGTTGCCCAGGGTGCTCTTGAGATTCGATCGGCGCTCTTCGAGCATCGGATGAAGATCAGGGATCGGCCGTTTGGTGATCGTGAGGCACTCTAAAGAGCGGCGCAGGAAATCTTCGTCCGTTGGCGGCGCTTCGGCGAATCCGACGGCGACTCTCGCGAGACGGTCGTCGAGAATTTCGGATGGAAGATCGGGAATCGCTCCGGGGCCGTGGCGCGGCGGATCGCGGCCGGTTGCGAGCCAGACTTCGGCAAAAGCGCGGAGATCGGGATCGTCAAACGTCTTGAGATATTCGGGGGTGGCGGCTTCGAGATGCGCGTTGACGCGGATGTCGATGGGGTAATTAAGGAAATGATAGGTGTCGGTTCTGGCGTGTTTTTGCAGCAGCTGGGTCGCGAGGAAAAAGTCGTCGTTCTCGACCATGAGGATGAAAGCGCCGGCCCAAACAGAGGCGATGTCCTCAGATTTTTGAAGAACGCGACGAGCAGCTGCTCGGTTGTTTGCCTGGTAGTTCAGGTCCATGACCGTGAGTAAAAGTTCGCCGGAAGGATCGAATGCGAGGCCGGTTTCGTTTGGCTTGGCGTTATTTCGATTGCGATGAATCCAGGCATCGCGAATGCGGTTGGCGATCGGGCCCCAGGCGGCTTGAGCCGGCTGGCGTTGGAAGGCAGCGATCGCGTAGGCAAGGCTGGATCCGTGCGTGGGCGCGTCGTTTTCGAGCACGCGGGCGCTGAGCCGACCGCATTCGAGCGCGAGGTCGGGCGGAATCAGATGCCGGGCGCGATCGCTGATAAAATGGGCAAATGAAAGGCGCCAGGGCAGGCTAATTTTGTCGTCGCGGAGGACCTGGAGGAGATCGGCGAAAACGGAAGGGCCTTCGGTGCCTGGTTCGGCTGAAGTCGCTCGATTGAAGCGAAGCGCGAGCAGCAGCTGCTGGGCGAATTCCCGGTCGTCGTCCGCTTTTTGGCCTGCGGTCGCCCAAGTGGACGCCGCTTGAATCTGGGCCGGCCGGAGTTGCTGAGCGAACCGAGTCAGAGCCGGGAGGAGAAAAATCATCGGCCCCTCGCCGCTGCGTCGACTGAGATTTTCAGCGAGTTGATTCAAGGCGCGCTCGAAATCATAATTTCCTCCGTAGGCGTTGAATCGATGCCAGAGCGGCAGCTCAATTTCGTCGTAGTCGGTCCAGCCAGCGACCGCGATTCGGCCTTCGGTGTCTGCGCGGAAAATCCGAACGAGAAAGCCGGCTCCGTCGATCGGATCGGCGTTTCGAATCAGGGCGCGAACGAAAGTTCCGGTCGCGTTCCATCCGTTTGACTGGGCTTCTCGCCAGTTGCCGGCCGCTTGTTCGAGCCTGATCAGGCGGTCGAGTTGAAGGACGATCGCCGGACTCAGATCCGGGTCTTCATCGAGGATGTGCTCCATCAATTTTCCGGCGTGACGGACGAGCTCGTGAGTTTGCAGGCCGAGATTGGCGAGAGAATCGGCGGCGAGAAATGTTTCGACCGGATTTTTTGGGACACCGGCGATTTCGGTGACCGAAGGCGGCTGACCGGGATCTTCTTTCGAAATCAGGGGGCTGATCAACGGCTTTGCGTTGACCTGAGCGGAGAGAATTGCAAAACCCAGCCAAATCAGGCTGGAAGCGACTGGCCGAATCAGCGTTGCCACGAAGATCGAGAATAGCGAATCGAAAACGAGAAGTCGAGCGCGAAGACGGGGAAAGCCGAGGCCAGGCGAAAATTATCAGCAGCTGCTGGGGGAGAATTTTGGGCGTCTCGCAAGAATGACCCGCGCTTTTCTAAAAATTGAAATATTCATATTGACCAGTTTATTAATATAAACTATAATTATTATACTTAAGGTCACTCCCGACAACCTCACGATCAATGAACAAAACTACGCCCAGCCAAACGGCTATTTCTGGCGCGGTCGAGCCCAATCTCGATGCGTCACGCCAAACGGGCTGCGGAGTTTCCGACGTACCGCGTCACAAATTGGGGCTGGAATCAGAAATCGAACCCGTGGTTGACGAATCCACGGTTCGGAGCATTTTGCTGATCCGCCGCTCCTCTCTCGCGCTCCGATCAGACGCTCCCAGCTCTTCCCCGACTCCAAACAGCCGCTCTCAATCGAGCCGCGCGACGACCATGGCAATTTTTCATCACGTAGAAGACTCGACCAGAGCACGAGCGTGATGGGCTGCGCATTTTGCGTAGCCTGAAAATGTTGCAGACGAATTTGCCCCGTTTCCGGACTGGTTTTTTAGTCGAAATCGGAATGTGACGAGGCGGCGTCCCAGCTGCCGTTGTTTGTCAGAATTCGGCCCGCCCGCTAGTGGTTTCGTTGGGCGAACTCGCCAGTAGTGCGACCGAAACTGATCTCCTCGGCAGCTGGGACTCTATCTTTTCGACTTCCATCGAACTTGGGTAGTCCCCGCAAACCTGACTAACGAAAAATCGAGATAGAGGTCAACCCCAAATGTTGGGACCTCCGAAAATCGAGATCGATCGAGCGCGCAAAGCGCCAATTTCTAGACGTAGTCTTCTGAGGGAGCCGTGTGATTTGGCCCGCTGTCGTCGTTCCCGCGAATCTTGATCGACCGCCATTTGGTGAGATCGAATGTCTGCTCCATTTGTCCGGAAACGTGTTCTTTTTTGCCTGGCCAGTAGACCTGAACGTGGCTTGGAATCGCTCGGAAATTGAATGCGAGTCGGTTGGAATCAGATTTGTTCGGGTCTGAGCAATGAAGGGTGCGCTCAGCGAAAATCAGCACCTGTCCGCGCTCCATTTCGACGTAGTTCACTTTCGACATGTCGACTTCGTAGTCCGGGAAATAATTTACCGCATGGAAACCCTGTTTTCCGCCAAGTCGCATCCAGCGGATCCCTTCAAAAAGAGAGCCCTCGAGCATTTGGAGGCAGCCGTTTTCCCGTGTGGCGGAGTCGACCGCAATCCAGACGGTTAACTGAAAAAGCTCGGACAAATCCGGAGGAACCACCGCAGGTTCGGAGAAACTTTCTTCGAACATGAAGGTGCTCGCTTGATGCCAGCCGACCCGATCTCCGCCAGGTGCTTTGTAGAAAATCTGGGACCGCCAGGCTTCAAGATTCGGCCCTAACAATTGCGCCAATCGATCGGAAATCGCGGGGTGAGCGATCATTTTCATCATTTCAGGCGTATCGAGGTGCCGGTCGCGATCACAGACGAATCCGTAAATATCGCTCGGCTCTTCGCGGCGTTTCAGAAGCAGATCGGAGAACTTTTCCATCTCCGCTGCGTCGAAAACCGAAAACGGCTCGAGATAGCCTTTGTGGTAGAAATTTCGGATATCCGTTTCAGTCAGCTGATGCTCGGGAGAGACTTGGACTTTCGGCTCGTAGGAATCTGGCTCGCGCGGCGTGCACATCTGATCGTGCGGGAGCTTGCGACCGAGGCTGAAGACGTAATTCCGGAACATTTCCTGGTTCCAGTATTGATACATCGAGCGCAATTTGCTGCTCAGGATGAGCCACTTCGGCACGCGCATCATTTTCAGCAGAGCGAGGAAACCGACAGCTACGGTTGATACGAGCCTGAAGACGAGACCGCCCGGCTTAAGCGTTTGAGGAAGATTCATGGAGTTGGGACCAGGAATTCCGAAGGGGGACGGGAAAAATTCCAAGTAAAAAATACGGGTGCTCTTTTTAGCGCCAATCGCGAAAGGATCAAGCCACTTCGTTCAACTCCCAGCAGCTGCTGGAGATTTCCGGATGTTTTTGGCGTGAAATCTGCGGAAACGGCCAGAAACCATGACACGAACCTGCGGTTGCATCGGTAGCCGATCTCGTTACGGTGCGCGCCCTTTTCAAAAAATGCATTCTACCGCTCATTCTCTGGAACCCGTTTCGCCTTCGACTGGCCAACCCGTGGCCGACACCGCCGAAAGTCTCAAACAGGCGATCGTCGACCACCTCCGCCACACGCTCGCTCATAATCCGGACACGGCGCTGCCCCGCGACTGGTGGCAGGCGCTTTGCCTCGCTGTTCGCGATCGAATCATGGATCGCGCAAGCAAGACTCGGACCGCTCAACGGGATCAGAATTGCCGCCGAGTTTACTATCTTTCGATGGAGTATTTGATGGGCCGTTTGCTCTCTAACAATCTCCGAAATCTCGATATCTGGAACGACGCGGAAATCGCGCTCAAAGAGTTTGGCCAGAGCCTCGACCAACTCGTCGACGAAGAGCCTGACATGGGCCTGGGCAACGGCGGTCTTGGTCGCCTCGCAGCGTGTTTTCTAGATTCGCTCGCAACGCTGGAGTACCCGGCGATCGGATACGGAATGCATTACGAGTTCGGCTTATTTCGTCAGGAATTTGTCGACAACACCCAGATCGAGCACGCCGACATCTGGGCGCGATTCGGCAATCCCTGGGAAATTCAGCGCCCCGACTACGCCGTTGAAGTTCAGCTTTACGGTCAGGTCGAAAAGGGGAAGTGGGAGCCTACAAAAAGCGTGATGGGCGTGCCGACGGATATCCCGATTATCGGCTACGGCTGCGAGACGGTGAACGTCCTTCGGCTTTGGCAGGCGCGCGCATCCGAGGAATTCAACTTCCAGACGTTCAACGACGGCGGCTACGTCGAAGCTGTTCGCGAGAAGGCGGAAAGTGAGAGCATTTCCAAAGTGCTTTACCCGAATGACAACACCGCAGTTGGGCAGGAACTCCGTCTCGTGCAGGAATATTTCTTCGTCGCGTGCAGCCTCAAAGACATCATTCGTCGGCACACAGAGCTCGGAAACAATTGGGAGAATTTCGCCGAAAAAGCCGCGATTCAGCTCAACGACACGCATCCCGCTGTCGCCGTCATCGAGCTGATGCGAATCATGGTAGACGAGAGCGGTCTCGAGTGGAACAAGGCGTGGGAAATCTGTGAGAAGACGTTTTCCTACACCAATCATACGCTCCTGCCAGAGGCGCTGGAATGTTGGAGCGTCCCTCTGTTTAAAAAGGTTCTTCCGCGTCACTTGGAAATCGTTTTCAGGATCAATAAGTGGTTCCTGGAAGAGGTCGTCGATAAGAAATGGCCGGGCGATGGAAGCAAGCGCCAAGCGCTCTCGCTCATCGCCAACGGAAACCCTGACATGATCAGAATGGCTTATCTCAGTGTTGTCGTCAGCCACACGACCAACGGCGTCGCTGCGCTTCACACGCGTTTGCTTAAGGAACGCCTTTTCGCCGATTTCAACGAACTTTATCCCGGCAAGATTCAGAACAAGACGAACGGAATCACTCCGCGACGCTGGCTAAAGGCCTGCAATCCGGAGTTGTCCGCTTTGATCGACGAAAAGATCGGCGACGACTGGCCGAGCAATCTCGACCGGCTTCAGGAACTTGGAAACCACGCCGATGACGCCGATTTCCAGACAGCGTTCATGGCGATCAAACATCGCAACAAAGAACGTCTCGCTTCGATGATTCACGAACTCTGTGGGATCGAAGTAAGCCCGGATGCGCTCTTTGATGTCCAGATCAAACGGTTACACGAATACAAGCGCCAGCACCTGAACCTGCTTCACATCTTAACGCTTTATCGACGCTTGCTCGATAATCCGGATCTCGACATCACACCTCGGGTCTTCATTTTCGGCGCGAAGGCAGCTCCGGGTTACACGCTCGCTAAGCACATTATTCATTGCATCAACGCCGTCGCTGAAAAGATCAATCACGACGAGCGAATCGGCGGTAAACTCAAAATCGCGTTTCTACCGAACTACGGAGTCAGCATCGCCGAAGTGATTATCCCTGCGGCTGATCTCTCTGAGCAGATTTCGACAGCAGGCAAGGAAGCCAGCGGCACCGGCAACATGAAGCTCGCGCTGAACGGCGCGCTGACGATCGGAACTCTCGATGGAGCCAACGTCGAAATCCTCGAGGAAGTCGGCGACGACAACATCTTCATCTTCGGTTTGAACGTCGAAGAAGCCCAGCAGCTGCTGGCCGCCGGTTATGCACCTCGGGCCTACTACAATCGAATTGATGAATTGCGTAACGTGATTGATTGGCTCGATTCAGGCGAGTTCACTGAGGATCGCCAGGCCACAAGTGCATTCAAACACAGTCTTCTGGATGGCGGCGATTCGTTCCTCGTCTTGGCAGACTACGAAGCTTACATCGCGAGTCAGGCAGAGGTCGATCTGGCGTTCCGCGACAAGTCGAGTTGGGCGAAAAAAGCGATTCTCAACACGGCGCGAGTCGGTAAGTTCTCCAGCGACCGGACCATCCGCGAGTACGCGGAAGAAATCTGGAACCTGCGCCCTGTCCCGGTCGCTTGACGCTGAAAAATCGCTTACCACATGGCAAAATTCGATCTCCCCATTCGCCCTCGTCGCAATCGCAAAAGCGAGGCAGTCCGCGGGCTTGTCCGCGAAACCAAACTGGCGGCTTCAGACTTCATTTATCCGCTCTTCGTCCACGACGGCGATGTTGACGAGCCGATCGCCTCGATGCCCTGCTGTCACCGATGGACGGTGGATGGTTTGCTAGCCGAAGCCGAAGCTGCTCACGCAGTCGGAGTCAACGCCATCGTCCTTTTCCCGGCCATCGCCGACGAACTCAAAACGCCGCGCGCTGAAGAGTGCTCGAATCCCAACGGCCTCGTCCAACGAACGGTGGCAGCGCTGAAAAAGCGCCTCCCGGAGGTCGCCGTGGTCACAGACGTCGCGCTCGATCCCTATAACAGTGACGGACACGATGGAATTGTGAAGGATGGCAAAATTATCAACGATGAAACAGTGGAAGTGCTCTGTGAGCAGGCCGTGAGTCACGCACGCGCCGGAGCCGACATCATCTCGCCAAGCGATATGATGGATGGCAGAGTCGGCGCGATTCGCGCGGCCTTGGACGCGGATGGCCACGAGGAAGTTTCGATCCTCAGCTACACAGCCAAGTACGCCAGTGCCTACTACGGGCCTTTTCGTGGTGCGCTCGATTCCGCGCCTAAATCCGGCGACAAAAAGACCTACCAAATGGATCCCGCCAACGCGCGTGAAGCACTACGAGAAGCCGAACTCGATCTGGCTGAGGGAGCGGACATGATTATGGTAAAACCCGCAGGACCATATCTTGATATCATCGCTGCACTCCGCCACGAGATCGATCTGCCGATCGCCGCTTACCAGGTTAGCGGCGAATATCTCATGATAAAATCCGCAGCAGCTGCTGGCTGGATTGACGAACAGAAAATCGTCCTCGAATCGCTAACCGGCATTCGTCGTGCTGGCGCTGATATGATTTTAACCTACTTCGCCAAACAAGCCGCCAGCTGGCTGAAATCTGCATAAAACCATGAACTTTTTCAGCGATATTGAGAACAGCCAGCTTGACGCCGCACGTCGAGCGGTCGATCCAGCTACCACCACGATTGTCTACACAACTTGGGAGAACCCGTTTGCCAAAGGCGGTGGAATTATTGCTGTCGCCAGCAATTATGGAGCCGAGTTGGTTCGTCAAGGCCGCGAAGTAGTGATGCTTTCGCCTTACCACACTTTTCTATCCAGCGCCCCGCAACCCGGTGTGCAAGTGAAGCGAGTTTGCGAAGGCAATTTCAGTTTTCGGGGCGAGCAGATTGCGTTTGAGCTTCACGAACACATCGACACAAGCCGGACCCGATGGGTGTTGATAAAAGCCGCGCCGTTCTTTGAAAGTGGCGCAGGTCAACCCGATCCCTACCAACCTTACGAAAGCCTGCTCGACGAATCCCTTCTCTTTTGCAAAGCGGTCCCTTCTGCATTGAATGCTTTGGGCTTAACCCGGAACGTTCTTCTCCACTTGCAGGATTGGCAGACTGCAGGAGCTGCGTTAACCGTAAAAGAAGCGCTTTTAGAGGGCGAATTGGAGACGGCGGCGTGCGTTTTGACGATGCACAATCCATATGATCGCGGGATGGAATCCGACGGTCTCAGCCGCCTCTCCGATCGTGTGCCGGAAACCGTCTACCAGTGGATGCTGCCGCTGATGGACGGACCAACAAGTACCGTTAGTACTTCATTCGCCGAGGAACTGACCGAAGATCCGCTCCAAACCGGCTGCTTCGCCCGGCATCTTCAATCCTGGCTCAAAGCCAATCCGATCATTGGCGTCAACAATGGACTTTTCGGTAAAGCGGTTAATCCGTATCCGGAAGGTGCGACTGAGGCTGGCTTGCTCGAAGCGAAGTTGCTCAAACGGCAAACGATGCTGACGCTACTCGGCGAATTCGAGGACGATCGCGTAATTGGAGCTTTGAATTTCGACGAGCTCCACGAAAAGCCGGAGATTCCGATTTTTATGATGTTCGGTAGGCTCGATCCCGGTCAGAAGGGGTTTGATGTTCTGGCAGGAGCAATTGAGGCAATTTGCGAACAGCGAGTCGACGCGCGTTTTATCCTGACGCCGGCCGTGATCGATCAGAACTCGCCGTTTGCCAATAGCGAGGGAAGTCGGCGTCAGCTGGAAGGAGTAGCGCAATTGGGGCTGCTGGCTCACAAGCTTCCGGGCCGGGTTGTTGTTTATCCATTCCGCCTGACTTCAGGCTACATGGAGGCAATGGCAGGATCGACGTTTGCAATTTTCCCTTCACTTTACGAACCGTTTGGCGGCGCTACAGAGCCGTATTTAAGCGGAACTCCCGTAATCGCTCGCCGTACAGGCGGACTGCAACAGCAGGTTGTCGACGGCGAAACTGGATTGCTATACAAGGAACAGACCTCGGCCGATTTGAGCCAGATTGAATCGAATTGGCGCGATCTTCAAGCGGCTAACGCCTCAGAACGGACTCAAATCAGCCTCTTTCGGGATATGGTTAGCAGTTTAACAGACGCTTTGAAAGCAGCGTGCGAACTCTATCAGAAGGATCAATCGCGATATGCGCTGATGCTTTCGAAGCTGTACTCCAAGGCTTGCCAGTTTTCTTGGGAAAAAACAGCCGCTGAGTATCAGGAAATTTACGAGCAGGCTTGTTCGTAGCTAGAAAAAGCGGGACAGCCGGACGGTCAGGAAGCTGTCGTTCGCGAACGGATCCAGAAGCGGATCGTCATGGCCATTGGCGATGAACCTGCCTTCGATCTCAATTTTCCAGTCGTCGCGAATGCGTCGCTCAAATTCCACGAAGAGCGTTGCGGCGTCAGACTCCGTATCTTTGACGACGCCGAACAAGAGGGCGGAATCCTGCGTGTCGTTCATCGACCAGCGCGCACCGGCAAACACATCGTTTTGAAAGAGAGTTGGAGGGGCGTCCTCATCCCGCCCGTCCCGATGATATTCGGCAAGGAGGCCAAGATCTGAACTGGAATCGAATATCTGGTAAAACGTGTATTCAAATCCCCCGGCAAATGCGCCAAACGTGTCACCGTGACCGCCGCGGGCGATCGCTTCAAGTTTCAAAAGCAAGGCTTCGTGCGTGTACTGAATGTCGATCCCGCCCTGGTCGATAATATCATAGTGTGGCACGATTTCATTGCCATCCGCGCTGGGTAGAAAACGCGGCTCGCGGCCGGTTCCATGAAAGTAGTAGGCTCCGACGTCCCAGTTCCCGATCGAATGCGCATAGCGAATCGCAAAATCGACATGTCCGTTTTCCGCACTGGAATCGTAAGTCGGATCATCTGAAATCGTCAGTGGCGTCCGGAATCGCCCATCGCGCCCGGCGAACGTTCGCTCCCGAAAGCCAGGAAGAACGAATAAATTGAGCGTGCCCCATTTTTTGTAGAGGCTTAGATTGATCATCTGCTGGCCCAGTTTGTCCTCCCGATCGATGTCCTCGACAAAATCATCCTGATTGATGATATCGACAAGGTGCTGAGATTCGGTCACTCCCCAGAACACTTTCCCGATGCCGACGAACAAATCCCAGTCGTCCTTCATGTAGCGCCAGTTTGCTTCTCGGATATCGAAGTGCGTGCGCTCGTCGTCCTGGAAATCGAATCGAAAGTAGGGCGAGAATCGATATTGCTGATCCCTGTCGTCAGTTTCGTAGAAGAACTCCGGCTCGACGATCACCGATGGTTGCCACGTTTCGACTTGGCCAGGAAACTGCGGTTCTTCGAAGAAAGTTCGGGACTCGTCCGCAACGGAACCGGAGATCTCCACCTCGCCGCCAGTTGAAACCAGGGGCAATAGAAAAAGTAGTGAACTGAGAAAACGTAGCTTCATCGGGAACGGGACAGGGCAGTGTTTACAAAATCGCTTTCTTTGAGATCAGTGCCGAATTCGTAATCTCCGTAGACGAGCTCAGTGCTTTTGCCGGTTTGGTGGTTGACCATCGTCAGTTTCTGGGCGCGCCAGAATTTCCCGTCATACTTCTTGTACTCTGTTAGCGTAAGCGTTTTCAGAAGCGTGTTCTTCCGGTCATAGAATTCAACTTTGCGGACCTGAAAGTCCGTCTGATCCGTATACGCAATTTGTTTGGTGTAGCCGGAATGTTCGTATTTCGGAGTGCGCTCAACAACATCGCACTTCAGGCCATCCACGTTTTCGGTTTCGATGTATTTGTAATCGAATTTACCGAGCTCAAGAGAAGTGAAATCCTCGAATGCAAACTCGCTCCCTACGAACGGGCCAGACTTGTTTACGGACGAAATCCGCTTTACTCGCTTTAGCGCTGGCAGAAAGAGCCACTGATCGTCTGGATCGAGGATTTTCGCGTGAGAAAGCAGCGCTGTGCCGTCGATGTCCTTCGGACTGGAAAATACGACAACACTCTTGTCGCCGACTTCCTCATCGGGGAGCTCAAGCGTTTTGATTTGAAGATCTCGAGTCGTTGAGCGACCAGATTTGGTGGTTAAGACCATATTCAGCTCGACCACGCTGTCGCCGAATCCGCGGTCGCTGCGATCAGACCGAGCAGCGATCGAAAAACCTTGTTCCTCCGGAGTCTCGGCTGAGAGGAAGGCGGGTAAGAGGAAAAGAGCGGCCAGCAGCTGCTGGGGACGGAATTCAAGCCGTGGCAGGGATTTGTTCTTCATCGGGTTGGTCTTGGGTTTCGTTTTCTTCGGCCTTGTCGCCGATCAGGAGGAGAGCAGGAAGGACAGTGAAGTCAAAGACGAAGGCTACAACGATTGCAATTGAGGTGAGCATGCCCATTTCCTGATTTATCTTGAAGGCAGAGAAAGCAAGCACACCAAATCCAACCGAGAGCACAATTGTGGTCGAAACAAGGGCGCTGCCGACAGTGTTAAACGCATAACGGATCGCATTGCGTTTGGTCATTCCTTTATCTCGCCTTGCGTAGAGATATTTGGATAGAAAATGGACCGTGTCATCGACAACTATACCGAGCGAGGTCGAAGTGACCGTCGCGGCAGCCATGCCGACCATATTGACCGTCACCGCCCAGATTCCAAACGTGATCAGAATCGGCAATGAATTTGGAATGAGGCTCAGCGCCCCCAATGACGGGCTTCGAAGGGCAAACACGAGAATGATCGAAATCAACCCGATCGCAATTGCGTTACCCTTGAGCATCTGGTTTACATTGCGTTCTGCAACGTGAGAAAACATTACCGTAGGCCCTGTGCCAATTGCGGTCATCGACTTCGGCGAATTTTCGGAGAACCAAGCTTCAGATCGTTCGATGAACTCGCGCACTCTGCGCGTTGATATTTCGGCTCTTCAGGAAATATCGTGGCAGCTGAAAGCATCGTAGTAGAGTGTATGAATGAAAAGCCTCGCCCATCACTATGCTTTGTTACTGGGATTGG
>JBLHKS010000205.1:0-12509 GCA_047620505.1 Verrucomicrobiales bacterium | reverse complement strand
CCAGGTGCGTCGGGTTCGAAAATTTTGACAAAGCCGCAGTTGAAGATCTCGATCGCGACTCCCCAATCGTCGTTTATTGCTCGGTTGGCTATCGAAGTGAGAGAGTCGGCGAGCAACTGCGCGAACTCGGCTTCACTCGCGTTCTCAACCTCCGTGGCGGGATTTTTGATTGGTTCAATCAGGGGCTCTCGGTTTTCAACGAAGGCGGAGAGACGAACGCCGTTCACCCCTTCGATGAGGAGTGGGGTCGCTGGGTGAAGAAGCGCGAATAGCGGATTCGGCGAATTTCTGGGTGGCAATCGCCGCCGAAACTCCCTAAACTAAGAGCTATGCTGAGATCAACTCCCCCCCTGCTGTTCTCGATCGCATGCCTCTGCATTGGCTTTGCGACCCTCACCATTCAAGCCGGAAATCCGGAAGATCTTCCGCTCGATACCCGATTCAAGGGTCAGGCGAATTTCGAAAAGATCGTCAAAAAAGCGAAGGCTGAGGACTGGGCTTCGCTCCCGATTGGCGACCGAATAGCCAAGTTCGCTCACGAGTTGCGCGGATTGCCCTACATCAGTTTTTCCCTCGAAATTGACGATCACATCGAAGCGCCGTCCGCCAATCTCGATGGTCTGGACTGCTGGACGTTTTTTGAGATCGCCCTCGGTCTCGCGCGAATGGTCGCTTACGAAAAGGACAGCTACAGCCCCCAGGATTTGCTCGATCAGATCGAATTCACGCGCTACCGGGCCGGATCATGTTCTGGCCATTATCTTGAGCGAATTCACTATCTCGGGGAATGGTTTTTCGAAAACGAAGCTCGTGGAGTGGCCGATGACTTTACGCGGACTTTCGATTCAGCCGTGCGAATTCAGGATCGCGAGGTCCACGAAATGACCAACCTGGCAAAGCACTATCGCTACCTCCGCGAGAACCCCGAGTTGGTCCCGAAAATGGCCATTTTGCAGGAGCAGATCGAACGCCTGCCGGTCTACTTCATCCCGAAAGACAAGGTTGCCGCAATCGAAGGCAAGCTCCAGGACGGCGACATCATCGGCATCGCGACGCGGCACGACGGCGGATTTTGTTCGCACGTAGGATTGGCGATGAGGACGGATGACGGCGTCATGCGCTTGATGCACGCGACGACTCAAAAACAGTATCGGAAGGTGATCATCGACGACTCGATTTCCGAATATCTCGCTCGGCTTTCCAGCACAGTCGGCATCATTGTTGCGCGCCCTTTGGAGGTCGACAAGACGGTCCACGACTCAAAGACCTATCGCAAGAATCTGGCCAAGCTGACAGACGGCGTAAAAGTCACTTTCCGCTGATCGACGACGCCGATACGAAAACTTGGGGCTCTCAGCAGCTGCTGGTGGCGCCGAAGTGGGGACCGTGTTAGGGTCCGGCCAATTCCCATGCATTTACGAATTCTCTTTCTGCTCGTTTCGCTGGCTCCATCGCTGACGATCGCGCAAAGCAAACCTCTCCAACTCACTCTTCCGACGGACAACGATGCGATCTTTTCGAACGATCCATCGAAGTTCTACATGTATACGAATCGGAATTTCGAAGGCGTCAGCAGCAAGCCGTGGACCGGCGGAAAATACGGCTACGTTCGCAATCAAAAGCGCAGCGCTGAAGGCGTAATCATGACGCGCTTCCATGAGGGGGTCGATATTCGGCCCGTTCGGCGCGACAAAGCGGGCAAGCCGCTCGACGACGTGCGCTCGATCGCCAAGGGCAAAGTTGTCCACACCAACACCGTCTCCAGTCGTTCCAGCTACGGAAACTACGTTGTGGTTGAACACGACTGGGGCCACGGCCCTTTCTACAGTCTTTACGCCCACCTTATGAGCGTTTCCGTAAAACCAGGTCAGCAGGTTTCAAATAGCTCTACGCTCGGGCGGCTCGGTTATACCGGTAACGGACTGAATGTTGAACGCTCCCATCTGCATATGGAGTTGAACCTCCTGCTGAGTTCGCGATTCGAAAAATGGCACGACAAACATCACACTTCGCCCAATCACCATGGCCTTTACAACGGAATCAACATGGTCGGAATCGATATTGCGGGCTTGCTAATTCGGCATCGCGAAAATCCGAATATTACTATTCCCGAGTTCATCGCTGGGATGAACGTCTACTACAAGGTTCTCGTCCCTAACAAAGGCAAAATGGAGTTGCTTGAGCGCTACCCGTGGATCGGCAAAAATCTCCACCTCGCACGCGGAAATCCATCTTGGGAAATTCACTTCAGCAAATCCGGAGTCCCGATTGCCGTCGTTCCTTTCGCTGAGAAAGTTAATCAAGCGAGGGTCAGCTGGGTTCAGTATTCAAAAACGTTCCACTCCTACTACACTCGCTCAAGAGTGGGCGGCAGTGGCTCGAAAGGAAGCCTGACGGACAGCGGGAAAAAATACGTCGAGCTGTTGACCGGACAATTTTGAAGAATCCACTTTCAATCGATCATGAATCCAAAATCAGCCTATCAAAAGCTCCTCCAACGTTCCAAAGAAGTTCATCTTCTTGAAACCACGGCGGCCCTTGTAAGTTGGGACACTGAAACCAAGATGCCGAAGGACGGAATCGAGCATCGCTCGAATCAGTCAGCTTACCTCAGTGGAAAATCGCATCAGTTGCAGACCGCCAAATCTGTAGGCGATTGGATCGAGGCTTGTGAAGGCGGCGATTTCGATCCGAACAGCGCAGAAGGGCTCAACGTTCGCGAGTGGCGCTACAATTACGATCGCGAAACCAAGTTACCGAACAAACTGGTCGAGGAGTTCGAAAAAGCCAAAGTGACGGCGCATTCGGTGTGGGCTGAGGCCCGCGAGAAGTCGGACTTCGCTCTATTCCTGCCTCATCTCGAAAAGGTCGTCGATTTCACTCGCCAGAAAGCGGAGTGCTTCGGCTACGAGGACGAGCCCTACGACGCATTGCTCGAATCCTACGAACGCGGCGCAAAAACGCGCGACATTGCAAAACTCTTTGATTCTCTCCAGCCAGATCTTGTCGAAATCGTCGGCGAAGCGACCAGCCAGAAACCTCGGGTCGATGAGCAGCTGCTCAAAGGCACCTACCCGGAACTTAAGCAAAAAGAGTTCAACCAGCGGGTTGCCGAAGGCATCGGCTTTGATTTTAACGCGGGCCGGATCGACACCGCAGTCCATCCATTTTGCACAACGTTAGGGCCGCGCGACGTTCGCTTGACGACGCGCTATGATAAAAAGGATTTCACGGGTTCGCTCTACGGCGTTCTCCACGAAGCTGGCCACGGAATGTACGAACAGGGGCTGCCGCAGGACTCGTTGCCGACTTCGAAAGCGGTTTCGCTCGGGATTCACGAATCCCAATCCCGGCTCTGGGAAAATCAGATCGGTCGCAGCCAGGCATTCTGGAAAAAATGGCTCCCTGATGCAGCTAAGACTTTTCCGCGGCTCAAAAACGTGAAACCAAAGCAGATGCACCTCGCCGTGAATCGCGCCGAGCGCTCATTCATCCGGGTTGAAGCGGATGAGGTCACCTACGATCTCCACATTATCCTGCGGTTTCGCGTTGAGCGGGCGATGATCTCTGGTGAAGTCTCGATCGCGGACATTCCGGCTTTCTGGAACGAAACCTACAAAGATCTCTTCGGTATCGAAGTCGACAAAGATTCCAACGGCTGCTTGCAGGATGTGCACTGGAGCTTCGGCCTGATCGGCTACTTCCCGACCTACAGCCTCGGCAATATCAACGCGGCCCAACTCTTTGATCGCGCGATGCAGAATTCGACAATTCGGGATGACGTCGAGAAAGCCAGTTACGCCAGTTTACTCGACTGGCTGCGCAAGAAAATCCACGTCCACGGAACCCGCTACATGCCGAAGGAACTCATCAAGCGAGCAACCGGGAAGCTCCCGCAATCTCGATATCTGCTGGAGCACCTTCGAAATCGCTACCTTCGTTAGGACGGTCAGCCTATTGCTGAGACGAGCTGATCCTGTTTTCAGGTTGCGAATGGAGAGTGCGAGAACTTTAGTCCCCAGACATGTCTACCGAAAATCGCGCCGCTTCTCGAATCATCCGCACAACGTTTGATGAGGATTCTTTGCGAGCAGCCGTTGAGGCTTGCCGCGAAGAAATCGGGGACCGACCCTCGATCGTTTACGCTTTTGTCAGCGCGGATTGGCGTGAGCACATAAACGATTTCATTGAGATCGTTCAGGTCTACGGCCATGCCGCGGAGATCATCGGTTGCTCGGCGGACGGCTTCATCGGAACAGGCGAGGAAGACGAGAATGTTTCCGGCTGCTCGCTGCTTTTCCTGAAATTGCCGGACACGGATCTGAACATTCTAGAGATCGAGCCGCACGAGATGGACTCGTTCAAGCCGCCGCCAAGTTCAGTCGAAGGCGCGTCGTGGATTTCGTTGTGCAATCCGTTCCTGGCTCATGCCGAAAACTGGATGACGCGTTGGAACACGGTTTTCAACCACTCGCCGACGTTCGGCGGCTTAGCCAGTGGCGGCTCCGACCCGAGCGACGTTTTCCTCTTTCATAACCGAAAAACAGAGAATCTTTCCTGCGTCGCCGTCCAATTCAACGGCGGTATCAAGATCGGAGGAGTCGTTAGTCAGGGGTGCAGGCCGATCGGCGATCCCTACACGATTACCGAAGTCGACGAAAATGTCGTCGTTAGCATCGCTTCGCGGAAGGCGTTCGAAGTGCTTGAAGAAGCCTTCGAGTCACTCGCGACCGAAGAGAAGAAAACCGCTCAGGGCAACATTTTCGCTGGTTTGGCCGTTTCTGAATACGTCGACGATTTCAAGCGCGGCGACTTTCTCGTCCGAAACATTCTGGGCGGAGATCCGAACGCTGGAGTGCTTGCGTTAGGGGCTTTCCCGCGCCCGGGCCAGACCGTCCAATTCCAGATTCGCGACAAAGACGCCGCTGACGAGGATCTTCGGGAACTCTGCCGCGAAGCTCAAGCCGAAAATGGAACGCCGTTCGCCGGACTGCTTTTCAGTTGCACTGGCCGAGGCTCGCGCATGTTCGGCGTTCCGAATCACGATGCAGGAGTCGTCGAAGACACGTTCGGTAAAGTCCCGCTCAACGGGTTTTTCTGCAATGGTGAGATCGGGCCGATCGGCGGGAATAATTTCCTCCACGGCTACACTGCTTCGACCGCTTTTTTCTACCACGCCTAAGCCTCAGAGCAGCTCCGCGATCGGCGTGCGGCCCGACTCCACGAGGTAGTGCGGTCGCCCGCTGAGATCATCAATGGTAGTTTTGGCAGGGTCGATTCCGCAGTTTCGATACATCGTCGAGAACACCTCTTGGACGTGCACCGGTCGGTCGATCGGATCACCTCCGTGAGAATCCGTTTCGCCGATCACACGTCCGCCTTGAACTCCGCCGCCCGCGATCAAAACGGATTGCGTGTTTGGCCAATGATCGCGTCCGCCCTTCGCGTTGATCCTCGGCGTTCTGCCAAACTCACCCCAAACGACCACGGTGGTCGTTTCGAGTAAGCCGCGTTGATCCAGATCATCCAGAAAGACGGACATCGAGTGATCGAAAACCGGCAGATATTTCTTCGAAAGCTGGGAAATCGGCCCCTCGCGATTCGCGTGCCAGTCCCAAGCCCCAAATGCAACCGTGACGCAGCGCACACCGGCTTCAACCAGTCGCCGCGCGAGTAGCAGCTGCTGGGGATCCATCGGAGCGCCACCGAAGGATTTGTCAGTCGGCATCGTCTCGCCGTACCGCTCGCGAACCGTCTCGGGCTCAAGCGAAAGATCCATCGCGTCCGCCAATTTGTTCGATGTCAGGATCCCGAAAGCCTGCTTTTGATAATCATCCAACTCCGGATTGCTGGAAACGGATTGCTGAAGATCGTCGAGCGAACCCAGAAGCTGCCGGCGGTCGCCAAGCCGATTTTTGTCGATTCCGTTCAGCATCAGATCCTGCCGACCGCGCCCTTGAATCGTAAACGGAACATTCTTCGATCCGGTGAAACCCGGCCACGAAATTTTGTTCGAGCCGATGTGGGTTCCCGTATTGTTGTAGGGGCTGTAGCTCATTTTCGGCGCAGCATCGACGTAAGGCGCGACGCCGCCCGATCGCGGTCCGAGCACTTGCGAAACAACCGAGCCGAATCCCGGCCAACCGCCTGCAGGCTCGTTGTCTTCCGGACGCCCGCCTGGCCTACCCGTGTAGCAATGAAACGATTCGTGGCGGTTCACCATTCCGGTCAGGCTGCGGATCACCGAAAATTTGTCGTGCGCTTTGGCCAGCTTCGGCAGCAGTTCGCAGAAGTGCGTTCCCGGGATCGCGGTCGGGATCGAGCCGTAGGAACCGCGGATTTCCGAAGAGGCGTTCGGCTTCGGGTCAAAAGTTTCATGCTGCGTCGGTCCGCCCGGCAGGTAGACCATGATTACGGAGCCTTGGGTGAGTTCTTTCGATTCTGCGCGAAGCAGGTCGCTCATCGAGAGACCGCCGAAGCCGAGGCCTCCAACGCGGAGAAAATTGCGGCGAGAACGAAAATCCGGAACTGCGATCATGACTGACAAAACACGGTTGCAACGCAGGGAGTGTTTCAGGCCAACGCCGCGGCGGCTGCCTCGCCTGCGATTCGACCCGTCGTCCATGCGGACTGAAAATTGAAGCCGCCCGTGATTCCGTCGATGTCGAGCACCTCGCCAGCGAAGTGGAGCCCGCCGGCGAGCCGACTTTCCATCGTTTTGAAGTTCACTTCGTCGAGGCAGACTCCGCCGCAGTTCACGAACTCGTCCTTGTTCATGCTTTTTCCATCGACGCGGAATCGGCAGGCACCGAGTTGGCTGGCCAGGCTCCGGCTGAGGTCGCGAGGCAGGTGGGGCCAGCGCAAATCACCGCCAGCAGCTGCTGACTCGACCAGTCGCTTCCAGAGTCGCGAAGGAATTCCGAATTGAGGGTCGTTGACGATCGCTCGGCGCGGCGAATCGTTGCGGAGCCGCGCGAAATTCGAAAGCAGCTCGGCTTCGCTCAAGCCGTCAGTCCAATTGACGACGATCTCGAATCGGTAGTCTGTCTTTTGGAGTTCGCGCGCGCCCCAAGCCGAAACGCGAAGAATTCCCGGCCCGCTAAGCCCCCAATGAGTGATGAGAACCGGCCCGGTCGCCGACAAATCGTGTCCCTCGACGCGAACAGCCGCGTTGCCGACCGACAGCCCCGGAAGATCGGTCAGGCGTGGATCGCTTATCTTAAAGGTAAAAAGCGAGGGCGCGGCAGGCTCGACTCGATGACCAAAACCAGCTGCGATCTCCTCTCCGATCCTGCTTCGCGTGCCGCCGGTCGTAAGCAGAAAACGGCGCGCTCGCAGCGTCTCGCCACCGCGAATCGCGATCTCAAATTCGCCTTCGGAATCTGTCGAGACTCGCTCGACCGCGGTGCCGGTTCGAATTTCGACGCCTGTTTGCTTCGCCGCTCGATTCAGGCAATCGATGATGCTTTGCGAGCTGTCCGACTTCGGAAAAACGCGGTTGTCCGCCTCGATTTTCAGCGGAACTCCGCGCTCCTCGAACCAGTCCATCGTGTCGCCCGGTGCCCATCGATTCAGCGGACCGATCAGCTGGCGCGAGCCTCGAGGGTAGAATTCGACCAGCTCTCGCGGATCGAAACAGGCATGGGTCACGTTGCAGCGACCGCCGCCGGAAATCTTGACTTTGCTGAGGACGTTTGGCGATTTTTCGAGGATCACGACTCGCGCATCCGGGCAAAATTCCGCGCAGGTGATCGCCCCGAAAAAGCCGGCCGCCCCGCCTCCAGCGACGACAAGGTCGTAGTCAGCCGACATCAGAATTGTTTACTCGTCCGTCCCCCAGGTTCAAAGCGCTTTCAACTCGGCCAACATCTCCAGCAGCTGCTGAGTCAGGATTTCGGACGACTTCGGCTTGAAGCGCGAGGTGCCGAGCCAAGTTTCGTAGCCGCCGAGTTCGTGCTGATTCGGAGGAGGCAGGTAGCCGTAGCCGCCGTTGGCGAGTTCGATGGTGAACGTGTGAGGAAACGGACTCTCCGCTTTGATGTCGAGACCGATTTCGACGAGAACTTCGAACGGCATCGAGACGATCGCCTGATCGCCGATGCGGATGGCTTGGATGATCACGCTTTCGGTTCGCGGTTGCTCGTCGCTTGCGAATTTCACCGTGTTGGTCGCGACCGAAGTCGTTCGGCCGTTGATCGCTTCCCGCTCTTTCGAAGTCAGCTTGAGAAGCTCCATTGCCTTTTCGACCTCAGCCTCAGTCGGCTCGCGATACTCGAGTTCGACCTCGCGCTGCAAAATCGCGACGGTCGGATTTTCGTCGTAGGCCTCAATTTTTTTCACCGCGCGCCAGGCCGCGTCCGCAGTTTTGTTGGCGACGACGCGGATCTGCTCGAACGGCGCGCGCGGCGCTCGCGTGCTGTGAAAATCGATATTGTTGATGTCGCCGCTCGTCCCGTTCGTCATCATCGCGACGAAATTTTCCGGAGGATTCGAGCCGCCAATCCGGTAGGGCATGACCTTCGCAAACTCCCCATAATAATCAGCCGAAGCCATCCCGATCACCTTCCCATTTTCTTCGACCACTTTCGGAACGCCGCCGACGTAGTGCAGAGAGTAGTTCGCGATCAGCCCTAACGCGCGTCCGCGTCGCGTCCGAACGTCGACAACGCAAACTTCCGGATCGATCGGGCCAGCTGGCTTGAGCAAATTCTGGCGCGGCGCGTTCGTCCGGACCTGGTCCAGTTCGCCAAGCGGATTCTTCTCCATCGTCCCTGGTTTCAGAAACCAACGCCGATTGTAGACTTCGCTCGGCTCCTCGTCCGACGAGAAACCGACTTTCGCCGGCTCCAGCGATTCGATCGCTTTCGTCAGCGCTTCGACGAGCCCATCGCGTCGCCGCTGTTCGTAGGCGATCCGCCCCGGCGAAGTGTCGCCGCCCTTCGGCGCGGTGTGCGTGTGCGTTCCGGAGACGAGCATCTCGGTCACGCTCCAGCCGGTTTTCTCCGCGACGATCGCCTTGCATTCATCGGTCATCTCGCGCCCAACGCCGATCGCGTCCATCAGCGCGATCACCACTCGGCCATCGCCGTTTTCGAACGCGACGGCGCGAACGTGAAGCGGATCGTGAACGTATTTTGAGGCACCCGATCTCAGCTGCATCGGGAAGACCGTCGGCGAGATGTCGACGGCCGCAGTGCCAGCGCGGAGGCCGGTATTTTCCTGAGCGAACGCGCCAGCAGCTGCCAAGCACGAAATCGCAATCGTCAAAAATCGAAGTAGAGAATTCATGCGGAAATCTTCAACCACAGAACCAACGATGCAACGCCGAGCCGCCTTGAGTTTGGCCTGAAATCAGGAAAGTTGGTTCCTATGAAATCGCGGCCCAGAGTTCGGCGAGTCACAGCCGGAATCGGAATCCTGATTCTGGGCCTCGCAGTCGTCGCGGGCTGGCTCATGAGTCGGGTGACGCCGTTTCACAGCTCTCCGGAAGGCCGGCGTGAATCCCGTTTGATGCTTGTCGAAGGAAATAAGCTGATCTCTGCGTCGGATTTTCCCGTTTCCGATTCGCCACGGATTGAGCTTGGCGAAAACTCCGCAGCGGTGATCGAAGCGTTCACCCTGACCGTTCCTGGAAATCCGGAGAATCCCTGGCGCGATCCAGTTTCGCTCAAACCAATCGCCAGCCAGCAGCTGCTGGAACGCGGAGCTGCGGAACGACTGCTTCGAGCCGAACGGACTGACGAATCTCCTGTGTTGACGTTCCTACTTCGAGCTGAAGGCGATCTTCCAGTCGTTCATTTCGACTACATCGCCGTCGACGATGCAAGGACTGAGGCTGTCGTCGACTTCCACAGCTTCCGAATTGATACCGAGGGAAATGTGAATCGATGGACGCGGGTTTCGGTTCCAATCGGCATCTGGCATGACACGCCGATCAGGGTCTGGCTGTCGTTTCTCGCGGGTGATCCGAAGCGTCAGGCGTTCACAATCGACGATCTTACCGGCGAGTGGAAATTCCAGAGCGACGAGTTCATAGCAGTGGTTTCGACTCGCGACATTCCTAAGCAAAAGACAGAAGACGACACTGGGCTCATTTCTCTGGGAATGCTCGTTGAGCAAACAATCCAACAGCAACCAGGAATCCTGTTTCATGGTGAAGCTGGAGACTCGGTTTGTTTCTGGACAGACGAACCGGGAGCCACGCAGCCAGCCAGGGAGAATTTATCGAATCCGAGGGGAAGGCATGGTTACTTGCCGGAAGGCTTCGATTTTTACCGGGTGTCCGATATTGGTCCGGAGTTCAAGCTGGTTAGCGTGGAGTACCTGCGACTTTCCGAATTGAAGCTGTTTGCGTTCGAGATCTCTGGCCTGCCCGATATGCCAAACGGGCGCGAGGTGACCAATCTATTTGACCTAACAATCCCAAAAGTCACGACAGCCAATCCGCTGGAGACGGTCCGCCGAGCAGTGGAGTTTTCCGAAGACCCAAAGCGGTTGGATTTTGCCGGGGACTTGGATCAGCCGAAGCAAGGCCTCGAAAGAACTTACGAAAACCTGACGGTCTACGAACTGCTTCAAGCCTGGGCGAAAAGTGAGGGTGTCGGTTTGAAAATCGTCATCGATCACGAAAGCAAAACACTCGGCGTGGAAACCGATAATCGAAGCTGGAGCGACAAGGCACGCGATTGGTGGAACGCGCGGGTGCCGGAATGGGCTACTTTTTGAATTCGAATGCCGCCGATGCGCCGAGGCTTTCGCTCGTGATCGTCGGACACCAGAATTTTTCAACGTGAGCAACGATCAGGTCGAGCCCTTCGAAATGCTTGCCCGGATCACGATGATAAGAATCGGTCAGGTCGCGGCAGAGCACAACATTTCGGCCAACGTAGACCATTTGCCGAATCCCAAACGGCCTGCCTAACACGCATCGATTCGTGTGGACACCCATGATGATCACGTTCTCGATTCCGCGCTCTTCAAAGAGGTTGTGAATCTCCTGGCCGTTGCTGCTGACGGCGTCCTTCTCGGCCATTTCCAGCGCTGCAATCTGGCGAGTCCAGACGATCGCGGACGGGCTGCACGGCTCCGGCAAATCGCAGGAACATCCGCCCTTCTCCAGATGATCAGCCAGCGGTCCTTCGTGATCTGGATTGAAGTGATTCCATTGAAATTTGATTCCGGGTTTCGACTCAGGTGCTGCGTCGATCGCCTTCCGCTGAGGCGCCGTCGCGTAAAACTCGGCACAATCGCTCGGTGCGTGGACGATCAAAACTCCGCGCTCCCGAGCCGTCTTCAGCGCGGCGTTCATGTGGGGAGCCATCTCGACAACGCGCCTGGCCGCGCTAACGCAATGGTGATCATCCCACATGTCGACGACGACGATTGCGGTCTTCGCCGGATCCCAAGTCTCGCTTTTTTCGACGATTTTGAACTCGTCTGAGTCATCGGTTTTGACTCGGCTACGCGTTTGGAGGTTCAGGTCCTCGGCCAGCAGCTGCTGGCCCACGAACGAAAGAAACAGCGCGCAAAGGAAGGCTCTTGTTTTCATGATCTCTTCACGCTGCGGATCAACTGTGGCTTTCCGATCGGCTCAAAACAACGGAGCCTGGCGACTCAGAATTTGGCGCTCAGAACCGTCGGCGCGCCGTTTTTTATACCGTCGCTGATGACGAGCACTTCAAATCCCGCCTCGTCCTCTTTCAAAAGAAGCAGCGCCTCTGGCTTAGCTTTCGAATTTGGTTTCGGCACCGTCGTAAGCTTCTTCAATTCACCCTCAGGACCAGTCCAATGAAACAGCAGATACTCGCGATCTGGATCGAAGCCGACGCCGTCATCCGGGGCCGAATTGCCGGCAAGGATCAGAAATCCATGCTCGATTTTGATAATATCGCGAATGCCGTAGCCCACACCGAGATCAATTTCGTGAAGCGTCGGTTTAACGATCTCCGCCGTTTTTCCAAAAACGACTTCAGAGTCGAACTCGAGCACGAAGCCTTTACCCTCGATGTTCGGCGCTCGGAAGCCAGCGTAGAGCGTATCGGTTTCGGGATCGCAGGCCAAGCCCTCGATGTTGACGCCATTTTCTTGAAGAGTCTTGCGATAAAACGGGCCCAGTTTTTCGTTTGTCGCGATTAAAACGGATAACGAACCGCGGCGGAATTCCCATTCGTCGTCATCAAATTTCAGCTTCCAGATTGAGAACGCATTTGGGCTAAATTCCCTCTTCTTGCGGGAAATTCCATGCGACCCAACGATATAGCAGAGATTCTCGCCGCCAGCGGCGACGCCTTCGATGTCGATCTCCCCTTTTGATTCGGTTAGCTTAATTCCGTCGCCAACCTTAATTTCGCGGGCTACGTGGTCGACGGAAAAATGGTAGATGTGAGGTGCGGTAGATTCCTGGACCAGTGGATAACCCACTAACTAAATGAAGAAGACGCGAAAACGATTTACCGAAGAGTTCAAAGCGCAGGCAGTCGAGCTGGCCAGATCCGGCCGTGGCGTACCTG
>JBLHKS010000204.1:0-12581 GCA_047620505.1 Verrucomicrobiales bacterium | reverse complement strand
GGGAACGTGCTGCTCCAGCAGTTGCTGAAAGCTGATGAAGACTATCCCTCGGCCTTCTGCTACTCAGTGCTTCAGGTTTTGCCGAAGACGATGACAGCGAGCGAAGTGATTCGGTGGGAGCGACAATAGAAGACGAAGTTGGGCAGCCGAGCGAAGGGTCTGAACTCGAATTGAGGTCACCGGAGGGTTACAAGAATGACTCAGATCGGCCCTCGGCCACGACAACATGGCAGTCGCTCCACCAACTCGACGTTAACCCGATTACTATTCGCAGTGCAACTAAAGTGCATTCATTCAGTGCAACATCAGGGGTGGTTTAGTGCAACCAAATCGTGAGTTTACGGGGAATTTCGACAATTTCCCCCGAGAAGCCCTGTTAAAAACCTTCCTTGCCAAGGAAGATGTCGTGAGTTCGAATCTCATCACCCGCTCCATTTTTATGCCCTGAAACATGGGTTTTCAAGGAAATCTCCAAGATCCACGGACGCCTCAGTTGCCCCCGATCCAGGAGAATGCGCCATTGAGCGATGATGACTTGATGGAGTGGAGCCTGTGAGGTGAATCATCTCCTCGATACCTTCACGTTTTTGTAATTCAGCGGCTTGCCGTCGGCCCTTGCGAAACACCAGTTTCTGTCCAAATTCTTGACCGGAACGCGCATGATTTGAACGTCTGGAATTTGAACCCCTGTCGAGTATGAACCATTTGATTACAGCTGTGACTCTGGCGATCACGCCCGTCGCCGACGATCCGACGAAAGTTGTCGTCGAAGCTACCGGCGTTGAAGGAACGGATTCGATGCTCACGCTCCGCCTGGTGATCGAAGATCAGGAACTGCTGAGCCCGGCGATGTTCGGCACCACGAAAATGGACGGTGAGGACACGATTCGGTTCACGCCAGCCGTTCGGCTCAGCCGCGGCAAAACCTACCAGGCAAAACTCAGCCCCGGCAAAGGCGCGCCGGTGTTCGCCGACTACAGCGTTCCCAAGCTCGATGCACCGACACCGAAGCTGACGAGGATTTTCCCGACCGCTCAGCAGCTGCCGGCGAATCTCCTCAAATTCTACCTCTATTTCGATCAGCCGATGCGCGAGGGCCGAGCGATTTTTGATCAGTTTCACATCGAGAACGACGCGGGCGAACGGGTTCACGCTCCGTGGCGACGGCAGGAAATCTGGAACGAGGACGCTCGGCGGTTGACGCTCTGGATTCACCCGGGTCGAATCAAACGCGGCGTGAATTTGCGCGAGGAATTCGGGCCTGTGCTGCTGCCGGACCGCGAGTACACGCTGGTGATCGACAAAGCCGTTCGAAGCGCCGATGGCGAGCCGCTTGCCGAGGACATCCGCCACAAATTCAAGACGATCGCCGAGGATCACGAGCGTCCGCTGCCCGAAACCTGGACTCTGACTTTGCCGAAAGCCGGCACGCGGGAGCCGCTCCGGATCAAATCGCCCGAGCCGCTCGACCACGCCTTGATCTGGATCAAAACCAGCATTCTCGACCCCGACGGCAAGCCGATCTCGGCGAAGATCGATGTCGACGAAGGCGAAAGCAGCTGGTTCATCGAACCGGTCGAGCCGTGGGCCGCTGGCGAGCATCAGCTCAGGATCGACGGCACTCTCGAGGATCTCGCCGGCAACACGCCGATCCGGGTTTTCGACAACGACCTGACACTGCCACAAGTCGAGCCCGCCGCCGAGTCGATCCCGTTCACGCCGAAACCCAAATCATGACTCCACCCATCGACGTTGAGAAAGCCCACAAATGGTTCGCAATCGAGTGCAACAACCAGGCTTGGGATCTGCTCGAATCGACTGAGCGAACCTCCAAAGAGAACGAGCGCCTGATCCACACCGCGCACGCTTCTTGTTTTCACTGGCTCAACGCCGGAAAGGCGATTCATCACGCCCGCGCCGAGAGTCTCGTCGCGAATGCTCATTCAGCCGCCGGCTCCGGCGAATCGGCTCTGCGCCACGCGAAACGCTGTCTCGAATTGATCGAAGCCAAGCCCGAAGGCGTCGCCGATTGGGACCTCGCGTTCGCGCTGGACGGACTGGCCCGGGCTTCAGCAGCTGCTGGCGACGAGACCGCCGCTGCCGAGAATCGAAAGAAGGCCCGCGAAGCCGGAGATGCGATCGCGGATGCTGAAGACAGGAAGTTTTTCGACGCGTGGTTCGAGAAGGAAAGCTAATGCCAAATCCAGTCCATCTCGATCAACAGCAAGAGGAACGGGAAGCATTCCTAGCGCAAGTGTTGGCAGGCGAGACCGATTATTCGTCGACAAACGAAGAAATTGAGGAGGCAATGAAGTGGGATATGGAATTCAAGAAAGAGGACTTGGGTTTGCGAATCGAGGAAGATTCGGAGGTCGCTGAGTCGTGACAGACAATCGGATCACGAAGATTCGCGCCCGAACCGAAGGATCCTTTTCGCCCGGAACGATCAGAGTCTTGGTTGGCGTTGGGATCGGCCATTTGAATGGCGGCGTGCCGATGGATGTTGATTTGGAATCGATCCCATTCGAATTCCGCATGCCGAACTCCGAATACTTTGTCTACTACGACCGCGATATCCTAGACATTTCCGGCTACGAAGCCCTCACAGAAAACGACAAACAGGCATGACAGTTTAGGGGCTTAATTTTGACGACTCAGGGAATGAATGAACCGTCGCCAGCTGCGCGTGTTCTGGCGAAAGCCCATTCATGAATTCGCGACGCCAATTTCTCAACAGCGCCTACGGCACAGGCGCGATCGCCCTGGCCACCCTCCTCAAGCAGGACGGCCTCCTCGCCAATCCGGCCCTCGTGGGCGATGACCGAACGCATTTCACGAATCAGCCGCGGCCGGCGCACGGCTTCGGGAAGGCGAAGGCGATGATTTCGATGTTCATGCAGGGCGGGCCGAGCCACATGGATCTTTTCGATCCTAAGCCGATGCTCGACAAGTACGACGGCAAGGATTTCCCGGGCGAGGTGAAGTACGACGACGCAGCCGGCGCGACGCGCGAGGTGATGGCTTCGCCGTGGAAATTCTCGAAGCACGGCGAGAGCGGAATGGATTTCAGCGAGCTGGTTCCGCACATGGGCTCGATCGCGGACGACATGACGATGATCCGGTCGATGCACACCGGGGTGAACAACCACGGCCAATCGATCTACGCTCTGCTGAACGGAACCAGCCTCGCCGGCCGACCAACGCTGGGCAGCTGGCTGACTTACGGGCTCGGCTCGGAAAACCAGAATCTCCCGGCTTACGTCGCCCTGACAGACCCACGCGGCTTGCCGGTTCTCGGCGTCGACAATTTTTCCAACGGCTGGCTGCCTTCGGTTTACCAAGGAACGGTGATTCGGCCGAAAGAACCGCGAATCCCGAATCTCGAGCCGCCGCTTTCGCTTCAGGGCGAGGCTCAGGACCGCTACCTCGGTTTCGTGAACCGGCTCAACCAGGACCACCTCGCCGCGCGACCTGGCGAGAACGATCTCGATGCGCGAATCCAGAGTTTCGAGCTTGCCGCCCGGATGCAGACAGCAGCTGCAGAGGCGCTCGACATCAGCAGGGAGAGCGAGGCGACGAAAAAACTTTACGGGATCGACGACGACGCGACGAAGGAATTCGGGATGCGCTGTCTGATCGCGCGGCGGCTCGTCGAGCGCGGCGTGCGGGTCGTGAATTTGTTCACCGGCAACCAGACTTGGGATCATCACGCCTCGATTTCGTCGAGCCTGCCGGCCGCCTGCAAGTACGTCGACAAGCCAGCAGCTGCTCTGGTGATCGATCTCAAACAACGCGGTTTGCTCGATTCGACGGTCGTCCATTGGGGGGGCGAGATGGGGCGTTTGCCAGTGATCCAGAACCGTGCTGGCGGCGCGAATGATCGCAAAAAAGTCGGCCGCGATCACAACACCTACGGCTTCAGCATGTGGGTCGCTGGCGGCGGCTTCAAAGGCGGCCACACCCACGGCTCGACCGATGAATTCGGCCACAAAGCGGTCGAAGGCGTGGTCAATCATTTCGATTACCACGCAACGCTGCTGCATCTTTTCGGCCTTGAGCCCGAGAGGCTGACCTACAAGCGAAACGGCGTCGATCAGGTCCTGATCCAGAACGCCGAGGCGCGCGTGGTAACGGAGTTGCTGGCTTAGACTTAGACGTAGTCCCGGATCTCCGCATCCGGCGCGGCGCCAGGCCGCAGTTCGATTCGCCGAGCCTCTCCGCCGCTTCCGTACGAAACGGAGCCACTGCGCTTGAAACTTGATTTCGCCCGCAATCCGCCCTAAACCAGCCGCATGAAATCTCCTGCAATCGTCAAGCTCATCACGGCCTGCTTCGCGCTCCTCGCCATTTTCGGAATCGTCATCGCGCAGAACGCCGATGAAAAAGCCGCGGCCACGCCTGCGCCGACCGCCGAAAAGCCACTCAAGGCCCTCATGATCACTGGCGGCTGCTGCCACGACTACAAAATGCAGCGCAATATCATCAGCGCCGGCATCACCGAACGCGTGCCGACCGAGTGGACGATTTACTTCGAAATGGATGCCGCCAAGAGCCACGAATATCTCAGCAAAGACGACTGGGCTGACGGCTATGATTTCGTCGTCTGGAACCACTGTTTTGCGAAGGAAGCCGATACCGCGTTCATCGATTCCGTCGCCGCCGTTCACAAAGCTGGTCTCCCGGCGATCGCTCTGCACTGCGCGATGCACTCGTATCATTGGAATGTTAAGGCCGAAGAGGGCGAGGAAAAGACTTGGCCGTCGTTGCTCGGCGTCAGCTCGAAGGGCCACGGCCCGAAAGCCGCGATCACGGTCACGAAAGTTGCTGAGCATCCTGTGACCAAAGACCTTCCGGACGGTTGGAAAACGCCTGAAGGCGAGCTCTACAACGTCCAGCGCGTCCTAACCGCAACTGTCCTCGCGACTGGCGATAACGGCGTCGTCAAAGAGCCGCAGGCCTGCATCTGGGTGAACGAATATGGCGATGCTCGGATTTTTGGAACCACGATCGGCCACCACAACTCGACGATGGCGACAACGGAATATCTCGACCTCCTCGGCAACGCCGTGAAGTGGATCATGAAGATCGAATAGCCGAGCCGGAGCTCGAATCCCGATGCTCAGCGCACACAGGTTTCTGAAATAGATCTCGGTCGGATCGCGTTAGGTTAGAAGCCTGATGCATCGACTCCTACTCATTTCCGCCGCGCTCCTGACTTTTGCGAAGGGCCAAGAGGCGGTTCGCTGGAACGCCAGTTTCAACGAAACCTACCTAAGCGCTGCCGACGGGATTGACGTCCCGTTCCAGGTTCGCACGCCGCCGAAGATCGAAGGCCACGCCGCCTACCCGATGATCGTGGTCCTCAACGGCGGCCCGGCAGTCGCTCCGAGCGAGCGGTTTCCGTTTTTCCAGATTCGACCGACGCGAAACCGGATCTGGGGCTACCGAGCGATCTCGACCTACGACGCGATCCAGTCGATCGCTCACATGAAGGCGAATTATCCGATCGATCCGGATCGAGTCTACCTCGTCGGCTCGTCAGCTGGCGGAAGCGGCGCGATGCACCTCGCCTCGTGTTTTCCAGACGAGTTCGCGGCCGTGCTCCCGCTCGTCGCCGCTGGAAACAATTATCCGCTCGTGAACTTCAAGAATCTGCCCGTCGCATTTCATCACGGCACAAGCGATTGGACCTCGGCGATCTGCAATGCGCGGGTTCAGGCGCAGCGAATGGCTGAACTGGGCTGTCCGGTTATTTTGAAGGAGTACGCCAGTGGCCATTCGGTTCCCAAGCGGCATGAGCCGCTGGTCGAGTGGCTCTTCGCGCAAAAACGCGATCCGTCGCCGTTGACGATTTCGCATCAGTGTGAGGCTCCGAGCCTCGGCCGATCCTACTGGATCTGGATTCGCGAATTCGACGATCCCCATCAGGCAGCCTCAATCGAGGTGAGAGTTGAAGCGGGAACAGCCGTGATTCAGCCGAAAAATGTCGCCGCATTCTCGCTGGATCTGGAAACTCTGCCTGAAGAAGCCAGCCAGGTTGAAATCGGTGATGACAAATTTCCTCTCGCGGCCGAATTCCAATTCAAAGACGACGCATGGAAAGCCGAACCAATCGAAAAGCCTGCCAAACGACAATACGAAGCCGGAGCCGCCAACAACCTCTATCAAGGCGAGCCTCTCATGGTCGTTTACGGCGACGGACTCTTAGCAGCTGCTGAGAAGCTGGCGTCGTACGGCGGGCCGACGTTCACGCCAATGCGCTATCGCTTTCCGATCGTCGCAGCTGCCGATTTGACCGCCGACCAGGCCGCTGGAAACAACCTGATTCTGCTCGGAACACCCGAAGAAAACGCGGTGACTCGCGCGCTTCTGCCGAGGCTCCCGATCGAAATCTCGGACGGCGCGCTTCACGCCGGAAATCGTCCGCCGCTTCCGCTTGAAGGCCAGGTTCTCGGCTTGCTCCATCCGCATCCAGATCATCCCGATCGCCTCATCTATTTGCTCGCCGCTTTCACGGATGACGGGCGCTTTCGTAAGGCACCGCAGATGTTTCTAGCTAGCCCGGACGGATTTAATCGAGTCAGCCAGGCTGACTTGCTTGTGCAGAATCTCGATCATCACATCGGTCGTGAAATGCAATTCGGCAAAGACTGGACCTGGCTTGATTTTCCAGATTCCGACAAGCCGCTTCCTGAAGAATTCCGCGGTCGGACGGAAATCGTGAAGACGCACATGAAGATCATGATCCGGAAATCCAGCGCTGACTTCGCGCTCTGGTGGGGCCCGACCGACAAAGGAATGTGGGGCACGGATCTCAATACTTTGAAGCACTACAACCCGGATTTCTACACCGCCGCCGACTACCGAACTCGGAACAGCCGCTTTGCGACGACCCTTGGCGGAATTTCCGGGGCCGACCTCAAAGAAATCTGGAATCGCTGGATTCAAAACCAGGAGATGCAGGTTTTCCCAAGCCTTAAGCCGGATGAACTCGATGATGAAAAGATCTACCGAGTTCACATCCCGATGGATCTTTACATCAATCTCGGTCGCCGAAACAAGAACCTGATCGATCCGGCGGCCGGTCCGCAAATCTCCCCAGCAGAGGTGATGGCTGAGGTCTTCGGCACTAACCCCTGACCTGCCCGCGAATCGCGATCGCCAGCCCGCCAAGCACAAGCGAAGCGGCCAGAATCTGGACTGCGGCCAGACTTTGCCCTAACAAAACCGCTCCGAGAAACGCTGTGCACACCGGCTGAATCAGGAGCGTGATCGACGCGACGCTCGCTGGCAATCCTTTCAGCGAGAACGCGATCAACCCCTGCCCACCTGCGTGTGAAATCACGCCCATGCCGATCAGCGGAAGCCAACCAACTAGCGACGTCGGGAAAAAATTCCCATTCGAATGACCCCAGACGGCGTGGCACACAATCAAGACCGGTGCCAGAAACGCCGCAGCCACGATCCCTCCCCAGAACATCAAAGTCGGAACTGGCAGGTCACGCCGATAACGTTTGATCGTCAGCAAATACGAGCCGTAGAAAAATGCTGTCGCCAGCCCTAACGCATCGCCCAAAAGCGGAATCGCACCCTCGCGGATTTTCGCGTCGCTCGTCGCCGATGAGTGAAGCAGGAGCACGAGCCCGAGCATCGCCACCGTGGCGCCGATCACGAACAAACGGCTGATCTTCTCCTTCCACATCCACCACGCGAAAACGGTCACGACCACGATCTGGAAATTCGCCAGCAGCGTCGAATTCGCGACCGAAGTGTGATCGAAGCTGATGTGCCAGACCGCAAAATCGCCCGCGAAGAAAAAACCCGGTGCCCAGATCCAGGGGCCGATTCTCACATCGCCGCGTCCTAACGCCTGCCCCATCGGAATCGCAAAACACCCTGCCGTCACCCCGCCGATCAGCACTCGCCAGAAAGCAGCGTCCAGCATCCCCACGCCGCCGACGGTCTTCGACAGCACCGCGAAAATCGGAGCGAACGCAATCAGCACGGCCCCACCGATCAAGGCGATGAGGTGCTTCCAGGAAATGGCAGAGCCCGTGTCAGACGACATCTGCGGAACCTGTCGGCGGAATACCGTGGTGCAATGGGTTTGTCTGTCAGCGCCATCCTGCAGACGAATCGGCCTGTTAACGGTGACTCCCGGAAGAGTTTTGGGGACTCCCGGAAGAGTTTTGGTGACTCCCGGAAGGGCTTTGGGAGCTCCCGGAAGAGCTTTGGGGACTCCCGCAAGAGCTTTGGTGACTCACGAAACGATTTCCGGAGTGACAAAAACGATTTCCGGAGTCTCTGAACGGGTTCAAGGGCTCGGAATTTTCCGGGGCGCGTTGGAAATGGAAGAGGATGAGATTCTGCTCTGAAGTAGGATGTTTGGAGCGCGGTGATTCATCACCGCTTTCCGGCCCGGAATTCATTCCGGGCGGGCTCGGCCTGGAAAGCGGGAAGACGAAGGCGAGCGCTCATGGCGTTGTCTGACTCGGCGGCAAAGAATTGCCTGACTCGAATGCCACGTGATTAAGCCCGGTGATCGGCGATTGAACGTAGAACCGGATCTCCGTATCCGGCGCGGCGCCAAGCCGCGTTTCATCGAGCCGGGGTTCCGCTGCTGATGGGCTCCGCGACGGGTGCGGAGACCCTTTTCTACATCGACAACTCCGCTTAATCACGTGCCATTCTTGCCTCACTCAAAGCGGTGATGAATCACCGCAGTCCAAATCAGCTGCTCCCGGCCAATTTCCGGTCGATGTCCTCGATCAACCCCTTCGCCTTGGCTTCCATGTCGGCGGCGCGGCCCTCAAAGTGCTTGAAGTCGCGGAGGGCGGCTTCGGCATACGCCCGGGCACGCTGGAGATTCGGGCCAGGATCGGGGGAGGCACCGGCGGACTGGAGATACATCAGGGCGAGGTTGAAGCGGGTCCGGCCAGCTCCGTAGCGGTCGCTGGATTGTTCAGCGATCTGGACTCGTTTTTCGTAGTGTTCGCGGGCGCGCTCGATCTGGCCAACATTCTTGTAGAGAATTCCCAACTGATTGTGGATCGGGCCGAGATCGGAGAGGAGGGTCGGCGGGCAGAGTTCGAGGGCCTCTTGATAGCGGGACTCGGCGGCCCGGGCGTGTTCCAGCAGCTGCTGGTTGAGCATTTCCAGCTTTGTTTTGGTTTCGGGAGATGGATCGGCGTCGTCCTCGTTTGCCAGCTCCGACGCTTCCGCCCGATCCTCGTCGAAGCGCTCGTAATGGACCCTGCCGATTTGAAAGATGCAGCGACATCGCCCAACCCGATCGCCTGCATCGTAGAGGTCGAGGCTCTGTTGGTAGGCGGCTTCGGCGGCGTCGATGTCGCGAATGGCGGGAAGGTTCTTCCAAGCGTGGCCGAGGTTGTAGTGAGCCACGGCTTCGGCGGCCTGGTCGCCGATTCGCTGGCAGTAGCGAACCGATTCTTCGAAAGCCGCGACGCAGTCCGGGTTTCCCTGCTCCATGAGAAGGTGGCCGAGGGTGAAGACACCGACGCCGAGATTCCGA
This sequence comes from Verrucomicrobiales bacterium, assembly GCA_047620505.1. Taxonomy (GTDB): domain Bacteria; phylum Verrucomicrobiota; class Verrucomicrobiia; order Verrucomicrobiales; family DEV007; genus JBLHKS01. Next base: position 3,049 of record JBLHKS010000204.1, on the reverse strand, counting down.
ATCCGGTGGCGCTGATCGTCGTCCAGCGGTGCGTCTTCGGGCAGGGCGAGCGCCTCGGCGGCCTCTTTTCGATTCCAGGCGACGCATTTCTCCTGCAACTTCGCCGCGCGGCTGAGGTCGCGATCCTGCTCCTGCGCCAGATCGACCCGATATTTCATGACGAGGCTGTATTCCGATTCCCGGCCTGGAAAGGGGTCGGTTTCGTCCTCGTCTTCAGCGTCATCGGTTCCGGTGCAGAAATGCGGGGTGATTTCGGCCACGAGCCGGGCCCATTCCGCGCCCCGGCTCTGATATTCATAGAGTTGGTTCAGGCCCTGCATCGCGCTCGTGATCAGATCCCACCACTGGCCTTCGGCTTCGTCGATCCGGCGCAGGCAGAGGCGTCGGGCGTGGAGGAGGTTGCTTTCCTCCAGCTCAAGGAATTGGATGACCTCGCGATTGCCGGCGTTGAATTGGTTGTGGTAGAGATTTCCGAGGGTGCCGATGGCCTCGACCCAGGCGCGTTGGGCCTGCGTAGCGGAACTCCGTAGTGGTGGCATCCTGCCGCCAGATTCTTCGCTGGTTACGCTTGGCGGCTGAAAGCCACCACTACTCGCGTCGTCCGGAAAATGCTCCGCGAACAACTGCCGCAGAAACCAGGGCAGGGCCGGATGAATCTGAAACCACGTCCCGCCCAGCGGCGTCAGCAGGCCCGTCTCCGCCGCACGCTCCAGCAGACCCGTCAGCTCCTCCTTCGATCTTCCCCGCAACTCCGGCAGCGCGTATTTTCCGACCTCGCCCATCCATTTCAGCGCATCGACATCCACCACGCCCTGAAACAGATGCAGCAGCGCGATGACCGGCAATTCCTCCGCCGAAAACGCATTGCGAAACCCGTAATCCAGCGACGCGCCGAGCGACCGGTCCCGGCCCTGGGCTTCGTCGGCGTCCTCGATCCGGGTTTCGCCGTCGCGGATCGCCTGGACGAAGGAAGCGATTTGATCCGCGCCGCGCAGCCCCATCTTCACCGCCTGCCCGACGAGCACCCGCAACGTCAGCGGGTTGCCCTGACAATAATCCAGCAGCGGCTGCCAACCGGCGATCTCGCCCTTCGATAATTTCTTCTCGCTCCCGAGTTCGAAGGCCAGCCCGACCGCGTCGGCGTCGCGCATTCGCGGCATTTTCACCCGATGCGGCACGCCGGGGTCGCCGAGCCACTTCGATTCGTCCCGGCGCGAGGTGAGGAGAAACTTCGCCTTCGTCGCGGGATCGAGCTTGATCAGCTTGAGGAAATCGGCCAGCTCAGCCTGTTCCGCCGTAGTCCAGGCCGACTCGGCGCCATCGGGGAAACCGGCGACGGTCTCGACGTTGTCCCAGATCCAGAGAACGGCGTTTTTCCGCAGCAGCTGCTGGATGGTCTGGCGCTTTTTCTCCGGCTCGTTGATCGCGGTCCAGTCGGGGACGCGCTTCTGGCCGAGCTGATCGAGGACGTCGTTGAGAAGGGTGGTGGATTCGAAGGAGGTGAAGAGGACGATCGGCTTCTGGCCGAGCCCGCCGGTCTGCGCGTACCAGCGAGCGAATTCGACGGCGGTGGTGGTTTTGCCCTGCCCGGCGTAGGCGTGGAGGAGGACGATGGGGGCTTGATCGAAGGCGCGGTCGAGCAGGAGCAGGGTTTCGTCCCGCCCGATGAAGCCGCTGTCCGGGACGTAGCGGAGGAGGGCCGGGTTGAGCTGGATGGGGTCGAGTTCGGGGGCCTCGACGGGTTCGGCACCGGGTTTGAGCAGCTGGAGCGGCGTGGCTTCGTAGACGACGGGGACGAACCAGTCGCGCAACGGCCGGGGTTCGAGCCCGAGCCAGCGTTCGGGATTGGCGGCAAGGTGTTTGCGCCCTTCGGAAGCGGCCTGCCCGAAGCCGCGGCCTTTGGCGAGATTGGCGTAGAGTTCGCCGATGTACTGGGCGGCGGTGACGACGTAGACGCTGTAGCGCATGCCGAGGACGGCTGGGATGCCTTGACCGATGACGCTCTGGGCGAGGGAGCCGATGGCACGGACTTCGTCGTGGGCGTTGGCGGGTTCGGGCTCAGCAGGGGCCTCGGTGGCGTCGTGCATCGCGGATTGGCAGGCGTTGAGGACGAGGCAGGGGACGCCGTTGTCGTGCAGCAGCTGCCCGAGTTCGGAGCCGTGAACGGGGCGCATTTTTTCGTCCGAGCCAGGGTGTTCGAAGAGGAGGTAGCCGTGTTTGCCCTTGGGCGTGCCGCCGAGGGTGAGGCTGGAGAGGGCGGCGAGCCAGTCGGCGAGTTTCGTATTGCTGAGGTCGGCGTAAACGCCATGGCCGTCGAAGTGGACGATGTGGTAGGGTCGGCCTTCGGCTTTGGCGTCCTTGAGTTCGGTCTGGAGCTGCTCCCAGGTCGGCGGGCGAAGGGCAGTGATGTCGAAGCGCGTGCGGTTTTCACCGAGGCCCTTCAGGACGCGGTTGGCGACGGCGCGCAGCTGAACGTCGGCGACGCCACTGGGTCGGCAGACGACGTAGAGGAGGCGGACGCGGCGATCTTTGCGGAGTTTGGGGACGGTGACGAAGCTGATGTTGGAATTCGACTGGACGCGGACGAAGCTTTCGACGCGCAGGGCGATGGCGGAGTCGGATTGCGGATCGCGCATCAGCTCCCAGGGAATGGAGGCGGCTTCGGTGACCGGGGTGGTGATTTCGACGCGGAGATCGGCGAGCTTTTCGCGGATGGCGAACCAGATGGCCTGGGTGCTCGGCACGGCGGCGAGGACTTTGGTGTAGAGCTCGACGCCCTTGGATTCCATGAGCGATTCGACCTGCTCGGGGACGATCTTTTCGATCGTGTCGGCCTGCGTTAGGTAGTCTTCGAGATACCAGCGGAGTTCTTCGCGTTCGGACTCGGTCAGGGTGAAATCGATCTCGGCAGAGCCGTCGAGTTCGGCCTCGCCTTTGCCTTTGCGGATCAGCAACGGTGTGGAAAACTTCCCTTAGAAATTGGCGTAGATTTCGTGCAGTCTGTCTACTGCCCGGTTCCAGGGAACCTCGCGGTAAACGAAGGCGCGCA
>JBLHKS010000203.1:0-12626 GCA_047620505.1 Verrucomicrobiales bacterium | reverse complement strand
CACTGACAACAGAATGACGGGCGACGATGCAGCAACCAGGCACGAGCACGCCATCGACATCAGGGCGATCTTCGCCTCGATACCAGACCCCACGTGCTTTCCCTGCATGGACGCTCCACTTTGAGTTTCTGTTCTGGCATCGTTGATCTTGCCAAGTTTAGAGGGTGAGGGCGAACGCTCAATGCTTCGCTCCCGACAGGCACCGGAGCGACCGAAGCCGCGATCCGGAAGTTGAAGTCGCCGGAAACTCTGCACCTGGCGACCCATGGGTTTTTCTTCAGCGCCTCACTTCGACTTTTTGGCTGAATTTTCATATTCTATTGTAGGCTAACGTCGGCGGTTATCCAGCGCGATTAGCGCTTGGAGTTGCACCGCTCTGTTCGTCTTTGTGTTGTTTTTGTAAAACCTCACTCCTCGAACCCAAGCGGGGCTAAACTCGTGATCACATTAAAAATCAGATCTTTTTGCCTTTCGAACTTCTTCGGCTCTGCGAAAATATACGCTAGGTAGTTGTTTTCGTCGAGGGTCGCGGCAAGTAAGACTAATCCAACGACATCGCCGTCAATTACGCCTGCTCCGCCGCCAAGCATTCCGTGAATGCCTCCCTTCAGCTCCACTTCCTCCACTTCTCCTTCTGACTCCATCTCCAGAGTCTCGACCTGAATCTCGAAAAGCTCCTTCGTCGTAATTGAGTCATCCTTAACTGCGGTGATCACGAATACGATTCCATTGCCAAAAGCCGCTACAGAATCTTCCTCAATCTCCAATTCCCAGTTTGTTGGAATCTCGAATTGAATATCAAATTCCTCGGACTCGATAATTTCCATTTTCTGAGCATGACTCAAAGAGGGCAGGCAAAAAAACGAGCTGGTAATAAAAAGGAATAACAGAAAAGGAATTGCAGTAAGGCGGCTCATCCAAAACCTTTTCATTTCATCTGAAAATCGGCAAGGCAAATATCAGGTTTTCCGCAGCGCCGACAGCCCGGCCGGTTGCCGTTTCAGTCTTGTCCTTTTTGACCCAACCCCTGCTTGCTCGGCAACATCATCGGGTTTGGGATCAAGGAGGAACAGGCTTTTCAGATCGACTTCAGATCAGATCAATCGGATCCATTTTGGTGGCAACCATTCGTAAACGGCGAATGAGGATCGTGGCCACACCGCGAAAGACTTCGGGGGAATCGCTTGCTAGGACATCGAAAGGGATCTTGCCGATGCACAGGAGCGTTACCGGAGTCACTGCCGCCACAGTAGCGGAGCGGGGGCTAGGGTCGAGAACCTGCATCTCGCCTACGATATCGTTCCGGCTCACTTGAGCGATCAACTCGCCGTTGGCGCGAACTTCAGCCGTTCCTTCGACGATCACGAACATGTCGTCTTCGTCCGCTCCCTCATGGATGAATGACTCCCCCGGCGAGTAGTCCACCACCTGGGCAATCTTGGAGAGCCTGTTGAGGAGATCGTCCGAGGCTTCCTCAAACATTAATGTTTTCCTGAGAATTTCGGCCTTTACGGAGTTTTCCATCTGAGCGAAGAAGGTATCTGAAACTGGGGTGAGGGAAGTGGTGCTCGCAAAGCATTCTGTTCAAGGTCGGCGGTTTCAACCAGAAATTCAAAAAGTCCGTAAGCTTGTCTGTGGCTGACGCTGAAAGATATTGGCGAGTCGTCACCGCCACGGGTGAGTACCCAGGACCGCCGGGTTGAGATTTAACAAATCATGCACTGGCCCACGCATGAATTGGCCTGCCATCAATTCTCGCGCATCCTAGAGACACGCTAAGAATCTTCGCTCGGCAATTGCATCCGGTTTGGGATCGAGGCGAATAACGCCTTCAAATCGACTGCATGCTCGATTTTATCGGCGGCGTTGTGACCGGCCCTCCCCTCTCAATCTTCTTCAGCAGTTCGCTGCAACGCCGCATCAGCTTCCTTGGTAGCTTCACCTTGATCTGCGGTCGCCTCCACCACCACACGGAAACCGAAGCCGCTGTAGCGATTGGTTGGAGGGTTGCCGTTGCGGTTCGAGGAACGGAGATGGAACTCCGTAAAGCCGTAGTCGATCCACGACCCGCCGCGCAACACGCGGGATTTCTGATCATTCGGGTTATACCAATCCTCACACCATTCCCAAACATTCCCGCTCAGGTCATGCAAACCGAGGCGATCGGCCGAGAATGAACCTACAGGCGCCGTAAATGGATAGTCGTCCTTGTAACCCTCAATCTTATACGAATACGCACTCTCACTGCCGCCGAAATTCCCAGCCCCCTGCGGCGGCGGCCACGCCGCTCCCCACGGAAAGCCTTCTATCACCCCAGTCTTTTCATAAGGGCTGGCTTTCGCGTCTTCCTGATCGCCGATCCCAACCGCCACGCTCCATTCATGATCCGTCGGCAAGCGGTAAGTCACTCCGTCTTTCTTGCTCAACCACGCGCAGAACGCCTTCGCATCCTCCCAGCTCACTTTCACCGCCGGGTGATCCGGCGCCTGCTTGTGGCTGTGGCCCCCGAATTCGAAATCCTTCCACTCGTCGTCGACGCCCGCATTCTCCACCGCATAAGCCGCGTAATCCTTCACTCGCGTTTCCCAGATACAGAACAGCGTGTCGGTTCCCGGCACGGGCACGAATTTCATCCCCAGTGAGTTCACATACGGGTTGTCCTTCGTCTCTGAGCGGACCGCCTCCGCTTTGTCCGCCTCCGTTTCTTCCTTCGGCGAGCATGAGAAACTCAGCAACCCGAGCAGGGTGGCTCCAATCCTGAATCGAAGGCGATATTTCACCGGGGGACGGTAACACTCCGTTAATGCTGAGCGCAAACCCTGTTGTGAGGCTTCGTTGTAAACAAGGCGAGCGAGCGGATCAACCGCATTTTCTCAATCACGTTGTATTCCGCATGGGACGCGCAGATTTGAAAACGTTTTCAAACCTCGCCTTACTCGGTCGGGATCTTTTCCGCTACGTCCGGCCAATTTGACTATATGCTGTTCCAGTCTTCCTCACGCTTTCTGTCGAGATCGACTCGTGTTGCCCAATTTTCAGCGGCGAAGTCCGCGTCATCGAACAAGCAGTGCTGAACCTGGACGACTTCAAATGTGTCTTCCTCATTGAGGTTGATCAGTTCGCCTTTTCCGGGCAGGAACTGAAGCATCATGATTTCTTGTATCCAGGGTTCGCTTCCCGCCTCTTTTACGTGGGCGAAAGCGGGTTTGTGTCAGGCCGTAGGATTGTTCATATTCAGGCGAAAAGAATCTTCGGTATCCGTGGAGGGATCATCGCGCCAAGAACCGCATCGGCCCGGTCTGGCGAAGAGATGCCGCGACTCTTCATTTGAGATTTACTCTCAAGCTGCAGCTGGCCCTTGCTATTGAGCGCGGCCCTACGTGAAGACAGTTGCGCAATCAGGGCGTCGTCATGAGGTAGAATAATCTCGCGGTTCTCGATCAGTCTGGCTCCTGTCGCCCAGATCTCCGTCCCTTTGTTGACGTAGTGCCTGGAAGGCCTTGCCCTTCCGCCGTTGTTTACCGGGTGGATCCTCCACCCTTCCTCCTTCAAGCGGTCGCAGATCGGTTTTCCGAGACCTGAACCGTCTCCGCTGATCTCTCTCGGCCTCAGCTTCTCGGAGCGGAAGAGGCGGATGAATTCGCCTACGGCAGCCATCGTGTTTCTGTCCCTCCACGTCTTAACGATCTCGACTCTGTTGCCCCGCCTCACAGCAAACACGTTCTCGTCGCCACCAGCCGCGAAGTCGCAGAACGCGTGGACGGGGCCTTCTTCGAACGCTGGCGGATTCTCAAGGCAGTCCTCAAGGTTGCGCAACGGAATCAGGGTGCCGTCCTGCCCGTCCTTCTCAAACTCGGCGAAGATCATACTTCGGATCAGCGGGCTGCTTTCTCCGTATTTCTGCACCTGTTGAGCGATCCACGACTGCGACAGATGAGGGCAGTCATAGGCGGTAACCGAGAATGTTTTGTAGAACTGCTTGTGACGTGTGAACGCATCGTAGAAGCGGCCGATGGCTGGCCCTGGCGAACTCATCAGAAGAAGGCGAGCAGGCTGGCAACGCTCGATGGAGTCGAAGATCGGTTCGGGATCGATTTTGCCTCGTCGCAGATCATAAGGAGATTGTCGTTATGCCAGCCTTCGAAGCGCCCCGCGTCGTCGGTTGAGAAGCCGTAGATGCGCGACCCAGTCGGGGTGACGACCTCGGTATCAAGGAACTTCCAGTCAGGGAACAGGTGGCTCAGTGCGCGAATGGCAGGAAAGAACTGTTCCTTCACTTGCCGGAATACACTGGCAGTCACTATTGTGAGGCTCCCCGGAAATACAGACGCGTTCCAGAGCGCAGCGGCGGCCCCCACCTTGCTCGATTTGCCACTTCCGTTTGCAGCCTTAAGCGCGACTGCAGCGCCGCGAGGGTCGATCGCGGCAAGCACGTCTGCCTGCCACGGATACAAGTTCAGCCCCAGTGCTCCCATTGCAAAACCGTAGGGCGTCGCGAGAACTTCAATCTGCGATTGTCTTTTCGTTTTCATTACGAGCGCGGACCTCCGCGATTGCTGCCAGAGTCTCGGGTGACACGGTGTGTGTGTGATTCAGGTCCCCCTCGATCCGATGGTTCAGATCGACGCTGCTGCGGGAAAAGTGTTCTGGCAGAACATGCTCAAGCCACCAGGTAGCGGCCCTGACACTCCCCTCTTCCGCAGCGGTCACAATCAGCCTCAAACGGCTATGGACACCTCTGGCTGTGGCTTCTTCAATGGCATCAGAAAACTCAGGAAACTGTCGTCGCCATTGACAAAGGGTCTCGTAGCTGATGCCGCCTACTGCGGCAGCGTATTTGAAAGGAGTTCCGTCAGAGATCGCCTCGCAAATCGCTCGGACCGCTTCGGGCGTATACTTGGAGGGGCGACCTCTCGGCCTCCGTCTTCCTGGTGATTCCGCCTGCTTTTTCATCATGGCTACTGCTTGAAACTTTTTCAAATTCGATTCTCAAGTGACGGCGTGTCGCCTATTTCCAAAGTCGATACAGAGTTTCTTCATTCTCTCTTCTCTCTTATCTCTTATTAGTTTGAAGAATCGTCCGTCACTGCGTCATTTTCCTTTCGAACGGTCCATATCCTTTGCGTTGCCGTCCGATGAAGCTCGACGCGGGCGGGGAGCTGGGTTGCCAGTCGACCAAGGTAAGCTCCAGACGCATTTGGCCAGTTCAGCAGCTTCTCGGCGTCCCTACGCGTAGCCGCTCGTTGAAGTAGTTCTCGTTCCAATTCCTTCGCCGTCCCTTGCCACTCACAGGAACCCATTACGCCGAAGAGCGCTTCGTCTATAAGGCTCAACAGCCGTGTCTCGGGCGCGAGTTCCGCCAGCTCCCGCCTCAGGTCAGGATGTTGCCAGGTTGCAATTCCAAATCGGCGATCTTCGAGGTCCTCATCGATCTCAAATTCATGGAGCAACCAGTATATGAACGCAGGTAACTCACTCCTCAATTTCGCCCCGAAAGCCTCGCGCAATTCTGGCGTGTGGGTTTCCATCGGAAGATCGAATCTAGAGGCTCGAAGAAGGATAATCTTGTCCGCGATGTGGTCATCGAGCGGGGGAAGAACCTGCAGAGCCTCTGCGTCGTCGTTGAGAGAAATCGATACCCTCCACCACGGCGAGAGATTTACTGCCGTCCTTTGTTTCCTATGGCAAGACTGCATTTGAGTCGATACGGTAAAATTCTTGATTGCCGTCCCGAGTTTAAGTCGCTCGGTTATCGAGTGACTCATGAATTCGTCCTCAAGGACAACGTGCTCGCACTCAAATAGTTCAGCGTTGAAGTCGGTTTTGCCCATCATGTAGCGGGCACCTTTCGCGGATCTACCCCCTAGCATTGAGGTTATTAGATGCTGAATGAGCGACTTCCCGCAGTCTCTCTCTCCGGCAATAGCAAGAGCTTGACCGTCCTGGCGACGACAGTTGCGAAGCGCATCAATTGAGACCCTGAGCCACCCATTGAATGTATTCCATTGCGAACACCCGTGGTCTTCTTCGGAATCAACAAAAAGGCCTTCCATAACTGACCTCAGCGTGCCCCAATCGCCTTCGATAGGGTCAATGAAATCTGGCGAGGAAGTAACCAGGATTCGAATACCGTTTTCCTGAAAAAACCCAGATGGTCTCCCCGCGAGAGGTGCGGCGTACTTGACATCGGAATGGTCTTCGATGTGTTGACTGATGCGGCCGAGGGCTGCTTTATCGGCTATTCCTGCGTTTCTCAGTCGCCTGTTGAACTGACCAAGCGTCTGGGGCAACCACCGTTGGTCCGCGTTCAAGATTAGATACTCTTTTCTTTCCACATCGTAATATGCATCGAACGGAATCACCAACGCATCGGGGGCCTCCGGGCAATCTCCTCCTTCTTTTTCCGGCTCGCCCGGAATCCATTCGGCTGCTAGCTCTGCGTGCATGTTTTGATCAGGTTTGGGTTAAAAAAGAGAGCGTCCTGCGGATTGCCATTGGATCGTCGGGCGTTCGGCATCCTAACGAACTGCGATCTCGTCCACGTCGCCTTGTCCGCACCCAGCGTGACGGCGTAGTTCATAAACTTTCGGAGTTCAGTCTCCGGCACATCGGCACAAGAGAACCAAGCATGCAGAGACTTTGAACCGGAGAAAACGACCATGATGAGAGGCGCGCGCGTTCCGAGTTCCCAGATTAGGCCGGCTTGCTCGTCCAGACTTCCCTGATCAAACTCGATCACCAGAAACCTCCTTGGTCCGGTATTGTCCAGGGTGTGCTTCGACAACTCTCCGTCAGACTTGCGTTTGCCGAAAGGGCCCGTCATCGGTGAGGGCACAATCAACTCGAGTTCGGAAAGTTCGCTGCTCTCCCATTCACTCAGACGACGAGTATCGAAATCCGCCATGTTCTTCGCTGCTGCATATCCAAGAATCCTTCGGGAAGAGCGAATCTAGAACAAATTCAGTTCTCAAACGTCGACGCTTCATCCACGTCGAATGCGGGGAGCGGGCTTTTAGTTCAACTTGATCTAGTCCGTGTTTCAGGGTCACTTGCCGAATCCGTTCTTCGTTCGCTTGCGGCCACATCTTCTTTTGTGCGCCGGGGCAATCCTTTGATTTGCCCCAGGCTGTTTCTTTCGAATTCCGAACGGCGTCCCGGATCTCGCGATCAGGCACTTCACGGCCGCAGTCCTCGATGGTTAACTTGAGCAACTCGAAGATGTCTTCCTCGCTCATGTGTGTGTGAAGATGTCGGGCGACCCTGTAGATCCAGTTGTGAACTCACTCCCCTACGGTCGGAGGGCATGACAGTGCGGCTTTTAAAAATGGTGGAAGCGTCATTGTCGTTTCAGGTAAGAGATTCCTGTTCGAATCGAACGATCTCAGACAATGGGATTCTCACGCAGGTCTGAGAGAACCGTAGAACGCGAAGTCCATGCCGTTGAACAAAGCGGCGAGCCGTCGGAACGGAGACTCCTTCGCGTTCCGCGAATTCCGAATACGACAGGGCTTGTCTCCCTAGATTGACTGAATCTTCATTTTTATACTTTTTCATGGGCGGAGTCGATTTGAACTCGTTTGCCCATTTTAAGCCCATCCTGATAGCCGGTGCTACCCGCTGCCAGCACTTGCTTTCACCGAACTCCAGTTCGGTGAAAAAAGTAGCTTCAAATTCCGAGTTTCTGTCGGATCTCGGGAATTCGTTTTCTGGTCAGGGTGCTCCGCGCGATGGGGTTTTTGTCGTCACGGTGTTTAACAGCGCCTGTCTCGTCGATTGTAAACTGCCCGCTCTGTTTAGATATATGCAACTCGTAGCGGCGGCAGATGCTTTCGCAGCTACCTTGAGCATTATCTTCGCTGGAAAGCCACTCTCGCAGGTAATTTAATTGGTTTTAAACGTCGGATTTCGTCTTTGGATGGGCGGCTCCCTTTCTCTGGGTCATGTCGTGTTTAAACGTGCCCAGCGGCGTTGCTCGAATCTTCTGAAACTCAGCAACACTCAGGCCGAGTTGAAGCCCTTCTTTTAGTCCGTCCGAGAACGAACCCTTTGGCGAACTCTCACCAAGCTTCTCTCGCACTGTCGCCAAGCGCGCTAGAACCTCAGAAGCGGCAAGCTTGAGTGGATGGGACGGTGCCCCTAATTTTCGCTGCAGATTCTCGATTCCGCTTGCTTGGGCGTTCTGCGTTTCATCACGATCCGCAACCCATTGTTTTGCATCCTCGTAATTGGGAAAATTGTTTTCGACGACCTTGCCATCATCAGTCTTCACCCATGCCCTTACACGCTCTTCATTCTCGGTGGCATCGAGATGTTTCTCCCAAGCTTGGAACGACGTAACCCCTTTGCTTGCAAGTTCATCTGGTGAATAAAAGCTGTCTTCAAAAACGGTCCCCGGGATGTTATCAAAATCTAGACCGCTTTCGATTTGGTCAAGTTCTTCGGAGAGGTCGCTCGCTCTGAATTTGAGCGAATCACCCTCGGAGACTGGAATCGAGAGTTTGGACCAGGTTGACAGTCCATCTGTAAGACGTTCTAGAGTGAACGACGATTGGACTGGTCTATCGAATTTGAAGTGCTTCTTGCCGTCTTCATTTCGAATTTCTACCGCTCGCCACATCGAGGTCGGCGCTTCTATTTCTTGGACGAGCCTGTCCCAGAGTCCTCGAAACCCGATTTCCCTTATCTCGATGTGCTCTCCCCCTTCGACTTGAATTGAAGCGACTAGCGCTTGGTCCGTAAGGTCCTCGTTTCCGGTTCCAAAGAACTCCCCGAGACACTTGCGAATCGGGTCAAGTTCGTTACGGGTTACTGGTCTGGCTACCCCACTGCGGCTCGTCAGAATTCGCGGTGAGTAGTCTGCTATCTCGGATTTATTTTTCCTTTTCGTCATAGCCACTCAGGTAAAGAGGTCCCCAATTCCTGGAGCCACGGATTCTTCACTGTCCGAATAGAACCGCGCCGTTACCGCCGGCGTCGTGTGGCGGGCGTGGCGTTGAGCCGCGAAGATTCCGAACTTCTTGGCCACAATCGCAGTAATCGCCTTCCGCAGATGATGAACCGGCTTTTCATCGTCGACACCGTGATCGCGCAACCAATCTGCCAGCGCCACCCAAGTTTTCTCAGCCCGATAGTAAGCGTAAGCCGCGCTCGGTTTCGGCATGAGTTTGGAACGAAGGACAAAGCGGTCCTCAGGATAGCGGGCGCGGAATCCGCGAAGCATCTCCACGGTTTCGGCGTCCAGCGTCACGGGCTTAGCTGAGGCGTTCGTCTTGGGCTTGAAGAATTCCGTCTTCTGAATTCTGATCAGCCCGTTCTCGAATTCGACCGCTGACCATTCGAGGGTGTCAGCCTCGCGCTTTCGAAGACCAGCAGCAAAGCACAGTAAAAACGCGAGAAACTTCTGGCTCCGGTTTTCGTAGTCCTCGGGCGGTTCATCGTCCCGCTGAGGCGCGGCTAGTTCCTCAGCAGCAGCTCGCACGAGCGCTGCCGGATCGACGGTGTGGCGAAACTTGGCGCTCGTGTCCTCTTTGAAGAGATCGACGTTGGCGAAGGGCAACGGATCAGGTAGAACAACGCCGTCCTCGCGTAGCTTCGGAACGAACTTCCGGCCGAAGAGCGCGCGGCATTGCCGAAGAATCGAGTTCATCGTCGTTTTTGCCGTCTCCTCTTTCTTCGGGTTGCCGTCACACTTCTTGAGGCGGGCGGCCTTCCACTTCTCCACGGCGGTTGCGCTGATCTTGTCGAGCGGTGTCCGATCGATTGCTGCCTTCCACTTCTCGGCTTCCTTTGGTTGAAACGGTCGCCCGGTCATGTCGGCCACGAGGCGGCGGAGACAAGCGCCGTAGGTGTGGATCGTGCGGGCCCCGAGTCCGGTGGCGATCTCTTCCGTCAGTTCGATGTATTGGCCGATCGTGAGAGCCGCATTCTTGGCCGCCACGCGCTCTTTCTCCGCCTCGTGCTTAAACTCCGCGCGTGCCGCCTCCCAGCCATGAGCCAAGAGGAAATCATACCGTTGCTTCGCTCTGCTGGCCGCCGGCGCTTTGTTCGGCGTTCCCAGGTTGAAAATCTCGCGGTGTCCGGCGTGCTGGATTCGAATGCACCAGTCTTTGGTTTCCCGTTTCTGGCCGCCGTGGGAATAGCTGGCGTGGAAAAGGCGTTCCTTCCAGTAGTCCTGATCTCGCCCCCGAGAACGAGGCTTTTGAATCTTGGCCACTTCTTGGCCACTTTTTTCGCTAAGGTCTGCCATAGGTCTGAAACAAGCATTGACGAAATGGGACTTTAAAACAAGGGTTATTCCGCGATCAGACTTGACCATACCCGATCAGACAGAACCATCAAGTAACCAGACTGTAAATCTGCTGGCTATGCCTTCAGAGGTTCGAATCCTCTCCTGCCCACTCTTTTCATCCTGAGGGAGTTACGACTTCAGATGCGTTCCTTTACTACTGGTTGACGCCCTCCGACTGGGCAGAAACTGGGCAGTTCCATCGGTCCTCTTAAGTCACGATTTGGCACATACACCACGATCGCCACAGCTTGAGAAAGTTATTCTTGAGCCAAACGGTGTCATCCGGGGTTTGTCCAAGGGGACTGGCTATCGTTGTTGACACAGGTGCTATACTCCATGCGCATGCCGAAGGTCGCGATCCTCTCCGATATCCACGGCAATCTCCATGCTTTGAAGGCGGTACTGAGGGAAGTGGCGACCTCAGGCGCTGAAGAGATCGTGTTCGGCGGCGACCTTGTCGGTTACGGGGCCGCTCCGCGGGAGTGCGTGGAACTGGTCAGGAACCTCGGAGGTCACTGTGTCCTCGGCAATCATGACGCCTACTCCAAGCTGGTATTTGATCGTGGCGAGGATCATCTGCCGGACGGCTGGAAGTCGAATCCCGTCTGGTCTGGGGCGGCCCATGCGGTTCGTGAAATGGAGACCGAAGCTCTCGAATGGCTTTGGTCCCGTCCCTGGTTTCTGCGCATGAAAGGCGGCATCGTCGCTCACGCCAGCCTGGCAGAACCCAACGATTGGCCATATATCCTCGACGATGCGGTAGCGGCTCCTAACTTGGATATCCTGCGAGAAAAGGATTTCGGAGTAGGCTTTTTCGGACACACCCACCGGCAGGATCTCTTCTTTGATGAAGCCGCCGATGAGATCCCGGAATGGATCGAGTCCAATCAAATCTTAGTCCCGCACGAAGCGTGTTGCTTGGTAACTGTGGGTTCGGTAGGTCAGCCACGTGACGAAGCTGACCTACGCGCCTCATGGACGATCTGGGATCCAGAGCAGCGCACGATTGAATTTCGGCGCACAGAATATGACGCCGTAAAAGCCGCAAAGGCGATTCTCGATGCGGGATTGCCAGCCGACTCAGCCCGACGATTATTCTCCCTGAAAGACATCGAAACACCAGCCTGATCGAGCCTTCACGGCCCAGCCCTCCTCCGCTAGGCTGGCCGGTATTTCACATCACCGAATGCGGCTCGCTGTAGACCAGCCCTCCTTACTCTTGCGGAGATAAACCAGCGAATCTTCAGCAATCGGGTTAGGGCTCGTCTCCTTAGCAGATGGATCTCGAACCTTTTGCGCGGGCTCAATCGCGTCGGGTTGAGGTAGGGCTTTTGAGAGAGTAGGAGCGCTCAACAAACCTTCGATCTTGGAGATAACCTTGTCGGATCTCTCATGCCAATCTTTGGTGAGTATCTGGCAGACGCTCCACCCAAAGTGACACAGGATTCCGGGACGTAAAATGGCACGGTCTAACTCATCTCCTGTGAGGAAACGCTCTTCTCCATCAACTAGCACCGCCACCATATGTTCGCCAGCAGTCGATGCGCGGACTGCCAGGTCGACGCGAAATCTCGACTGCCCCACATTGATCTCTACCTCATGTCCTTTTTCCCGGAGAGCTTTGGCGATGCTCTCGACGGTGCTGCGGACCTCGGTTGGCTGCCGGTTCGCGTCCTGAAACTCCAGCGCCCGTTCAGCGGCCGGATCGTCACTCCTTGAAACCGCGGCAGCGTATTCAAGGAAGCGCTTGAGGCAACGCGCTCCGTCGTTCCAGTCGTTGGTGATCGCCTGGTGTCGGATCGAACTCACCACGACCATGTGTTGCCTGGCCCTCGAGAAGATGACGTTGAGCCGTTTCTCGCCACCCGCTTGATTGATCGGACCAAAGTTCATTCGCATCTTCTCGCCCTTGGGTCCGGAGCCATAACAGATGCTCAGGATGATGATGTCGCGCTCGTCGCCCTGCACGTTTTCCAGATTCTTCACGAAGAGGCCCTGCCACTGATTGTCGTCCTGCCGGTTGCGCTCGGCGCTGAGGAGATCTTCGAAAACCGGATTATCTTCCGCCAACGCATCCAGCGCCTCGTCAATCTCTGTCTGCTGAGCTTCGGAAAAGGTTACAATTCCAATGGTCTTGTTCGTTTGTTCCGCTAATAGAGCGAGCACGAACCGCGCGATGTAGGCAGCTTCCGCAGGGTTGCGCCGTTGTTTGGTAAGCGTACCGCCGGGCACCGCCTTGACAATCTGAGTCATAGATGTCGTAGATCCGACCTACGACGTCTACGCAACAGCCGGTTGAAGGACGCGCTGTCGTTCGGCCCAGGCGCGCGGCGTGAGC
>JBLHKS010000202.1:0-12689 GCA_047620505.1 Verrucomicrobiales bacterium | reverse complement strand
TGTGCAGTTTGCGCGACCTCAAAGTCGAAGTGATTCAACCACCCGGGATGGAAAGTATCGAGAGACGGGCGAAATTGTAACGTGAGACTCCACGAACGAACAGGCTGAAACGTTGAGGCTAAGGCCCTGCCGGATTCATTCAGGCGTGCTTTCCAGGGCCTTACGAATGAAGGCTGGGCGATCGGTCGTGATAGAATCGAATCCCAATTGTTGCAAGCGGCGAGCCTGTTCCGGGTTGTTGACCGTCCAGCAGTGCAACTCCATCCCGGCGGCACGGATCTCTTTGACGAACCCTTCGTCTACCGCCGCGAGTTCGGCTCTGCAATCCACGCCGTCCGCGCCGATTCTCTTGAGAGTTTCGATGATGCTGGCAGCCGACGGCGTCCATTCGCCGCTGTCTTTGTCTTGCTTGAAACTGGCCAGCCAGCAGGCCTTGATTTCCGGCAGGGCTTTTTTGGCTTCGGCGATCACCTGCGCGTTAAAGGCAATGATGACGATCTGCTCCGCCTTCAGTTCTGATTTTCGGATCTCAGCCGCCAGAGCCGGGACGATCACGGGACCGCCTTTGACCTCGAGAAAGAAGAGTTTGCCGTCCGGAATGCTTTTCAGAACCTCGGCCAGGGTGGGGATGGGCTCGCCCTTCCAACGCGGATCTTTCCAAGCGCCGTACTCGAGTTTTTGTAAGTCTGTCAGGGTTGTTTCGGAGATCTTCAAGTCCTGTCCGCCGGTGCGCATAGCAGTCCCGTCGTGAATGCAAACGACCTGCCCGTCGCTAGTCAGCAGAAAATCGCCTTCGACTGCGTCGGCTCCTTTTTCCCAGGCCAGATTGAATGCGGCCAGGGTGTTCTCGGGCGCATCGTGGGAGGCCCCGCGGTGGGCCACAATGAGTTGAGCGGACAGCGATGATGTCATGGCGAGAAAAATTGAAAGGGCGTGAATCGCAATTTTCATGATGACGGAGCGTAGCTGCCGACGATCCCGTTTCCAAGTCCCTATTACAAATGCGAATACAAGCGGAGGCGGAGGACAACCAATTGAGCAAGGCCGAATGTCTTCGTTGCCGGGCTCGCTTCTTCAGTGACGGCGTCCCGATCGGAAGCCGGAAATTCATCAACGGACTGCTTGAGGCGAACCGGGACAATGATATCGCTCTAACTCGGTGGCCCTCCACTCGCCGCTCGCCTTGGCTGGATTCTTTGCGATAGTCGAATCCTCGCCATGCCACAAACACGCCCATCCCGAGACGAAGACCGCGAACAACGCATCAGGAATGAAATTGTAGTCGATGCCCACGGTCCGGAGGAGCAGGTGATGGGCTGGTTCTGTTACATTGAGGACCAATTGGCGTTTCCATTTCCGGCAGTCTGCGATCGCGATCGGCCGATTTCGCCGTTGAAAAAAGGGCAGGACGTCGTGGTCACCGGTATGGCTCCGGAGGTCGAATGCATGCGGGAAATGTTCGTAACCGTGCGCTGGGGCGACGAGCAGCTGCTGGCGGTTCCACTGATGCAGCTGATTCCTTCCGAGGCGGCGCTAGAGGACAACGAAGAGTCCTGTGAAGCTGTGATGGATTGGCGATACTGGGTAGATCGCGGTTACGAATTCGGCTGATCCTTCTTTCATGCTGAATAGCTTGGGATCTACGACAGGATTTTTTTCTTGCACCGATTATTCGACTCAGTCTAACCTTGGTCCATGAAACCAATTAACCTGATTAAATCTGCGGTGACTCTTCTTCTGCCTTTCCTGCTGGTCTCCCCTCCAGTTTCCGCCGCTGACGATAAACCAACTGCGCAGGAACGAGAGATTCTGGCCGCGGAACAGTTGCTGGACGAACTGAGTTCCTCAGACAAAGGCAAGCTGACTCGTTTCGTTAACCATGGAGCCGCGAAGGAGCTGATCGCATTGCCTGGAATCGGAAAGCTAACAGCCGTGAGCATCATCGAAGCGCGCCCGCTCGAGTCTTCTGCTCACTTGGTGGCGATCAAAAACATCGGCCTGAAAACGATGGAGAAGATCGTCAAATTCGTCGACGGCGGAGGCCTCGCATCCTCATCATCGTCATCGACCACTCCGGATAAACCAGTAGCAGCTGCTGACCCCAGCGCAGAAAAGAGCCCGCCAACCAAAGGCGGGAAAATCGACGTGAACGCTGCTTCGCTTGCGGAGCTGAAGTCGCTTTCCGGAATTGGAGATGTGACCGCGAAGCTGATCATTGAGGGCCGACCCTACAAGGCGATTGAAGATCTCATGAAGATCAAAGGTATCGGCAAAGGCGCATTCGATAAGATCAAAGATTCGATCGTCGCCGACTAACTCGAATCGATCGGGTCACTCGGTCAATCATCGCCCGGGCTTGAAACGCAGGTGCGGTCCGTTCTCGCCTTTCTCGATCACGGCGGCATTCGTCCCGCCGAATTGATCTTCGCCCAGAGGCGATTCGGATCGCGCAGTCGCGGGGCACCTCGGTGGTCCTGACGAAGAATGAAGCTTTCATCTTCGCTTATCCGCTCGAACACGACATCACCGACGAGGTGATTCGAAGGCTCTCGAAGCCAATCGCCCAGTAACGAAGAGGACTTGGTAAGGAGGATTGTCTGATTGTCTACCCGCAAACCCGCTAACAGAACCTTGCGTTCGAATCGCAAATCCTATACGGTCCTATCCATGCCGCGATTCCCAAGTCTCGAAGAAGAAACTGCAACGCCCGAGGTGGCGGCGATCTTGAGTGATTTCCGCCAGAAAATGGGCTTTCCGATCGCTCCCAATTTCATCCGAACACAGGGGGCAGCACCTTCCGTAGCGCGCGGGACGTGGGGAGTGGTCGAGAATGTGCTCTGCGAAGGCGCGCTGCCGCGATCGCTTAAGGAGATGATGTTCGTCGCTATTTCCAAGGACCGGAACTGCAATTATTGTGAGGCGGCGCACATTGCATGTTGCAAGATGCTCGGCGTGGATCAGATGGAGATCGACGCCGTGGTCGAGGATGTCGCCAGCGTGCAGCCGGCGCGGGTGCGCGATTTGATCCAGTTTTCGGTGAAATGCGCGCGCTCGCCGCAGTCGTTGACGGATGAAGATTTCGCGAGCCTGCGAGCGCACGGGCTCGGCGAGCCGGAGATCATCGAGGTGATCGCGATGTCGGCCCTCGCGGTTTACGCCAATACAATCGCGGACGCGACCCAGGTCGAAGCCGACTCCATCTTCTCGGAATTTTGAGTTTGAGCGATACGCCATCATCATCGGCCGCGCGGCTGAATCTGTTGTTGGAGGTCCTGCTGAAGATTGCCGGGTGCGACAGCGTCCAGCAGCTGCTGGACGCTGTCGCCTCGCAGCTGCCTTGGGTGTTGGACTTTGACAAGGGTGCAATCGCGTCAAAACCGCGTGAGCCGGAGGGCGTTCTGGATTGGCGTTTCATCGGCGCGGAGAGGAAGCCGTTCGGCGAGAGCGAGCGGCCCTTGATCGAAGATGCGATCGCGGCGGCGGAAGTCCGGAGCACGCCAGCGTTCATGGCAACTCCGTTGCGAAGCGGCGGACGCTGTCTGGGGGCGTTGGCTCTTCAGACGAGCCGCGAGGGTGGGTACCGGCCATCCGATTTTCAATTCGCCGAGGCGTTGGCGAATTACGTGGCGGCGACGATCGATCGGATCGGAAAGTCCGAGGAACTAAGCGCGGCCAACGAACAGCTTGAAGCTTATTCTGAAGAGTTGGAGCGCAGCAACCGCGAGTTGACCGATTTCGCCTACGTGGCGTCCCATGATCTGAAGGAGCCGCTGCGAGTCATCACGGGGTTTTCGGACTTGCTCAAAGAGCGCTGCGGGCCGGAAATTTCCGAGAAGGGACAGCACTACATCGAGCGGATCACCACTGCGGCGTCCCGAATGCAACGGCTGATCAGCGATCTGCTGGAATACTCGCGAGCTGGAACCGCCGGAGGCGAATTGACGCCGGTCGATCTGGGTGATGTGTTGGATGAAACGCTCAGCAATCTGGAGGTGGCGATCCGGGATTCGAAGGCGGTGGTTTCCCGCGACAAGTCGCTACCCAATGTATTGGCCGACACCTCTCAGCTCTTGCAGGTGCTTCAGAATCTGATCGGCAACGCGATCAAATTTGGAGGCGATAAGATCGAAGTATCGGCTCGGCCCGCGCCAGAAGATGAGTCGCGTTGGGAAGTCTCGGTTTCCGACAACGGACCGGGCATCGCGCCGGAATTTCAGGATCGGATCTTCAAAATCTTCGAGCGACTCGTCAGCGAGCGTGAGGTCGAGGGAACCGGCATCGGGTTGGCGGTCTGCCGCCGGATCGTGGAGCGGCACGGCGGCGAGATCCGGGTGGAGAGCGAGGCCGGCGCCGGGGCGCGCTTCGCTTTTACGCTGCCGGATCCACTGGGGTCAAACCCGCTGTGAGCTGAGATTCCGCGGGCGCAGATCGCGGCAGTCAAGACCGCAGGCGATACCGGGCGAAGAAAGACCTGATTCTTAGCCTTTACGAAGGCGGCTACACCGCGAACGACGTCAGCGAGATTTACTGGTTTCGAGGAAAGTGAGACCATGCCCTACGTAACCTCCATCGAGCGCCACGGCATTGAGACGGGCCGGAAAGAAGGCCGAGTTGAAGGCCGGAAAGCCAGCTTGAAAATCCTATCCAACATGCTCGATCGATTTTTTGGCGGACCTCACTAAAATTTGATTTTCATAATTTGTTCTTTCTGACACGTTTTCGCGAGTGTGGAAAATGCATTGGCGGGCGCGAGTCTATCTCGAGCTGTTTTTGGGGTTCCTCCTTCTGAGTAGAGTTTCTTGGAAAGGCTCCGTGCAAATTCACAGGCTGATGGAAGTCGCGGCGACGCTCCTGGCCTTGGGCGTGAGCGTGGGCGTCATGCAGACGAAAATCCCTAAGACTTGAAATCCAACATGCAAGCGCTGCCAAAAATCGAAGGGTATGAAATCACGGAGCAAGTCTACGAGAGCCCGAATTCGGTGATTTTCAGAACCCGGCGGAGCGCGGGCGAAGGGTCAGTTCTGAAGGTGCTCAAGGCCGATTCGCCTTCTCAAAAGGAGATTGTCCGCTTCCATCAGGAGTATGCGATCGCCAAACGGATCGACTCGCCCTACGTCGCCAAAATCTTCGATTTGATCGATCGAGACAACGTGGTCGCGCTGCAGGTCGAAGACATTGGCGCGCAGAGTCTCAGCGCTTGGATCGAACTCGAACAAGGGCCGTTGCCGCTTTTGGAGGCGCTCGAAGTCGGCATTTCCGTCTGCCGCGGGCTCGCCGGGATTCACGACAATCGAATTGCCCACAAAGATATCAGCAGCTCCAACGTCATCTGGAATCGCACCACGAATCAGGTTAAAATCATCGATTTCGGCATCTCCAGCTTGTTGGACAAAGATCTCGTCCTTCCGGATTCGCCGAATAAACTGGACGGCAATCTGGCCTACATGTCGCCGGAACAAACCGGCCGAATGAATCGGCCGGTGGATTTTCGAACCGACTTCTATTCACTCGGCGTAACGCTGTATGAAATCTTCGTCGGCAGGCGGCCCTTCGAAAGCGACGATTCTCTGGAACTGATTCACGCGCATATCGCGAAAACTCCACCGGCGCCAACCCGCGTCAATCCAGCCATACCGGAAATGCTGGGCAAACTCGTTCTCAAGCTGCTGGAGAAAAACGCTGAAAACCGTTACCAAAGCGCTCGCGGAATTGAGCGGGATCTGAGCGAAGTCCTGGCTCAACTTCGCGAAAAAGGAAGCGTCGAGGATTTCACTCTGGCCCGGGACGACCGCTCCGACCGCTTCCTGATCCCATCCAAGCTCTACGGACGGGAAACGGATATCGACAAGCTCGTCCGATCGTTCGAGCGCGTCCGGCAAGGCGAAATGGTCTTGAGTCTCGTCAGCGGATATTCCGGGGTTGGCAAATCCTCGTTGGTTCAAGAGCTTTACCGGCCCCTCGCCGCCGCGCGCGGTCGCTACATCAGCGGAAAATACGATCAATTTCAACGCGATGTTCCGTACTCGGCACTGTCTTATGCGCTGAACGGATTCTGCGATCAACTTCTGGCCGAATCCGCCGGACGTCTCCAGGAATGGAAGGAAAGAATCCAGCGCGCCGCCGGCAACAACGGTCAGGTTCTAATTGAGATCACGCCAAAGATCGAAGATATCATCGGCCCCCAACCAGCCGTCCCCGCCGCCGATCCTCAAGCCGCGAAAAACCGCTTCAACCAGGTTCTCCTGACGTTCCTCGAGGAAATCTGCGGGCCGGAAGTACCTCTGGTATTATTTCTCGACGACCTTCAATGGATCGATCAGGCATCTCTTGGATTTTTAAAACTTATACTGCTTGGCGCGAAGATCGAAGGGTTGCACCTCGTCGGGGCCTACCGGGATAACGAAGTGGAGGCGAGCCATCCGTTGACCCTCATGCTTGGTGAGTTGGACAAGGCGGGCAAATCCTACGATATCGTCCATTTGGGCAACTTGACTCCGGCCAACCTGTCCAGCCTCGTTTCCGACTCCCTCGTGCTTCCAAAAGACGAGGTCCGGGATCTGGTCGAGATTATCTGCCGTAAAACCCAAGGCAACGCGTTCTTCGCCACGGAGTTTTTCAAGAATCTGCACAGCCGCGGACTGTTGTCTCACTCCGATTCCGGCTGGCACTGGGATATTCGGAAAATCGACGACCAGAACATTACCGAAAACGTTGTCGAATTCATGGCGGACCAGCTCCGCGATTTCAGCGAGGAAACGCAGAATGTCTTGAAATTCGCCGCCTGCATCGGCAACGAATTCGACCTTCGAACCTTGTCGATCATCCTCAAATCCGATTCGAACATCGTCGAGATCCTCGACTGGGTGAAGCCGGCGATTCAGACCGGTTTGATCCGCTCCGAGAATGATGAATATAAGAAAGTAGGGATTGTCGATATCGATGGAGGGACGATCAGTTTCAAGTTTCAGCACGACCGCGTCCAACAGGCGGCTTACTCGCTGATTCCGGCGGATGAGCGGCCCGCGATCCACTTCCAGATTGGCCGGCTGTTGGACGAAGACTCCAAAGAGTCCGGCGATCCCGATGAGCGGCTCTTCGAGATCGTAAGCCACCTCAACAAGGCGCTGCCGGTGGTGGACGCGTCCAGCGAGCGATTGAGTATCGCGGAACTCAACGCCAACGCAGGTGTCAAAGCGCGCGACGCGGCCGCCTACCAGGCATCCGCGGAGTATTTTGCCCAGGGGAGGGCGTTGCTGCCGGAAAACGCGTTTGAAGCTCACTATGATTTGGCGTTCCGGATTCATCTGAATCTGGCGAAAAGCCTCTATATCATTGGCGAGTTTGAGCAATCTGAAACGATCTATCCGATTCTGCTGGCGAACGTAACCGCGCCGATGGACGAAGTGCGCGCGCGGATGGTTCAGATGGAGGATTATCATCTGCAAGGCGACTACGACCGAGCCATCGATGTGCAAAAGAAGGCTCTGGCGTTGTTGGGCGAGGATTTTCCGGCAAGTGAGGACGCGCTCGAAGCCTCCATTGTTGAAGAACTCCGGCAGACTCCTGAATACCTGGACGGCCGCGACATTGAGCAGCTGCTGGCGGCGGCGGATTTGGATTCCGGGGAGACGCTGGCCAAACTTCGCATCCTCGCCGGGATGTGGATGAGCGCGTATCTGGTTTCGAGAGACGGCATCGTTCAGTGGTGTTCGATCAAAATGACGAACCTGAGTTTACGCTTCGGAAATTCCGAGTTCGCGGCGTTCGCCTACGTTCAATACGGTTATGTCTGCTCCCTTCGTTTGGGCGAGTTTGAAGAGGGATGGAAATACGGCGATCTCGGCGTCAGATTGTCCGAGCGCTACGAGAATGTTGAGATGCGCGGCAAGGTTTATTTCAATTTCGCGATCTTTGTCAATCACTGGACGCGGCACGTCGGATCGTCGACCGCGTTGTTTCGCAAGGGCTACATGTATAGCATCGAAGGCGGCGATTGGACCTATGCGGTTTACGGAGCGGCCAATATAATATCCAATTTGTTGATCGAGGGCAAGCCGACCCCGGAAGTTGCCGCGGAAGGCGAAAAGTATTTCGAATTTCTCCGAAGCAGGGCCGAGGTGGGGCTGAAGAGTTTCTTTCTGCCCGGCGGCTACGTCGCTCTCCTCAATCTTCTCGGACAGACCGCCGCTTCGAATACTTTCGATTGCGAGCACCTGAACGAAGAAGAGCTTCTGAGCGGGCTCGGCAAGTTACCGATCGTGGAGGCGTGGTTTTATTCGGCGAAATTGCGGAGCCTCTTTCTTTACCGCCATTTGGACCTCGCGAAGGCAGTTTTTGATAAATCCGACATTGTTGGCGAAGGCGTGCCGTCCCAGATCAAAGTCGGCGAGGCCTATTTTTATAGCTGTCTCATCATCGCAGGGACGTATCGGGACGAAGCTGATGCTGAACGCCAGCACCGGATGCTTCAGTGTTTCAACCGCTATTCCAAAGATATCGAGTCATGGTCTAAACACTGTCCGGATAATTTCCTTCATAAGCATCTATTAATACAGGCGGAGAGATCCCGGTTCGAAGGCGGTGAGCTGACACAAACCCTGGCGCTCTATGATGAAGCGATCGACTCAGCTAAGGAATTTGGATTCATTAATAACGTAGCACTCGCCTTAGAATTGAAGGGCAGGTTTTGGCTGGAGCTAAAGCAGGGCTCTTACGCAATGCTGGACCTGCAGGAAGCCTACCGACATTACGAGAACTGGGGAGTCGAAGGAAAACTGGAGCAGCTTCAGACGGAGTTTCCAAAACTGGCGCGGAAACAAATCCCGCGGACCGCGACCGCCTCGGCGCAAACTGGAATGGTAAGTAGTTATCAGCTCGATCTCGAATCGATTTACAAGGCCGCTCAGGCCATCTCCCGCAAGGTGGCTTGGAACGATTTGATCGAGTCGATGCTTTCGATTGTGATGGAGAATGTCGGCGCCGATCGGGGCGTGCTTTTGCTGTGCAAGGAGGAAGGCTGGTTCGTCGAGGCGGACGCGAAGGCGGATGGGCCCGTCGGCCATACGATCGTCGATCGGGACCGGGAGCGTCGGCTTGACGACTTCCAGGATTGCCCGGCTACCGTTCTGAATTACGTGATCAACGGAAAACAGCCGTTGATTGTCGATTCGCGCAATTTCTCCGAGCCGTTCGTGGCCGACCCGTATTTTCACGGAGGCGACGATCTCTCGATTCTTTGTGCGCCAATTCTATCGCGGGAGAGCCTCGTCGGAATGATCTATTTGGAGAATAATCTGACCGGGGGTGTTTTTACCGAGGACCGATTGGGAATTCTGGATGTTCTCCTCACTCAGATCTCAATTTCATTGGAGAACGCGGGGCTCTACGAAGAACTGGAGCAGCGCGTCCAGCAGCGGACGATCGAGTTGGCGCGATCGAACGAAGCGCTTGAAGCGAGCAATCTGGAGTTGCAGCAATTTGCCTATGTCGCGTCGCACGATCTTCAATCGCCACTGCGGGCGGTGTCGAGTTTTTCCGAGTTCCTCCAAACCAAGTACGGAGCGGCGCTGGATGAAAAAGCCAACACTTATATCGATCGGATCGTCCAAGGCTGTCAACGGATGCGGACCTTGATCAAAGATCTGCTGGAGTTTTCACGGATCGACTCGCAATCCCGGTCGTTCGCGCCGGTAGCGTTGGAAGACGTGTTCGAAGACGCGGTGTCGTTGCTGGAGGGGGCGATCATGGACAGCGGCGGGACGGTGACCCGGGACGAGCTTCCGGTGGTGAACGGCGACGTGGCGCAATTGGCCCAGATTCTGCAGAACTTGATTGGCAACGGGTTGAAATATCACGGGTCCGAACCTCCGGCGGTTCACGTTTCGGCGGAGCGCGCCGACGACGACGGATGGACGATCGCGGTTCGCGACAACGGCATCGGCATTGCGCCTGAGCATCGGGAGGGAGTTTTCGAGATTTTCCGGCGCCTGCACACAGAAAAGGAATTTCCCGGCACCGGCATTGGGCTCGCGGTTTGCCGGCGGATCGCGCAGCGCGCACGGCGGGCGGATCTGGTTGGAATCGGAGGAAGGCCAGGGGAGCACGTTCCGTTTCACGATCACGTCGAGCCAGATCGAAGAATAAAATGCTTTATGGAAAAGACCCCATCTGATACGCTCGAATCCGTGGGGAAAATGCATCGGCGCGCGCGAATCTATTTCGGACTGTTTATCGGGCTGTTTTTGGCGTTCCTCCTTCTGAGAGGAGTCTCTTGGAAAGGCTCCGTGCAGTTGCACACTCTGATGGAAGTGGCGGCGACGCTGCTGGCCTTGGGCGTGGGCATCATGGCGATTCTGCGCTTTTACAGTCGGCGCACGAACACTTTTCTCTTCATCGGCACGGCTTTCCTCGGGACCGCCTTCCTCGATGGCTACCACGCGGTCGTCACTTCTTCGGCCTTTTCCTCCCTTTTTCCATCCGGGCTGGGCTCGCTGATCCCGTGGAGTTGGATTGCTTCACGAATTTTTCTGTCTCTGCTGCTTTGGTTCAGTTATCTCGCCTGGCGGCGCGAGCAACAATTGGGTGAAGCCGGTAAAATCAGCGAACGGCTGATTTACACCTCGACCGGGATTCTCACCTTGCTGAGCTTCCTTTTCTTCGCCTTTGTTCCGCTGCCGAGGGCTTATTTCCCGGAACTCTATTTTCCCCGGCCGGAAGAGTTTGCCCCGGCGCTGTTCTTTCTCCTCGCCTTGATCGGCTACTGGCGAAAGGGCCTCTGGAAAGAGGACGCTTTCGAGCATTGGCTGATGCTCTCGCTTATCGTCGGGTTCATGGGGCAGACGATGTTCATGTCGTTTTCGGGCGAGGTTTTCGATTTCATGTTCGATGCGGCGCACATGCTGAAAAAGGTCAGCTACATCCTCGTTCTGACCGGCCTGCTGATCAGCATGTTTCACCTCTATCGGCGCGCGGATGAGAGCGTCACCGAACTGGAAGCCCGCGTCGGCGAGCGCACTGCGGATCTCGAACGTTCGGAGTACGCGGCGGTGGGCCTGATGGAAGAAGCGCAAGCGGCCGTGAAACGCGCGGAGAAATTTAACATTGAACTTAAGAATTCAAACAAGGAGCTGGATAACTTCGCTTACGTCGCTTCCCACGATTTAAAAAGCCCGCTCCGGGCGATCGATAACCTGGCTCAGTGGATCAGCGAGGATGCTGGCGATGCGTTGCCGGAAGAGTCGCGCAAGGATTTGGGACTGCTCAAGGAACGGGTCAAGCGGATGGAGCAGCTGCTGGATTCTCTGCTTCAATATTCGCGGGTCGGCCGCAAGGAGGGCAGCGCCGAATCGATCGATGTCGCGGAGTTAGTCGGGGATTTGTCCGCGACGCTGGATGTGCCGGAGAAATTCACGATTCGCGTCGAGTCGGAGTTGCCGATGGTCAGTGCCCCGCGCGGAGCGCTGAACCGTGTTTTCGGCAACCTCATTTCCAATGCGATCAAGCATCACGACCGCGACGATGGGCTGATTCAAATTTCCTCCAGCGCCGATGATGACGAATTCCACCAGTTCGCCATCGCCGACGACGGGCCAGGGATCGCCAAAGAGTTTCAGGAACGCATATTCGAAATGTTCCAGACCCTCAAATCGCGAGACGAGGTGGAAGGCAGCGGCATGGGGCTGGCGATGGTGAAAAAAACACTCGAAGTCCATGGTGGAGGGATCACTATTGAAAGCGCACTTGGCGAGGGAACGACGTTTCATTTTACTTGGCCGAAAACCAATCAACCCGAGACGAAACCGAAATGACCATGGACACCGTGATTCAAATCCTGCTTGTCGAGGACGACGAGATTGACGCCCGAGCCATCAAACGCGGTTTAGCTAAACAAAGCATCGGCAATCGTCTGACGCATGCCCTCGACGGGGTGGAAGCTCTGAAGATTCTCCGCGGCGAGGGTGGACATTCGCGCCTGCCGCGCCCCTACATCATCCTGCTGGATATCAACATGCCTCGGATGAACGGTTTGGAGTTTCTCGCGGAAATCCGCAAGGATCCAGAGCTGAAGCCGAGCATCGTTTTTGTTCTCACAACTTCGGACGACGATCGCGACAAGGTCGCGGCCTATGGAAACAACGTGGCGGGCTACCTCGTCAAGTCAGATGCCGGCCAGGACTTTATCAAGGTGGTGCAAATGCTGGAAAAATTCGTGATCGCGATCCACTTTCCCCCGGATGTGCCGGTCGAAGTCTAAGGATTGAATTGCGTGCATCGTGAATATTTTACTGATTGAGGACAACGAGGACGACGCCCACCTGATCGGGCGGAAGCTGCGCATGGGAGGCGTTAGCGGAGGTTTCACGGTGACCCACGAGACGCTGCTCAGCGATGGCTTGGAGAAGCTCGGATCCGCGAGCTTCGATCTGGTCTTGCTCGATATGGGTTTGCCGGACAGCAAGGGACCGACGGGGGATCGACAAGGTGATCGGGCTAGCGCCTGGGACGCCCGTAATCGTGCTGACCGGGAATGAGGATGAAGAAGCGGGCGTCGATGCCGTGGGGCGCGGGGCTCAGGATTTTCTCTGCAAGGGCGCCCTCGACACCAATGTCTTGCGCCGGGTGATCCGCTACGCGATCGAGCGCAAACAGACTGAAAGCGCGCTGCGCGAGGCGCGAGATCAGGCCGAGGC
>JBLHKS010000201.1:0-12796 GCA_047620505.1 Verrucomicrobiales bacterium | reverse complement strand
ATCCGCCTGGAAATTCAAGACGTCGTATCGCAGACTTCGGCGACTGCTTCGCGGATCGCGCTCACAGCCTGCCCCAGTTGCTCAGCGGTCGTGCACAGCGGCGGCATCAACACGATGGTATCCAGAATCGGCCGGGTCAACAACCCGTGTGCCCGCGCTGCCTCGCAGACTCGTGACCCCGTGCGCGCTTTGGCCGGGAACGGATCGCCGCCTGCCTGACAAAGGTCGATTGCGGCGATGAGCCCGCATTGACGAGTCACGGAAACATTCGGAAGATCGGTCAACTCCGCCAGCAGCTGCTGGAGAAGCGCGATTTTCGGCTGAAGCTCAGCTAACGTATTTTCCTCGCGGAAAACCTCCAGATTTGCCAACGCCGCCGCGCATCCGAGTGGATTTCCGCAATAACTGTGGCCGTAAAAAAAAGTTTTCGATTCCTCAAACTCGCCTAGAAACGCCTCGTAAATTTTCTCGCTCGCCAACGTCGCCGCTAACGGTAGGTAGCCGCCAGTCAGGCCTTTCGCCAACGCGATGATGTCCGGCGTTACGCCTTCCTGCTCGCAGGCGAACATCGTGCCCGTGCGACCGAAGCCCGTCATGACTTCGTCCACAATCAAGAGCACGCCCTGACGTTCACACCAATCGCTTAACTCGGCGAGCATGCCTGGCGGCCAGGTTCGCATCCGGTTCGCGCCCTGAATCAGCGGCTCGATCGTCACCGCCGCCAGCGTCGACGCATCCACGTTTTCCAAGGCACTGAGATCCGCCGCCCGCTGAACATCGAAGCCAAAATCCGCAAAACGCGCTTGAAACGTCTGGATCCCACCGAGCGAAGCCGCGCCCATCGTGTCTCCGTGGTAAGCGCCGTCAAACGCGAGAATTTGCGACCGCTGCGGCTCGCCACGGAGTTGAAAAAACTGGATCGCCATCTTGCAAGCGCACTCGATCGCGGTCGAGCCGTCGTCCGTGAAAAACACTCGACTCAGTTTCTCGCCCGGGAGCAGAGCCAGCAGCTGCTGGGCCAATTCGATCGCCGGCTCGTTCGTGAAACCGAGCGCCGAGCAGTGCGCGATTTTTCCCAGCTGCCTCTGAATCGCCTCGTTGATCGCCGAATGATTATGGCCGTGGACGTTCGTCCAGATCGAAGAATTCCCGTCGAGATAAGCCTTGCCGTCCGTGTCAAAAAGCATCGCGCCCTCGCCGCGTTCGATCACGATCGGATCGTGCTCAGGAGCCGTCCATTCTCGCATCTGCGTGAACGGATGCCAGAGGTGCGCCTTGTCGAGCTCGCGCAACCGCCGAGTTCGTTCCGGCAGAGCAATTTGGGAAACCGGCCACTGCATTTTTTACTCTTCTTCGCCAAGCTTCAGGCCGTAGCGCTCGGGGAGGGTTCCTTCGACTTCGGCCAACTGCACGATTGCAGCGAGCTCGCGAATCTGCGCCTGGACCTGACGAAAGAGCGCGCTGTCGAGATCGTTTTGGGCAAGGAGCACATCGCGGATCGTGACGTCATCTTCGTTGCGGTAACGCTCGCGTTGTTTC
Organism: Verrucomicrobiales bacterium; assembly: GCA_047620505.1. Taxonomy (GTDB): domain Bacteria; phylum Verrucomicrobiota; class Verrucomicrobiia; order Verrucomicrobiales; family DEV007; genus JBLHKS01. Next base: position 11,257 of record JBLHKS010000201.1, on the reverse strand, counting down.
TCCAAACTGCTTCGCGCGAACTCGATTGTGGACTCCGTAGCTTCATAACGCTTGTAGGAAAGCTCAACGTCGCGGCAGGCGGCCCTGACCAGAGTGTAGAGATCGATCAGCGTGTTTTCCTCGGTCAGCTTCGCGCGCTCCAACGCGTTTTCGGACTGGCGCAGCTGGGCACGTTCGGCACGATTGCCGAGCGGGACCGTTACCTCGAATCCTACGTCCCAAAAATGGCCGTCGATGTCCGCTACGGAAGACTGCGCTCCTCCAAAAGTTCCGTCGCGGCCCAAGGCGCCGGTCGAGAAGACGAGATCGAGCTGCGGTTGAAGCTGATTTCGCTGACGGCTGACTTCTTCCCGGCGCACCTCGGCCTGAATTGAGGCGATCTGGAGAGACGGCGCACGCTGGCGAGCTCGCTCGAAACTAGCGCTTGGATCGCACTTGAGTTCGATGTGCTCTGGCAGTTTTTCGAAGCGCGCGGCACTCGGATCGGCGACTCGGATCAACCCTAACAATGCGTAAAGTTGATCACGACCGGCGGCGACATTTGCCTGTGCCTGAAGGAGAAGTTCCCGGCGCTCGGCGAGCGATGATTTGGCCTCAAGCACGTCCGTTTCGGTCGCGAGCCCGACGCCTTCGCGGCCTTCGGCTTCGTCAACGATGAATTCGGCGAGTTCGATGCTGCGCGTGATGATTTCGCGTTCTTCTTCAGCCGCGACCACGGTCCAGTAGCGGTTCTCGGTTTCGCGGAGCGTTTCGAGAAGCGCGCCCAGCAGCTGCTGGTTGGATTCATCGATTCGCAGCTCGGCAATCCGGATCGGACTGAGATTGTAATGAAATCCCGCGTTCTTGAGCAGCGGCTGGCGGACTTGAAGTCGGAGCGCGGTGTTGAATTCCGGGTTCAACGTGGTGAAGGACGAATTGGTTTTGCTGCGATCGAGGATCTCCGATCGCAGTCCGATCGTGGCACCGGTTTCGAGCTTTTTGTTGAGCCCGGCGTCGAGGGAAGCCGATCGACGTTCCGGCTGCGAAGCCCCGTCGAGCTGTGTCGACGATCGCGGCGAGAGACTGAAGTTTGAATTTGTGCTGCTCGTCAGCTCGGGGTCGAAATCCGATTTCACGATCTGAAGACCCTGTCGAGAGTCGTCGACTTCGGTGCGCTGAATCTTGAGATCAAGATTGTGGCCGAGGGCGAGATCCACAGCCTCAGAGAGCGAAAGTTCGGATCCGATTTCGATCGCCGGAGTGTCGTTCTCGGCGAACCCGGGCCGTGCCGCCAAAACGAGCGCCAGGGCAAAGATGAACGCGCAAATGCAGACGGTTTTCATGGGCGGCAACCGTGCGCCGAATTTCGGATCAATCAAATTGAATGCGCTCGGCGCGCGGCGGCTCGACCGGTGCCGAATCTGGATCTTCGTCGAGGATCGAGGGAACCCCGTCCTCCGTCCGGCGTGGCGGGCGAGGCGTTGCGGGAGCACCGTAGCGATTTCCGTCAGGATCCGGACTGAGCTCGGGCTGCGATGCAGGAGTTGGATCCGGAGTGCCCGGACGTCGGAAAATCGGCGCGTCGTCGTTTGGATCGGACGGGTAATCGGGAACGGTTGGCTCAATCAAACTCGGCCGAATGGGCTCTGGCGTGAAGCGAGGCGCATTCGGATCAGGCCGTTCAACGGTTGCCGAAGGCGTGATCGCCGGTGGCGCGGGCGGTCCAACGAAAGGAATGTCTCTCAGATTAAGCCTGACGGGTCGCCCGAGGATGCGCGGACGGATGGAGGTGAGCTTGACCGAATTGTAGGGGTCCGCGCCCTCGATTGTCTGGGATTGGAGGAAAACAGGCTGAACATCGAGATCAAAATCGTCAGGACGCAAAACAGGCCTCGTAGGAGCAAATCTTGGATCGATCAACTGACGAGGGCGGATCGGCTGGATCACAAGCGGATTCAGTCGACCTCCCGGGCCGTGAGCCGCGCACATCCGTTTGAAAGGGCGTTTTGGATCGAGAAACTCGACGAAGCTGTCCCGAACCTGCTCGCGATTGGCGTTGGTTTCTCCTTCAACTTCTTCGCCAAGATAGTGATAACAAAACTCAGTCGCGAGGTCACCTGCGATGGAGCAGACCTCAACGCGGATCGCATCCGCTGGCGGTTGGATCGGCTGCGGCGGGAAAATCTCGGCGCTTTCGTTGATGATTTCGGTCCAGACAGGAAGAATGGTTTCGCTGCTGAAAGCTCCGTCGTAAATCGGCGAAGCCTTGTCAAATCCGGTCCAGACGGCGCAAGTGACTTCGCTCGTGTAGCCGATGACCCAGTCGTCCTTGAAAGAGTAAGCCGTGCCGGTTTTTGCAGCGACAGGAAACTGGCCAAGGCCGTATTCCGAACGCGCCAGGGACGCCGTCCCGGTTTCAAGCGATTCAGCCAGCGCGCTGTGGACTTGCCAGGCGGAGTAGGGGTCGATCACGCGAACATGCGGCTCTTCCGACTCGGCCCCGAAGATCTTATTTCCATCGTTATCGCGAATCTGCTCGATGATGAAGATATCGACCGGGCGCTTGCCAGCATTCGGAAAAATCGTGTAGGCCAGAGCCATTTCAGCTACAGAAGCCTCGCTGTTGCCGAGAAACGTCGAGTTGTAATTCTGAATTTCGCCCTCAAAAATGATCCCGGCTTCCTGGGCAGTCTTGACGACGTTTTCCAAACCAGCCTCAATTCCAAATCGAACCGTTGCCGCGTTTTTCCCGCTAATCAGGGCGTGGCGCGCTGGGATCCACTTTTCATACTTCGGAGTCGAAGTCTCCGCGCCGTATTCCGGAACGATCCCGGTTTCGCCGCCGATCTGCACATATTTATTGTCCAAGGGACTATCGTCGACTTTCGAGCCCGAAAATTTCCCGCCAGCGAAGCCTGCTGCGTAGACAAATGGAGTGAAGGAAGTGCCGACTTTTCGGCGCGCGAGCAGAGTTCGATCAAACGCGCTGTGAGTGAATTCGCGGCCGCCAACCAGCGCGCGAACCGCCCCGGTTCGGTTGTCGATCGCTAGCGCAGCCCCCTGGAGATATTCGGGAAGCGGACGGCTGTCCTCAAAGTCGTCTTCCTCGCCCTCTGCAGGCTCGGGCCGATCGCCCAGCTCTTTATTCCAGCTATCGATCACTCGCTCAAATTCCGCATAAGTCTGCTGACGGTCCTTCTCGTCAGTCCGCTCGATATGCAGCTTCTCCACGCGATCGAGGTGCTTCACGAGGCTCTGCGACGCGGCAAGTTGGAGCTTCGAATCGATCGTCGTATAAATGTGGAACCCGCCCTCGGACGCCGCTTCGAACCCGATCTGGGCCATGACCTGCTGACGAACCTGCTCGTAGGCGTACTCGAAGGAGCGTTTCCGCTCGACCCGTTTCGGAGCCAGCACGATCGGTTTGGCCTTCAACACTTCCGACTCAGCTTTCGTGATCATCCGCTCCTCGACCATCCTAACGAAAACGTAATCCCGAGCTCTTTTGGATGCCTCGATGTTGTTGATCGGCGAGAGCCGGCCCGGGCTCTTGATCAGACCACAGAGAGTCGCCGCCTCTTCCTGGCTGATTTCACTGATTTCCTTGCCGAAATAACCCTTCGCGGCCGCGTTCACGCCGTAAAAACCGCTGCCGAAATAAATTCGGTTCAAGTACATCTCCATGATCTCCGCCTTGGAGAAATTCTTCTCAATTCGATGAGCCAGAAACGCTTCGACCAGTTTCCGATCGTAGCTCTTCTCCGTTAGGCTAAACGCATTCCGCGCCAGCTGCTGGGTGATCGTGCTCGCCCCCTGCTTCGCGGAACCGGCACGCACGTTGCGGAACATCGCCCGCGCAATTCCCATGTAATCGACTCCGTCGTGCTCGAAAAAACGCGCGTCCTCGATCGCGATCAGAGAATGAATCATGTGGAGCGGCACTTTCTCAAGTTCGATCGGGTCGCGGTTCAGCACAAAGATTCGACCGAGCTCAAGGCCGTCGCGATCGTAAATAATGCTGGCGCGCTCAAGCTTGTCGATATCGGCGAAATCGAATTCCCCAGCGCGCAATTTGTAGGGCTTCAGAAAAATCGAAATCCCGATGATCCCAGCAATTCCGAGCACGAAAAAGAGGAGCGCGGTTGCCTGGAACCAACGCCGAAGGTAAAACGGCGGCTTATACCGATATTCAAACATGGATCTGGAAGTCACTGCGGTGAGCGGTTGTTTTTGCTTTCAACTCGTCCCCCTGCGATGGCTCCAATTATGAACCCCCTTTCTCAAAAGGGCAAGCCGCCACACGCAAGGGCCGAAGGACCGATACGCGGGAAAATCGACGAACTTGTCAAAAAAAATGGCGAACGCGGGATTTCGTTCGCGAAATTCATGGAAATCGCGCTCTACGATCCGGATCACGGCTACTACAGCCGGCCGCGACCGATCGGGAAAAGCGGGGATTTTTTCACGAGCGTGAGCGTCGGTCGCTGCTTCGGAATGCTGCTCGCGCGGTGGATCCGAGAATGCCAGCAGCTGCTGAATTCGCCGCCGGATTTCGCGGTGATCGAGCAAGGCGCTCACGACGGTCGACTTGCTGCTGATATTCTCGCCGAGTTGCCGGAAAGCGTCGGGTATCGGATTCTGGAGCCGACCGAAAAGCTCCGCGTTGCTCAAAAGGAGCGGCTTGGCGATCGGGTCGAATTCAGAGGGAACGCGGAAACGGGCGTTTTCATCTGCAACGAGCTGGTCGACGCGTTTCCCGTTCATCGCGTCCGATTCGAGAACGGTGCCTGGCGCGAATTGCGGGTTGTGCTCGAAAGCGACGATCTTGTCGAGCGGCCGTTCGAATGCCCACCCGAGCTCGCTGAATTTCTCCCCGAAACCGCGCTCGAAAATCACACAACCGAGGTTTGCCCAGCTGCGGCCGCCTGGATCGATGGACTACCGAAATTTCTCAAGCACGGCTACTTCGCGATCATCGACTACGGCCTCGAAGGCGAAGATTTTCTTTCCCCTGAACGAGCTGACGGCACCCTGCGCTGCTACCGCTCTCACGTCGCGACCGACGATCCGTTTGATGCGATCGGCGAGACCGACATCACGACTCAAGTCAACTTCACCCAGCTTCAGATCGCCGCAGCAGCTGCTGGCCTGGAAACGGTCGAATTCACGGATCAGAGCCGATTTCTCACGCGGATCGCCGAGAGCTGGCTCCGCGAACTCGACGGAAAACCACCGAACGCGGAGCAGGCGGCGTTGCTCCGGCAATTCCAAACCCTGACGCATCCAGGGCTGATGGGGCGGGCGTTCAAAGTGTTGGTTTTGAGAACCCGACAAATCGGTTGAGTTCGCCCCGTAGAAACGGAACGTCCTCTTCCGGAAACCCCCTCGATGTTCGCCAGAATCTTTGCCATTCTTTTTGCGCTCGCCCTGCTCGGGGGCGGTGGCTGGGGCGTGTTCCACTTTTTCATCGCCAGCAGTGAGGAAGTCGAAACACCGGTTTTTACGGTCACGGCGGAAACCCGCGACATCCAGCAGGTCGTCCGGTGCATCGGCCAGATCGAACCGGCGCTTTTTACCGATCTCAAGGCCGAGGTTAGCGGCCGGATCGTGAAGATTCACATCTTGGAGGGCGACCAGGTCAAAAAGGATAGAGTTCTGATCGAGCTGGATCGTCGGGAGCTCGACACTCAAATCGTCGAGCAGAATTTCAAAATCGAAGCCGCCCGACTTCGCGCCGCAGGAGTTAAGCTCGACTACGAGGCCAAACTCGCGTTGCGAGAGAAAAACTTCGTTTCCGAACGCGAGTTCTCCCAAGCGGAAATCGATTTCAAACTCGCAGAAAACGAGTTTTCGATTCAGCAATCCCAGTTGCAGCTGCTGAAAGAGAAATTGGAGAAAACCAGGATTGTCGCTCCGCATGACGGGATCGTTCTCGAACACAAATTAACCGAAGGAACGGTCGTCACCGGCGTCAGTTCGTTCAACGAGGGCTCGATTCTCATGCGAGTCGCGCAGCTGACCCAACTGGAAGTCGAAACTGAAATCAGCGAGGTCGATGTCGACAAAGTGCAGCGCGGGATGGACGTGACGCTGACTTTTGATTCGCTGGCGGACGTTGAGGTAACCGGGAAGATCACTTTTATTTCTCCGTCCGCGCGGCCCAAGGGCCAGACGAGTTCGGGTGGCTCCGGACGCAGCACGCCGACCGCTGCAGCGCCAGGCAAAGCGCGGGTTTTTCCGATCACCGTTTCGTTTCCGGCTGAGAATCTGCGGGTGAGACCCGGGATGACGGCGCAGGTGAAAATCGTTGTCGAAGAGGTTAGCGGCGTGGTCGCTGTGGGTCTGCCCGGTGTGTTCGTCGAGGAAGGCCAGAGCGTCGTTTACGTTAAGGACGGGGATGAAACTTTTGAGCGCCGCGAAGTTGAGATCGGCATCAACGATCATCAGGTTGTCGAGATCAAAGCGGGTCTCGAAGCCGGAGACGAGTTGGCAACGGTAAAGCCGAAACCAGCTGGAGCGGACGCCGCAGACGGGGACGAAACGACGAGTGGATGAGGCTGCGATTTTCGACATCATTGGCCTGCCTGATTCTGTCGGGTTGCACAGGAGCCCAGGAGCCGGTTCCCGCACCAGAACCGAAGCCGGAGACGGAACCCGCACTGGAAGCAGAAGCGGAGCCGAAACCGAAACCCGAAGCTCCAAGGCCGCCGCCGAAGCCTCTGCTTGAGAAACTTGGCTTGCCGCCGAGCTGGACCGAGCTTGATCGTTACCAAGGAAAAATCACGCGCGAGGTCTTCGAAGCTGAGCTGATTCGAAACTACGCCGAGGATCCCAAAGCAATCGGCAAGATGATCCAGATTTTTCCGGATCATGCTGAGATCGTCCGGAATTCCTGGTTTGCAGATCAGACCTGGACGCTGCGATTCGCGGCTGAGGAAACGGAAAATCCGCCTCCGAGGTACTGGCGTTCGGCCCAGCAGCTGCCACCGCTGAGCGATCCTGAAAAACCGCTCGAAGGCATGCGAATTGCCGTCGATCCGGGTCACATCGGCGGCGAATTCGCGAAGATGGAGGCGCGGTGGTTTCAGATTCGCGAGGACACGCTTCCGGTGATGGAAGGCGAAGTTGCGCTGCGGGTTGGCGAGATTCTCCGCGATGAGCTGACTCGTCTGGGAGCGCGCGTCGCTCTTGTTCGTCGGGAAAACAAGCCGGTTACCCGGACCAGGCCGGCAGACTACGTCGAGTACATTCGGGAATTCAGTAATTTTCCGCCTGACGCCGATCCTGAGACGGACCTTGGCCTGCTCCGAGCTGCTGAGCGGACTTTTTATCTCAGCTCGGAAATTCGCGCGCGCGCCAAACAGATTAACGATGATTTTCGGCCCGATCTAGCGCTGTGTCTGCACGTCAACGCCGAGGCTTGGGGAGATCCGGCTGACCCGGATTTTGTCGACAAAAACCACTTCCACATTCTAACCAGCGGTTGCTTCAGCGCTGGCGAAATCAAGAAAGATGATCAGCGATTTGAGCTTCTTCGCCGGCTGCTTCAGCGGACGCATCCAGAGGAACTCGCAGTCGCGACCACGGTTGCCGAGGTCATGAGTGAGGCGATCAATTTGCCTGAGTTCACCTATAAAGGAAAGAACGCGAAGATGGTCGGCAAAAGTCCTTATGTCTGGTCGCGAAACTTGCTCGCGACCCGAATTTTCGAGTGTCCGGTCGTCTTTTTTGAGCCCTACGTCATGAACAATCAGACCGTTCACGATCGCGTTCAGGAAGGTGAGTATCGAGGGATTCGAAAAGTGAATGGCGAGTGGAGAATCGATCTTTTCCGCGAGTACGCCCACGGAGTCGCTGCTGGCGTGGCTGAGCATTATCGAAAGGTTCGTAGACGATCATGACAAAGGTGCTCATCGCAGGCTGCGGTTATCTCGGCCAGGAAATCGCGGCTCAGTTTCGCGAGCAGGGAGCAGAAATCCTAGGCCTGACGCATTCTGAGGAATCGGCCGAAAAACTGCGAGCGGAGGTCGATTTCCAAGTCGGATCCTGTGATCTTGGCAAGTCGAGCCAAGTTGAACCGCTCGGATCGTTTTTTGATCCCAGCGTCATCGTCCACTGCGCCAGCTCCGGACGTCGCGGCTCGGCTCAGTACGAAGCGGTCTACCTCGGCGGCTGTCAAAATCTCCTCGCTGCGTTTCCGCGTGCGACGCTGATTTTCACGTCGAGCACCAGCGTTTATCCGCAAATCGAGGGCGAAGTCGTCGACGAATCCAGCTCAGCCGAACCGGCTCGCGAAACCGGCCAGGTTCTCCGGGGCGCCGAAAATCTCGTGCTCGAAAACGGAGGAGTCGTTGCCAGGCTCGCCGGTCTTTACGGTCCTGGGCGCTCGGTAATTCTCCAGCGGGTTCTCGGCGGCACGGCGATGATCGAGACCGGCGAAAGCCGCTTTTTGAATCAAATTCATCGTGACGATGCAGCCAGTGCAGTCGTGGCTTTGGCGACCGCGCTTCCCAAATCAGCTGGCGCAATTTTCAACGTTTGCGATGGCTCGCCGACAACGCTTCGGGCGACTTACACAGCTCTAGCCGAGTTTTTTCGGCTGTCGCCGCCACCGGAAGGCCCGCGAGATTTGAATCGCAAACGCGGCTGGACGCACAAGCAGATCCAAAACGCCAAACTCCGTGCTCTCGGTTGGACTCCCGCGTTTCCCAGCTTCCTCGACGCAGTCCGCGCTGATCCTCGGCTCGTTCCGTCGATTCAGCAGCTGCTGGACTAGCCGGACACGAAAAACCCGGAGCCGCGAGCGACACCGGGTTTTCGGAAATTCGAAAATCGAATCGAGGTCTCAGCCTCAGGCCAGCAGCTGCTGAACCGGCACACCTTTGTGGGCAACCGTGAACGGGCGCTTGCTCGGGCTGTAGAGAATGTGATCAAGAGGCAGACCAAGCGCATGAGCGACGGTCGCGTTGAAGTCCTCAGGCCGGACCGGATTCTCGACGACGTTCTCTGCTCCTGCATCGGTCTTGCCGTAAACCTGACCTCCTGCGACTCCGCCACCGGCGAGCACGCTGGAGTACGCCTTCGGGTAGTGATCGCGACCGGCGTTCTGGTTGATCCGCGGGGTGCGGCCGAACTCCGTGGTCAGGACGACGAGCGTGTCTTCGAGCTTGCCGCGGCGATCGAGATCGTGCAGCAGCGCGGACATGCCCTGGTCGAGCACGGCGCAACGTTCCGGCGCGTTGATGAAAACACTGTTGTGCATGTCCCAGCCGCCGTAGCTGACTTCGACAGCACGGACGTCGTGCTCAATCAAGCGGCGAGCGAGAAGGCAGCCCTGACCGAAAGCGTCTTCGCCATACATTTCGCGAGTCGCTTCGGACTCTTTCGAAAGGTCAAACGCAGCGAGGTCGCGGCTCGACATGATGCGGACGGCGTCGTCGTACATCTGGCGGTAGGCGCGGACTTCTTTGACGTCGTAGCGGGCGTGAAACTCGGCATCGAACTTCTGCGCGAGATCAAGACGGTGATTGAACGTTTCCTGATCCATTCCGCGGATCTTGGAATTTTTCAGACCGGAAGAAGGCTCGTTGATCGCCAGTGGCTCGTATTCAGGCTCAAAAAATCCGCCGCCGCCGTTAATTCGGCTGTTGCCGCCGATAAAGACGGAACCTGGGAGATTTGGGTTGAGACGACCGTTAAATTTGAGGAGCCAAGCACCGATTCCCGGGTGGCGAATCGTGGCGCGCTTTTCGTAGCTGGTGTGCATCAGGTAGTTGCCCTGCTCGTGCGCGCCAGCGGTCGAAGTAAGTGAATTGACGATCGCCAACTTGTCGGCGTGAGCCGCGAGACTCGGGAGATATTCGGAAATTTGAATACCGTCAACGTTCGTATCGATCGCGCGAGTCGGGCCCTGATTTTCGTGGCCTTGCTTGAGATCAAACGTGTCCAGGTGGGTCATTCCGCCACCCATATAGAGGTAGATGACGTGCTTCGCTGCGCCGAGACGCGGCTGAAGATTCTCCAGCCCCGGGCCTTTGGCCGCGAAGCCGCGAGTGGTCATGCCGAGAGCGCCGACGCCGAGGAGCGATTTCGCCGTGCCTTCCATGAAACGGCGGCGTGTGGATTCTTTTGCTTTAACAGCGGTGTTCATAAGGGAGATCGGGATGCGTCGATTGACGCGATTTTAGTCCTACAAACACGCGGGCGTTTTTCCGAATTTATCAGGTTTTACGCATCTGCCGAATTGGCTTTGCTGCTCGTCAGGTCGCGTTCAGGTTTCAACCCATGAGCGCATTCATCCAAACTTCCTGTGCCGCCGTTGTTCTCGCTATTTCGGCGGGAGCGATTCAGGCTGAACTTCCTTCGGACGAAGCCGGGATCATCGCCCTTTTCGAAAAGGCTGGCGCACGCCTCACGCTCGACGATGACGGCCATGTTGTGAAGATTTTCTCTGGCGGCAAACCGCCTCATTCGACTGCGGAGCTCCAGCTGCTCGGAAAACTGCCGCATCTCGAGCAAATCGCGCTCAACGCTCCGCAGGCGGGCGACGACGAATGGGGATTTCTTCAAAAATTACCCAAACTGAAGCGCCTGACGATCTGGCACTGCAAAACGTTCACCACGCTCGCGCCGTTTCGTGATTTGAAGATCGAAGCCCTCACTGTCGGCGGCTGCATGGGGCTGCGCGATCTAAACCGCGATGATCCCGAAAAGCAGCGCGACGCCGTCCTTTCGCTCACGGGTCTGGCCAATCTGACTTACCTCAACCTCTATCATTCCCCTCTTATTCCGGACGACACCCACCTCGCTCACATCGCCGAGCAGTTTCCGAAGCTCGAAGAATTGAAGATCGATTTCGCCGCGCCGCGTGGCTCCGAGACGAACATCACGCCCGAAGGTCTTCAGCAGCTGCTGAAGCTACCGCTCAAATTGATCAGCATGGAGAACGCCAAAACTTTCACGCCGGCTCACATGGAAGCGCTCGCGAAAATCAAACCGCTCGAAGTCGTCCTGATCGACAATCGCCGCGGTGGAGTCGACACGGCGACGCTCGCGGCCGCGTTGAAAGCAGCTCGGCCGGAGCTCGAAATCGTGGTCGCCGATGAAGGAGCCAGCGCGCCACCGAGCCGAAGCCGAAAGTAGGGATAAACGGGTTAGGATTGATCTCGCCGCGTTTGGTCATCCCAAGCCTCTTCATCGACCGTGCTTAGCTCCTCTCGATCGCGCTCCATCCGCGCTTCGAGGTCCACGATCCGTTGCCGGCCTTGATTGATCCACG
>JBLHKS010000200.1:0-12838 GCA_047620505.1 Verrucomicrobiales bacterium | reverse complement strand
CGGCCTCGAAAAATACTCGGATTTCGAACCCCGTCCGACGAGTTGAATCTACATCTTAACTAACACGTTGATCGAAGCTCTGCTCGAACTATATTAAAACGTTGCACTTCAAAATTGAATTCAGGGACCTAAAAGACAGAGAAATTCTGAAGCAACGAACACAATATGTAGAAGCTGTTCTTAATCTGCCTCCAACAAGCAAGCCTAATTCGAAATATGAGTATTCGAACTCAGGATTTGTGGTTGCGGGAGCGATGCTGGAGCAGGTTACGGGAAAGCCTTGGGAGAGCCTGATCGAAGAAAGAATCTTTGAGCCTTTAGGTATGACAGATTCCGGATTCGGAAATGCGGCTCGCGAAGATAGGAATAGCCCGACACAGCCTTGGCCGCATAAAAACGGGACAACTCCGTTCCCTCCAGGAAACGGTGATGACAACAGTTGGGTGATCGGGCCCGCCGGCACCGTTCACTGCTCGCTTAAAGATATTTCCCGCTACATTTCAATGCATGCAGCCCGTGAAATTGGGCCGATTCTAAAGAAAGCGGAGACGTACGAATTTCTGCATACAGCTGTGCCGGAAAACGACAACTATGCGCGAGGCTGGATCGTCTCCAGAGCTCCATGGGCTCAAGGTTCAGCGATCGCCCATGACGGAAATAACACGATGAATCATTGTAGCATTTGGATTGCTCCTGAACGAAATGCTGCAGTTGCTGCTTTTACAAACAACGGCGAAAATGGTGCCGAAAGTTGTCGCAGCGCGATTCAAGCAGTTGTGGCCAAGTATTTGAAGTGACTCGTGCACGATTTTGATGGGTGCTTTTGGTTTTGACTTCGGGTGCCATCCAAGGCGAGCCTTTCCGCTGAATGAACCGCTACTTCGCTGCTCTGACGCCCCTTCTTTGTCTGTTCGCTCCCTGGCAGCTGCTGGGCAACGATACTGTGCCGCCCGGTGCGCAGTCGAAGCCGATCTTGATCATCGGTGCGACGATTCATCCGGTTAGCTCGGATCCGATCCCGCGCGGACAGCTGCTGCTTGTGGGCGGGAAGGTCGAAGGAGTTTTTGCCGAGGAATCCGACTTCGTCATTCCAGACGGCACGGTGACGATCGAGCTGGCGGAGGAGAAGCACATTTATCCTGGGATGATCGCCGCTAACAGCGTGCTTGGGCTGGTCGAAATCAACGCAGTCCGCGCGACGGTCGATATCGCGGAGCCGGGGGCGATCAATCCGAATGCACGCGCGCAGATCTCGGTGAATCCGGATAGCGAGCTGATCCCGGTGACTCGCGCGAATGGCGTGCTGGCGACTCTGACGATTCCGCGTGGCGCGAGCGGCGGTCTGATTGGCGGGCAGTCGGCGTTGATGCGGATGGACGGTTGGACCTGGGAGGAGATGACGATCAAATCGCCGGTTGGGATGCACGTTTTCTGGCCGGAATTGCGGCAGTTTCCGCGTTGGACGAGTACGGTCGACGAGAAGGAATTGGAGAAAATGCGCAAGGCTTATGGCGAGGCGGTTGAGAAACTGACGGAGGCTTTTGCCGATACGCGAGCCTACGTGAAGGCGGCTGAGGGCGAGACGGTCGATACGGACCTGCGCTGGGAAGCGCTTGCGCCGGTGCTGGCGGGGGAGCTTCGGCTTTTCATTCACGCGCAGACCGCAGGGCAGATTCAGGACGCGCTTCATTTCACAGCACGCGAGAAAATCGCCTCGCCGGTGATTGTCGGTGGCCGCGATGCCTGGCGACTGACGAGCGAGTTGGCGGCTCGGGACGCGGCGGTGATTTTGAGCCCGGTGAACGATCTTCCGCGCCGTTGGGAAGCCTACGACACGCCTTACACTGCGGCTTCGAAGCTTCACGCAGCCGGGATTCCGTTTTGCATCGCGAATTCTGGATCGGCCTTCGATGCGGCTAACGAGCGAAATCTCCCTTACCAGGCCGCGCGAGCAGCTGCTCACGGGCTTGATCCGGAAACGGCGTTCAAATCGGTAACGCTTTTTCCTGCGCAAATTCTAGGCGTCGCCGATCGTCTGGGCTCGTTGGAGGACGGTCGTGAGGCGACTTTTTTCGTGACCAACGGCGATCCGCTTGAGGTCCGCACGACGGTTGAGCGTGCTTGGATTCGGGGCCGCGAAATCGATCTTTCGAGTCGGCATACCCAGCTGTTCGAGAAATATCAGGAGAAATATCGGCAGCGTCAGCAGGCCGAATGAGCTCGTTGACGGTGGAGCGTGAACCGGGAGCGCCGGGCTTTTGGCCGATCGCATTTCTGGGGACTGCGCTCTTCGGCGTCGTCTTGTTCATCGCGTTTCGCTGGGGATTCGGAGCTGGAATTCTGGGAGCAGCTGCTGGCGTTGCGGGGATCGCGATTCTGCCGAATTATCGAATCGCCTTTCTCGGTCTCGTCATTTTCATCCCGCATCTTGGCGAGATTGATACGGGCGGGATTTTGCCGGTGATCTGGCTGGTGCCGTTTGGTTTTGCGATCGCTTCGTGGTGTTTTCAGGCGCTTTTCAATCCGCGCCAGCTCTACCTCGAGCCGCGCTACACTTTTCTCTATGCGATCTTCATCGTGATCTGCGTGCTGTCGATCCTGCTTGGGCTCTCGCCGTCGTTGATCCCGGATTGGCTTATGCTTGATGGCCTTGCTTACCATCGAATGCGCGAGATTCTTTTCGCGACGCTGATTGGCGTGCTCGCGATGTCCGCCTGCCGAACGGTCGACGACGTCAGGCGGCTGGCGTGGACGGTGGTGATCACAGGGATTCCCTATGCGATCACTCTGTTTTTCTTCGGGGCCGAGTTGGAGCCCGACGGCTCGATTCCGCGGCGTAAGGGGTTTTACCTCGATGCTCACCCGGGCGCGTTTCACATGCAATTCTGTCTCTGGATTGCGATTGCGTTGATCCGAGCCTCCGCGCCGGGCCGTGCGCGTTGGTTTCTGATCGGGGCCTGTGTTTTGTTTTTGTCGACTCACAACGTGACCAACGCCCGGATGATTCAGGCGACGATTCCCACGATGATCATCCTCGCGATGGTGCTCGAAGGAAAAACGAAGTGGGCGTTCATGACCTGTGTTGGGCTCGGTGTGGCGTTCGTGCTTTTGCTGCCGGTCATGCCGCAGAATCTGCGATCGAATTTCCTGACGATCATCGCGGCGGTCAGCGGGCAGGCAGATTCGGAAACAGTACAACTTCAGACCGGCAGCGTGAACCTTTCGACCTTCGCCGTTCGCCTGATCCATATTAAGTGGGGGCTCGAACTGTGGATGGAGAGTCCGTGGATCGGCTGTGGGCTCGGCAAGCACATGTGGATCTCGAACCTGCCGGAAGCGCCGGCGATCCACAATTATTACGTGGGGGTGCTGGCCGAAACTGGGATTTTCGGGTTTTCCGCCTACAGCGCGCTCGTGCTTCTCGGGGTCGTGGTGGGAATTCGGTTCATGCGGCGGATGCTGCGCGAGGGTGAGCAGCTGCTGGCGTACTTCACGGAATCGATGCTCGTGATCATGGCGTCGGCGCTGATGGTTTTCCTCACATCGATGGGGAACGCGCAAGGCGAGCGCTTCATTTGGTTGGCGATGGGGCTGATGGTCTCGTTTCCAGCGCTTTACCGGCGGATTCGCGATCCCGGAGCGAGTCTGAGAAATCCGCAGGGAAATGGTCAGAATTCGGCCTGATCCGAAATTTGAAAATTTTGTCTAGAACATTTTGACAGAAAAAGGCAACTGGCTACTATGCCGTCCGCTTCGCGCGGAGCTACAATTCCGCCCGTGGATTCTTTTTGTTAAATGAGGGAGTTCCCGGGCGTAATTGATGTGAAACTGCGAGGCTTGAATAAGTGGGCGGCAGAAATGCGGCCCTTCTTTGTCAAGGCTCTTGTAGCTCAGCGGTAGAGCACTTCCTTGGTAAGGAAGAGGTCATGGGTTCAATTCCCATCAAGAGCTCCATTTTTTAAACACAAACTAACCGGGCTACGGCCCCCAAATCGAACACACCACCAGACGAGGCAAATGGCTAAGCAAGCATTCGAGCGTACAAAGCCGCACGTAAACGTAGGCACTATCGGACACGTCGACCACGGCAAGACCACCTTAACGGCAGCTATCTGCCATACTTTGGCTGCCTTGGGTCTCGCGGAGAAGAAAGATTATGACGAGATTGACGCCGCTCCGGAGGAGAAAGCGCGTGGAATCACGATTTCTACCGCACACGTGGAGTATGAGACGGAAAGCCGTCACTATGCCCACGTTGACTGCCCGGGGCACGCTGACTATGTCAAGAACATGATCACTGGCGCGGCTCAGATGGACGGGGCGATCCTCGTTGTCAGCGCCGCCGACGGACCAATGCCCCAGACTCGTGAGCACATTCTGCTTGCCCGTCAGGTGGGTGTGCCGGCCATGGTCGTCTTCCTGAACAAAGTTGACCATGTTGATGATCCCGAGTTGATCGAACTCGTCGAAATGGAGATTCGCGAGCTGCTCAGCAGTTACGAATTCCCGGGCGACGACATTCCGATTGTTCCGGGTTCTGCGCTTAAGGCGCTCGCCGGTGAGACTGAGCCCATCATGAAGCTCTTGGAAGCTGTCGATACCTACATTCCGCAGCCGGAGCGCCCAGTTGATCTGCCGTTCCTGATGCCGATCGAGGATGTCTTCTCTATTGAAGGGCGCGGCACGGTTGCGACTGGTCGTATCGAGCGCGGTATCGTCAAGAAGATGGAAGAAATCGAGATCGTTGGAATTCGCGACACCATCAAAACGACGGTTACGGACATCGAAATGTTCCGCAAGTTGCTCGATGAAGGTCGTGCAGGTGATAACGTCGGTCTTCTGCTTCGCGGCACGAAGAAAGATGATATCGAGCGCGGTCAGGTGATTGCGAAGACGGGTTCGATTACTCCGCACAAAAAATTCAACGCTGAAGTTTACGTCCTGAGTAAGGATGAAGGTGGCCGTCACACGCCGTTCTTCAGTAACTATCGCCCGCAGTTCTACTTCCGGACCACGGATGTTACCGGCAGCATCGAGCTTCCGGATGGCGTCGAAATGGTCATGCCTGGCGACAACGTCAATCTGAAGGTTGACTTGATCACGCCGATTGCGATGGAGAAAACGATTCGTTTCGCTATCCGAGAGGGTGGCCGGACGGTCGGAGCTGGTCGCGTCGGGGAAATTCTCGATTGAAGCGATAGAGATCGACTAAACAAATAAATTTGCGGATAGCGCGGCGGGATTCGTTCCGTCGCGCTCTCTGACTCTAAGGGTGGCGTTAAAAAACAACTGCACTGAGTCTGTGAAAGTGTTCGCGCGGACTAAAACGACAAAATTTGCAAAAAAAGGAAATTTGTGTTTAATTGCGCGCCTTTCCGAACAGATGAGAAATAGGGCAGTGGCTCAATTGGTAGAGTAGTGGTTTCCAAAACCATTGGTTGTGGGTTCGAGTCCCGCCTGCCCTGCTCCTCGTTCTTGGTCCTGCGACTCACGCTGACAAATCAAAAACCAATCTAGGAAAGCGAGTAATTATCATGTTCGGTCGAATGGGAAAATTTGTTGGTGAAGTCAAGACTGAGTTGCAAAAGGCGACTTGGCCTTGGGACCCCAAGGAAAAGGGAGTTAAAAAATACAAGGAATTGATCGACTCCACAATCGTTGTGCTGATTGCAATGATCCTTCTCGGCGGCTACGTCGCTTTTGGAGATTTCGTAATGGTCAATACACTGCGATTTCTGACTTCGGCTGGAACAGGTGAGTGAGACGCTGCTGATTCAGGTCTTGTTTCCTGAATTCACTTCATTCTGAGCTTCTATTTAATAAAATGCCTCTCGTCCCGTCCCCAGAAGACCAATGGTATGTAGTTCACGTTCTTTCCGGCAAGGAGGGGAGGGTCCGTGATAGCTTGAAGCGACGGATCGAATCAGAGGAGATGGGCGATCGAGTTTTTGAGGTTCTGGTCCCGATGGAGCGCGTCTCGGAAGTCAAGCGCGGGAAGAAAACGGAAACGAATCGAAAATTCTTCCCGGGCTACATCATCATCAACATGCATATGTTGAACGAGGATAATTCGTTGGTGGATGAAACTTGGTATTTTATTCAAGAGACCCCGGATGTGATTAACTTCGCGGGATCCAAAAATATTCCGATGCCGATGCGCCCGCGCGAGGTGCAGGCAATGCTGGCACAGATCCGCGATCGCGAAGATCATGCGGTTCCGAAGGTTCTGTTCGGAGTGGGCGACACGGTAAAAGTTAAAGATGGGCCGTTTGACGGCCAGAACGGCGTGGTCGAAGAGATCGATCTGGAAAAAGGAAAGCTTCGCGTGTCCGTCGACCTTTTCGGGCGGGCAACCCCGGTCGATCTGGAATTCTGGCAGGTCGAGACTGAGTAAACGAATTCGAAATCCGATTTAGAAACCAAAACGATGGCGAAAGAAGTCAAAAGTATCATCAAACTGCAGATTCCTGCAGGTCAAGCGAACCCTGCACCGCCAGTCGGCCCAGCGCTCGGTCAAGCCGGTGTCAATATCATGGGCTTCTGCAAAGAGTTTAACGCTTCGACGCAGAAACAGTCTGGCGATCTTTTGCCGACGGTGATCACCGTCTATAAGGATGCGAGCTTTACGTTCATCACCAAAAACCCGCCAGCTGCGGTTCTGCTGAAGAAGGCAGCGAATATCGCATCCGGTTCCGGCGAGCCCCATAAGAATAAGGTGGCAAAACTGACTCGCGCACAGCTGATGGAGGTCGTGAAGATTAAAATCGCCGATATGAATACGAGCAATGAAGATGCGGCTGCTCGAGTTCTCGAAGGCACGGCCCGTCAGATGGGAATCGAGATCGAGGGTTGACCCTGACTTTTTAAACAAACTAACGCAGGAGGGCTTGGTCAATCCGGGTCCGTTTGAACTGCACCAAACAGATGGCAAGAAAACGCAGCAAACGATACGAAAAGGCCGCCAAATTGGTGGATATCGAAAAATTGTATCCCATCGAGGATGCAGTGGCCTTGGTTAAAAAATTCCCGGCACCAAAATTTGATTCGACGGTGACGTTGTCTTTCAAGTTGGGGGTTGATCCTAAGCAATCGGATCAAATGGTTCGTGGTGCCGTTCGTCTTCCGCACGGAAGCGGAACAGACGTTCGAGTCGCGGTTTTTGCCGAAGGTGATGCTGCGGCGGCTGCGAAGAGCGCCGGTGCCGAGCACGTTGGGATGGACGACCTGATCAAGAAGGTTAAGGAGGGTTTTACTGATTTCGATGTGGCAGTGGCAACTCCAGCTGCGATGGCGGAAGTGCGGAAGTTGGGTCGAGTTCTCGGGCCGCGCGGCCTGATGCCGAATCCGAAGACGGGCACGGTCACGGACGACACCGCCAAGGCGATCGCCGAAGTCAAGGCAGGCAGGATCGATTTCAAGGTGGATCGCAACTCGAACGTTGCGATGCGAGTTGGGAAAGTCAGTTTCACTGACGAGCAGTTGCTGGATAACGCGCGTGCCGCGATCGATGCGGTTAACGGGCAGCGTCCGTCTTCATCGAAAGGCATTTATATGCACGCGGCCACGATTGCGGGAACGATGACTCCTGGAGTTCACTTGGATACTGGAAAAATGGTGAAGGCCTAAGGCGAGCCAAACGACAACGCTAACCCAAAAAGGACTATATAATGAATCCTGATAAGCAAATCATCATTGATGAGATCTATGAGCAGGTCAACGCCTCGCCGTTTGTGATCGTAACTGATTACACGGGGGTCACGGTTGATCAGTTCACGGATCTCCGTGAAAAGCTCCGCGCAACTGGCGCGCGATGCCAGGTTGCCAAAAATACCTTCGTCAAGCGCGCTTTAAAGGCCGCGTCGGCTCCGGACGACATCGCGGCTGACCTTACCGGCCAGACAGCGATCATAACGGGCGAAAGCGACATCTGCGCAGCAGCGAAGGTGCTCAAGGATTTCGCGAAAGTGTCGGAAAAGCCTCAATTGAAATCGGGCATTCTCGACGGGAAATACCTTTCTCCGGAAGATTTGGGTGCCTTGGCAGATCTGCCGCCGCGCGATGTGTTGCTCAGCCAATTGCTCAGCACGCTCATGGCTCCAGCGGGAAAACTCGTTCGGACGCTGAACGAGCCGGGCGCATCGTTGGCTCGCTTGCTGCAGGCGAAATCCGAGAAAGAGGGTTAAAATTCTTACAAACGAAACAATTTGAATCGATGGCCGTGGTCTATGCGGCTGCGGCTTGAAAACAACACAAATGGTTCCTTGTCGGGGCGGCGGCGGCCGGACTGAAAAGGTGGGACGCTTCCCACTACGACGATACCGACATAAATAAAATGGCTGATATTAGCAAACTAAAAGAGGAACTCGGCAGACTGACTGTATTGGAAGTCGCCGGGTTGGTTAAAGATCTTGAAGAAGAGTGGGGCGTCAGCGCTGCTCCTGCTGCTGGAATGATGATGGCCGGCCCTGCCGCGCCAGCTGAAGCAGCTGAAGAGAAAACAGACTTCGATGTCGTTCTCGAAAGCTTCGGTGAAAACAAGATCGCGGTTATTAAGGAAGTTCGCAGCTGTGTGCCGGGTCTCGGCCTTGCTGATGCGAAGAAGCTTGTTGAAGGCGCGCCTTCAACGTTGCGCGAAGCCGCTCCGAAGGACGAAGCTGACGCAATTAAGAAGAAGCTCGAAGAGGCTGGCGCAAAGGTCACTCTCAAGTAGTCGTCTTCTCGACTCGATATTTTACAGGCCGCTTTCGGGTCAAACCCCGGAGGCGGCTTTCTGAAGGAGGCTGCTCCTTCAATTTTTTCTGCCACGACGATTAAAAGCAAGCCGGTAACTCGGATTGACAATCGATTCTGACACACAGCACACACAGAATTTCGACAGCGTTTCACCCTCAGCAGCTGCTGGCTGATGAAGGGAGAAGCGCTTTACGCCTTTTTACATACGACCAGAAATTGAGACTAGTCTCTCGCCTCTAGTCGGCCCTGAAGCATCGCTAACGGAACCCGTTAACGCGGATCCGTCCATCTCATCCAAGACCAACCTTAGTCAGACCACACCGCCATGGAACGACGTCATTTCGGCCAGCTCAAAGAACCAATTTCTCCACCAAACCTCATCGAGGTTCAGGTTGAGTCCTACGAAGAATTTCTCCAAAATGGAGTTCCGCCCAGTAAGCGAACGATGGCCGGTCTTCAGGCGGTCTTCAGTGAGATTTTTCCAATCGATAGTTACGACGAGAAATTCACTCTCGATTTCGTAACTTACGACGTTGGAGATCCGAAGTTAACGGCTTTGGAATCACTTCGCGAAAGCGAGACCTTCAGCGCGCCTCTCTACGTCACCTTTTCTTTGAAGGAAGACGGCGGCGACACGAAAGAAGAGAAGGTCTACATGGGCGAATTACCTCTGATGACTCGTCGCGGAACGTTCGTGATCAACGGAGCTGAACGAGTTGTCGTTAGCCAGTTGCACCGTTCGCCGGGCGTTTGTTTCGAGCGATCGTTTCACCTCAATGGAAAAGAATTGCACGGATTCCGGATCATTCCGGATCGCGGTTCATGGCTTGAGGTTCAGTTCGATAATAACGATCTGCTTTACGTTTATCTGGATCGCCGTCGTCGGCGCCGGAAATTCCTCGCGTCGACTTTCCTTCGCGCGATCGGCTACGGATCGGATGACGAAATCATCCGAGAATTCTATGACGTCGAAGACCTGAAACTTCACAAGGATCTCGACGAACAGGTTCTAAGTTCAAAGGCTCCGTTTGCCGATTTGCTCGACGGCGAAATCGTTCTCTGCAAGGCTTACGAGCCGATGACGATCGGTGTTGTGAATCAGTTGCTTGCGCTCGGTCACAAGAAAGTTCCAGTCGTCGACACCAGCAAAGACGATGTCCTGATCAAGTCGCTCAAAAAGGATCCGTCACAGAACGAGGAAGAAGCCCTCAAAGAGATCTACAAACGCTTGCGTCCTGGCGATCCGCCAACGGTTGCGAATGCCAAGGCGCTGCTTAAGCGGCTGTTCTTTGATCCTAAGAAATATGACCTGACGCGTGTTGGTCGTTACAAGATTAACCAAAAGCTGGAGCTTGGTGTTGACGGTGATGAGCGGGTCCTGGTGAAGGAAGATTTTGTAGCCGCGATGAAATACCTTCTTAATCTTAAGAAGGGCGAGGGCGTGCTCGATGACATCGATCACCTTGGAAGTCGCCGGATTCGCGCGGTTGGTGAACTTCTCGCTAACCAGTGCCGCGTTGGTCTCGCTCGGACTGAGCGTCTGGTGAAAGAGCGGATGACGCTTTTCGATGTGAACATCGAAGGAATGACGCCGCAGAAACTGATCAACCCGAAAGCGCTGAGCGCGGTTGTTCGCGACTTCTTCGGCCGTTCGCAGTTGTCGCAGTTCATGGACCAGATTAATCCGCTATCTGAATTGACGCACAAGCGGCGGCTTTCGGCTCTCGGGCCTGGTGGCCTGAACCGAGATCGTGCTGGATTCGAAGTGCGCGACGTGCACCCCTCGCACTACGGTCGCATTTGTCCGATCGAGACTCCGGAGGGACCTAACATTGGTCTCATTAACTCGATGTCGGTTTTTGCGCGGATTAACGCATTCGGTTTCATCGAAACGCCTTACCGCAAGATTGTGAAAGGTGTGGTCAAAGCGCAGATCGACTATCTGACTGCTGACCAGGAAGAAAAGCACCTAATCGCTCAGGCCAACAATCCGGTCGACGAAAAGGGTAAATTCACGAACAAAAAGGTCACGGTCCGTTATCGTGGCGACTTCCTTGAGGTCGAACCGGAAAAGTCCACTTACATGGACGTTTCGCCGAAACAGCTCGTTTCGGTTGCGGCGAGTCTGATTCCGTTCCTCGAGCACGATGACGCGAACCGCGCGTTGATGGGCTCGAACATGCAGCGCCAGGGCGTGCCTCTCCTCATTTCCGACTCGCCGTACATCGGCACCGGAATGGAGAAAAAGGTGGCCGAAGATTCGCGCGCAGTCATCGTTTGCGAGAGCAACGGAACGGTAGCAGCTGCTACTGCGGAAATGATCGTCGTTACGAAGGATGGGAAGCTTCCTGTTGGCGAACGAGAGTTCCTTACAAACCCAAATTCGGTCAAGCACAACGAGAGTAAAGGCATCTACGCTTATCCTTTGCGTAAGTTCATGCGTTCGAACGCAGGCACTTGCATGAACCAGAAGCCGATCGTCAAGCGCGGCCAGAAGGTCAAGGTGGGCGATGTGATGGCTGACGGTCCCAATACGGAGTTAGGTGAACTGGCTCTGGGGCGAAATGTGATGGTCGCGTTCATGCCGTGGAACGGATATAACTTTGAGGATGCGATCACGATTTCCGAGCGAGTTGTGAAAGAGGACGTTTATACCTCGATTCACATCGACGAGTTCGAGGTCGGTGCCCGCGATACGAAGTTGGGTCCGGAAGAAATCACTCGAGATATCCCGAACGTCGGGGAGGAAGCCCTTCGGCATCTCGCCCAGGACGGCGTTATCCGTGTTGGCGCAGAAGTTAAGCCGGGTGATATTCTTGTCGGCAAGATCACTCCGAAAAGCGAAACGGAGCTCGCTCCGGAAGAGCGTCTGCTTCGCGCAATCTTCGGTGAAAAGGCCGCCGACGTGAAGGACACTTCGCTGCGAGTTCCATCAGGGTGCACTGGCATCGTCATGGACGTTCGAGTTTCATCTCGGAACACTCCAACGAAGGAAAAACTCTCTCAGCAGGAGCGCGAGAAGCAGTCCAAAGAGATTGAGGAGGAGTGGAACACCAAGCGTGAGGAACTCACGAACGATCTGACCGAAAAGCTGTCCGACGTTTTGCTTGGTGAAAAAATCCCGCTCGATGTCGTCAACGGCACTGGCCAGATCATCATTCCAGCGAACAAAAAGATCACCAAAACGGTGCTCCGCAAGTTGGCTGAAGATCACGAAACGATCGAAATTGATGCGAGCCCGATTCGGGTGAAGATCATGGAAATCATCGGTGCGTTCGAACAGAAATTCACGGATGTGAACGACGATCGGGAACGCAAACTCGATAATCTTGAGAGCGGTGACGATGTCGATCCCGGCATCATCAAGCAGGTCAAAGTGTTCGTTGCCAAGAAGCGTAAGCTTTCCATCGGCGACAAAATGGCTGGCCGTCACGGAAACAAGGGTGTTGTCGCCAACATCGTTCCGGAGCAGGACATGCCATTCTTGAGTAACGGGACGCCAGTCGACATTTGTTTGAACCCGCTCGGGGTGCCCAGCCGAATGAACGTTGGCCAGGTTCTTGAAACCCACCTTGGTGTCGCAGCTAAGGCACTCGGTTTCAAGGTCGCGACTCCGGTCTTTGACGGAATTTCCGAAGAAAAGATCATGGATTACATGCGCGAAGCCCGCAAGGTCGAAGGCTACGAGTGGATCAATGACAATGGTAAAGCTACGCTTTATGACGGTCGCACTGGCGATGCGTTCCATCAGGACGTCGTGGTTGGCATCATTTACATGCTGAAACTCGGCCACTTGGTTGAAGACAAAATCCACGCCCGTGCGGTTGGTCCTTACTCGCTGGTTACCCAGCAGCCTCTCGGCGGTAAGGCGCAGTACGGCGGTCAGCGTTTCGGAGAGATGGAGGTCTGGGCGCTTGAGGCTTACGGCGCGGCCTACACGCTTCAGGAATTGCTCACGGTCAAGTCGGACGACGTCCAGGGACGAACCCGAATCTACGAAGCCATTGTAAAAGGCGACAACACGCTCGAAGCGGGCACGCCCGAGTCGTGTAACGTTCTAAAAAAGGAAATTCAGAGTCTCGGTCGAAACCTGAAATTTGGGCCA